>CAMBAJ010000098.1 GCA_945864305.1 uncultured Clostridia bacterium | reverse complement strand
AGCCGGGAGAGCGCGGAGAAGCAGCGGCTGAACATCAAGAAAAAGCTCTCCGGCAGCATTGACATCGCCAACCGGGTCCAGAAGTTTGTGGACTGCCGCACCAAGGATGTGTCCAGGCGGGAAATCTATATCGTGGAGGGCGACTCCGCTCTGGGCAGCGTCAAGCTGGCCCGGGACTCCGAGTACCAGGGCATCATGCCCGTCCGGGGCAAGATTCTGAACTGCCTGAAAGCCGACTACGCCCGGATTTTCAAGAGCGAGATCATCACGGACCTCATCAAGGTCCTGGGCTGCGGCGTGGAGGTCCAGAACAAGCATGTCAAGGACATGGCGTCCTTCGACCTGGGGAACCTGCGGTGGAACAAGGTGGTCATCTGCACCGATGGCGACGTGGACGGCTTCCAAATTCGGACGCTGATTCTGACCATGCTGTACCGCCTGACTCCCACCCTCATCCGGGAGGGCTACGTCTACATCGCGGAGACGCCCCTTTTTGAGATTAACTGCGGCGAAAAGACCTGGTTCGCTTACTCCGACAAGGAGAAGAACGATATCGTCAAGGAGCTGGAGGGGAAGAAATATAAAATTGACCGATCCAAGGGCCTGGGCGAGAATGACCCGGACATGATGTGGCTGACCACCATGAACCCGGAGACCCGCCGCCTCATCCGGGTGATGCCGGAGGACGTGGAGCGGACGGCGGAGATTTTCGACCTGCTGCTGGGCGACAATTTGCAGGGCCGAAAGGACCACATCGCGGAAAACGGATATAAATATTTGGAGATGGCGGATATTTCGTAAAACAGGGGTCCCCGCCAAAGCCCAGCGATTGGGCAGCCGTTAGCGGCTTTGCCGCTTTACGGATGCCGCATACCCCTTGCGGGTAAGCGGGTTCGGTGGGGAAAGGAGAAGCAAGGGAGCGCGTGTAGCTTTCCCCATCAGGGGGAAGCGGAGCGGCGCGGACTTTGCGACGACGCGGAGATGGCGGATATCTCCTGATAAGCGCAAAAAAGAGCACCGGAAACTCCGGTGCTCTTTTTATATCGGTATATCAGTCCGCGATGACCTCGGCCATCTCCTGAGCGGAGATGCGGTAGACCGCGCCGTCGATGCCGTGGGACTGGAGAGCCTCCAGCACGGCGGCCCGCTCGTAGCGGCAGCCCACCAGGGCCGCGCAGATGGTCTCGGCGTCCAGGGTGGAGAAGAAGTCGCCGTAGACGGCGGCGTGGCGGATAATGCCCTTCTGCACGTCGATCTTGAACTGCATCTTGCCGCCGGCCAGCCGGCCGGTGCGCTCGATGTTGAACTTGGGGTCCGCGCCGTAGATGCGCTCCCAATTGTTGAACTTCTCCGCTGCAATCTCCCGGATACGCTTGTCATCCTCCGGGGTGATCTCATAAACGGCGCCGCTGCTGCCCATGATGTGGCGGACCATGCACTCCTTGAAGGTATCAGCGTCCATGGGGGCGGGCAGGTGTTCGGCAATGTTGGTCACCCGGTCCCGGACGGACTTGATGCTCTTGGAGAGAATCTTATAGCTGTCCACGGTGGTGGACTCCACCATCTGGCGGATGTTCGTGTCAAACAGCAGGGAGCCGTGGTGGACGACGCAGTCCCCCAGGCGGTACTGGGCGTTGCCGGAGAATTTCTTGCCGTCGATGGTCAAATCGTTGCGGCCGTTGAACTCGGCGTGAACGCCCATCTCCCGCAAGGCGTCGATGACCGGGGCGATGTACTGGTGGAACTCGATCTCCCCGGCCTCCTTGTGCTGGATGAAGGTGAACTGCCAGCCGCCAAGGTCCGTGTAGATGGTGCCACCGCCGCTCATGCGCCGGACGATGTGGATGCCGTGCTCATCGGCGTAGGGCTTGTTGATCTCCTCCAGCACGTTCTGGTACTTGCCCACCATCAGCGTGGGGGTGGTCCGCCAGAACAGAAACACGGTGTCCGACAGCCGCTTTTCCACACTGAAATAGTATTCCAGGCCGAAGTTGTAGTAAACATCGGTGGAGCCGGTCTCAATATAGATCATGCACGTCCTCCAACGCTTCCCACGCTTTGTAGGAGCTGCGGGCCAGGGGCGCGGAGGCCACATGGCGGAAGCCCTTGGCAAGGGCCATTTCCTTGTAGCGGGCAAAATCCTCCGGCGTGGCGTACCGGGCCAGGGGATAGTGCTGGGGAGAGGGCTGGAGGTACTGGCCGATGGTCAGGATATCGCAGCCGGTCTCCAGAATGTCGTCCATCAAGGCGCTGATCTGTTCCTCCGTCTCGCCCAGGCCCACCATGAAGCCGGTCTTGGTGAGAAGAGTGGGGTCCTTCTGCTTGCAGTAGCGCAGCACTTCCAGAGACCGCTCGTACCGGGCCTGGGGCCGCACGGCGGACTGAAGCTCCTTCACCGTCTCCACGTTGTGGTTCAGGACCTCCGGGTGGGCGGCGATGACAATGTCCAGCGCGTCGGTGTTGCCCTTCATGTCGGAGATCAATGTCTCCACGGTGGTGCCGGGGCAAATCTCCCGGATGGCCCGGACGCACTTGGCGAACTGCTCCGCGCCGCCGTCGGGCAGGTCGTCCCGGGTGGAGCAGGTGAGCACGACGTGGCGCAGTCCCAGCTTCTTGGCGGCCTTCGCCACATTCATGGGCTCCTCGGGGTCCGGGGGCAGGGGGTGTCCGGTGGTGACGTTGCAGAACCGGCAGTTCCGGGTGCAGATGCTGCCTAAAATCATAAAGGTGGAGGTGTGCTTGCGGTAGCACTCGCCCAGGTTGGGGCAGTTGG
>CAMBAJ010000097.1 GCA_945864305.1 uncultured Clostridia bacterium | reverse complement strand
CATCCTGGACGAGGCCACGGACCCCTGGGGCATCAAGGTCAACCGGGTGGAGCTGAAGAACATCATCCCGCCCAAGGAGATCCAGAACGCCATGGAGAAGCAGATGAAGGCGGAGCGGGAGCGCCGGGAGTCCATCCTCCAGGCCGAGGGCACCAAGCAGTCCCAGATTCTGGTGGCCGAGGGCGAGAAGCAGTCCGCCATCCTGCGGGCCGACGCCGAGAAGCAGGCCGCCATTCTGAAGGCCCAGGGCGAGAAGGAGGCCCGCATCATGGCCGCCGAGGCCGAGGCCCAGGCCATCATGCAGGTGCAGAAGGCCATGGCCGACTCGCTGAAGCTGCTGAACGAGGCGGCGCCCAACGACCAGGTGGTGAAGCTGAAAGCGCTGGAGGCCATGCAGAAGGTGGCGGACGGCAAGGCCACCAAGATCATCATTCCCAGCGAACTGCAGGGTCTGGCGGGCCTGGCGGCCAGCGCCAAGACGGTGTTCGATACCGAGGACCCCAGGGCGGAATAATCATAGGATACCCCTCACAGGGCGGCCCAGTCGGGCCGCCCTGTTTTTTCACGCTGCTGCCGGACCAGACGCTCCAACTCGTCCGCCGGAGGGCTGTCCGGGATGGCCTGACTCTCCCGTTGCAGGTCCCAGCGGTGCTGGGCGGCGGCGCGGTAGTTGGCGCACTTCTCAGCGTAGGACGCCGCGTCCCGACGGATGGTGTCCGCCATGAAGGAGAAGGCCATCTGGGTCTTTTCCCACATGTTGGGGTAGCGCTGCTCAAACCCGGTGATGCCGTCCTCTCCGGCGGCCTCCCGCTCGCCGCACTCCATCAGCGCCCGGAACAGGATGCCCAGCTGCTCGTCCGGCAGGTCGGCCACCCGGTGGAAGTTGTCAAAGTACAGGAGGATACTGCTGCGTTTGCCTTTCATGAAAAAACTCCTTTCCCGTGTGTTCAGCAGATGTCTCTATAAAAGGGGACCCGCCGGGGGCCATGGTTGCACGGAAGAGGGAACATTTTCTAAAATTTTATAAAATTTTACGGATATAGATATAGACATAGAAAAAGTCAAAGGAAAAGAGAAAGCCAAAGTGACAGATACAGAGAAAGAGACAAAAAAAGAGAAAGAAATATTTTTGAAAAAGAAACAGAGAAAGACACAGCCAAAGGAAGAGAAACGGCCAGAGAGACAGCCAGAGCAACAGGAAAAGCCGCCCCCGGCGGAAAACCGGAGACGGCGTTGATTTTGTGGAATTTGCCGCAGGCAAATACTTTTCAATCATTTTCGCCGCGGCGTGTACGTGGCGAAAATACCATGACTCAGCCGCCTTGGGCGGCGTTCACCAGTGACGTCGCGTCACTGGTGGTGGGGGAGGTCGAGGGGGAGCCTGCTCCCCTTCGAAGAAGCCTCACAGCCTGGTCACAACGGGGATGACCATGGGGCTGCGCTTCGTGTTCTTGAACAGGTAGCTGCTGACGGCGGACTTCACCGCGCCCTTCAGCTCGCCGTCGTCCCGGCTGCGCTTGCGGGAGACGGAGTCGGCGGCGTCCATGGCCACGTTCTGCAGCTCCTTCATCAGGTCCCCGGACTCCTTCACGTAGATGAAGCCCCGGGTGATGATCTCCGGCGGCGCCAGCAGACCGCCGTCGTGGGAGGAGATGGGCAGCACGACCACCACCATGCCGTCCTCGGCCAGGCGCTTGCGGTCCCGCATGACCACGGCCCCCACGTCGCCCACGCCGGAGCCGTCCACGTACACCTCGCCGGCGGGGACGGAGCCGTTGAGTTTCAGTGTCTTGGTGGTCATCTCGATGACGGAGCCGTTGTCCGCGATGGCGATGTGGTTGCGGTCCATGCCCATGTCCTGGGCCAGCTGGCTGTGGATTTGCAGCATCCGCTGCTCGCCGTGGAGGGGGACGAAGAAACGGGGCTTCGTCAGGGCGTGGACGATTTTCAGCTCCTCCTGGCAGGCGTGGCCGGAGACGTGGAGCATGTCGGCCTTGTTGTAGACCACCTTCACGCCCTTGCGGAACAGCTCGTTGATGACCCGGCCCACCGTGACCTCGTTGCCGGGGATGGCGGAGGCGGAGATGATCACCTTGTCGCCCGCGCCCAGCTCCACCTGCTTGTGGGTGGAGAAGGCCATGCGGTACAGGGCGGACATCTCCTCGCCCTGAGAGCCGGTGGTGACAATCACTTGCTTGTTCTTGGGCAGGCCCTTGATCTTGTTGATGTCCATGAGGGTGTTCTTGGGCACCTTCATGTAGCCCAGCTCCGTGGAGACCTTCATCATGTTCTCCATGGACCGGCCTGTCACGGCCACCTTCCGCCCGCACTGGGCGGCGGCGTCCAACACCTGCTGGATGCGGTGGACGTTGGAGGCGAAGGTGGTGACGATGATGCGGTCGTCGCAGTTCTGGAACTGGCGGGTGAAGGTGGCGCCCACCGTCTTTTCAGAGGGGGTAAAGCCCGGGCGCTCCACATTGGTGGAGTCGGCGCACAGGCACAGGACCCCCTCCTTGCCCAGCTCGCCCAGCCGGGCCAGGTCGATCACCTCGCCGTCGATGGGGGTGGAGTCGATCTTGAAGTCGCCGGTGTGGACCACCGTGCCCATCCTGGTGTGGATGGCGAAGGCCACGGAGTCGGCGATGGAGTGGTTCACGTGGATGAACTCCACGGTGAACTTGCCCGCCCGGACGGACTTGCCCGGCTCCACGGTGATGAGCTTGGTGGTCTTGGTCAGGTTGTGCTCCTCCAGCTTCAGCTTGATGAGGCCGGCGGTGAAGCGGGTGCAGTAGATG
>CAMBAJ010000096.1 GCA_945864305.1 uncultured Clostridia bacterium | reverse complement strand
TGGACATCGAAAACCAGTACAAGATGGGCTTCATGACCGACCACGAGCGCTACAAGCAGGTGGTGCAGGTCTGGGAGAAGACCACCAACGACGTCTCCGACGCCCTGCAGAAGAACCTGGACCGCTACAACCCCATCTTCATGATGGCGGACTCCGGCGCCCGTGGCTCCATGAAGCAGATTCGGCAGCTGGCCGGTATGCGCGGCCTGATCGCCAATACCGCCGGTAAGACCATCGAGATCCCCATCAAGGCAAACTACCGTGAGGGCCTGACCGCCCTGGAGTACTTCATCTCCAGCCGCGGCGCTCGTAAGGGCCTGGCCGATACCGCTCTGCGTACCGCCGACTCCGGTTACCTGACCCGCCGAATGGTCGATGTCTCCCAGGATGTTATCATCCGCGAGGAGGACTGCCATGTCACCCACGGCATCAAGGTCTCCGAGATCAGCGAGAACGGCCAGGTCATTGAGAAGTTCTCCGACCGTCTCCATGGCCGCTTCCTGGTGGGCGACGTGGTGGACGCCGAGACCGGCGAGGTCCTGCTCTCCAGCACGAAGATGATGACCTCCGCCGACGCCAAGATTCTGGAGTCCCGCAAGTGGGTCCAGAAGAACCCCCGTCCGGGCGACGAGTGTTCCTTCGACCCCGCTGTCGACGAGCATCCCACCGTCATGATCCGCACTGTCCTGACCTGCAAGGCCCACAGCGGCGTGTGCGCTAAGTGCTACGGCATGAACCTGGCCACCCAGAAGCCCGTCGGCCCCGGCGAAGCGGTCGGCATCATCGCTGCCCAGTCCATCGGCGAGCCCGGCACCCAGCTGACCATGCGTACGTTCCACACCGGCGGCCTGGCCGGCGGCGATATCACCCAGGGCCTTCCCCGTGTCGAGGAACTGTTCGAGGCCCGGAAACCCAAGCGTATGGCCACTCTGGCCGAGATCGGCGGTAAGGTCCGCTTTGAAGAGGCCACCAAGGGCAGCCTCCTGAACATCATTGTCACCGCTGACGACGGGGACACCCGCACCTACGCGGTGCCCCACACCGGTCTGCAGGTGAAGGACGGCGACACCATTGAGGCCGGCACTCAGCTGACCTACGGCGCCCTGAACCCCCACGATGTGCTCCGCATCCGCGGCGCCGACGCCGTGTACAACTACCTGATCCAGGAAGTTCTGCGCGTGTACCGTCAGCAGGGCGTGGATATCAACGATAAGCACATCGAGGTCATTGTCCGCCAGATGATGCGCAAGGTCCGTCTTGAGGACGCCGGCGACACCAAGCTGCTGGACGGCTCCATGGTGGACGTCTTGGAGCTGGACGACGCCAATGAGGAGATCGATCGCCGCAACGCCGCCGGTGAGACCCAGGAGAACGGCGAGCCTCTGCGCCACGCCGTCGGCACCCAGCTGCTGATGGGCATCACCAAGGCGTCTTTGGCCACCGACTCCTTCCTGTCTGCCGCCTCCTTCCAGGAGACTACCAAGGTCCTGACCGAGGCCGCCATCAAGGGCAAGGTGGACCACCTGGTGGGTCTGAAGGAGAACGTCATCATCGGCAAGCTGATCCCTGCCGGTACGGGTCTCCAGGCCTATCACACCTTTGCCGAGGAGTTGGTGCCTGATGCCCAAGGAGACGCCGCCGAGGAAGTCCCCGTGTTTGAGGATTGATCCCCACTGAAAAGCAAAAAAGAGGACCGCAATGGCGGTCCTCTTTTTTGCGGTGTGCTCAGGGACGGGGGATGCGGAAGGACTGTTCTCCGTGGGCTTCATCGGCAACGGTGCCCGCCGGGAACAGGATCACGATGTTGCCGACTCCGTCCACAGTGAAGTCCGTAGTTTCGCCAATGGCGGCATAGTCCGTCAAAGGCGCGTTGTCCGCAATGGGGAAGTATACTACGTCGGGGGTCTTGTCCATACGGTTCTCCATCTGCATGGTGATGGTCTCAATGATGTAGCTTTGATAGTCGGAGCCGCAGAGCTCTTCCAACGTGGCGGTGGACTCTTTGGCGGGGTCGGCGGCCGCCAGGGACTGGGAATCAGCGGCGCCGCAGGCGGCCAGCACCAGGAGAAGAGCCAGCAGAGCGGCCAGAGGGGCGAAATGTTTCATCATAAAGTCCTCCTTGTCAGTGTTCTATTTTACAGACGAACAGCGGAGAGAAAAAGTTTGTACTGGAGAGAAAACATCCGCCGCAGCTCCCGCAGCGGCGGAATCCCGTCGGCTTCCGGATCATGGAATGGATAAATGCATCAAAAAATAAAAAAACACTGAATAAAACCGCCAATATTTGTAAAACAGGAAAAATAAAAATCCATTTGGCAGAAATACTTGACGATTGACGCTACTCATGCTATAATTTCAACTTGCGCGGATAGATTCTGCGAATTTTACCATGCGTTTCAGGAGGAAATTCCCGTGATCACGGAACTCGCTTCCCAGGAGAAGGTCATCGGCGTGAAGCAGTCCCGCAAAGCGATCCGGGAGGGCCGGGCGCGGCGGGTGTATCTCGCCTGTGACGCCGATCCCGCCATCACCGATCCAGTGGCTGCCAGCTGTGAGGCAGCTGGCATCCCCGTGGAGACCGACCACACCATGGCCCAGTTGGGTCAGGCCTGCCGCATTACGGTGGGCGCGTCCGTGGTGGCCGTCCTGCAATGATTTCGTTTTTTTCGGAATAGCCTACCGGCTTTCCGTAAAAAATAAAGGCTGTCCGCAAAATGCGGCTGCCAGAAATATGTAAGAAAGGAGAAATTCAATGCCTACTTTTAACCAGCTGGTCCGTAAAGGAAGAGAACAGGCTACCTACAAGTCCACTTCTCCCGCTCTGCAGTTCGGTCTGAACACCCTGAAGACCAAGACCACCGATCTGCCTTCTCCCCAGAAGAGAGGCGTCTGCACCGCCGTGAGAACCGCGACCCCCAAGAAGCCCAACTCCGCTCTGCGTAAGATCGCCCGTGTGCGTCTGACCAACGGCTATGAGGTCACCGCCTATATCCCTGGCGTGGGTCACTCCCTGCAGGAGCACTCTGTCGTCATGATCCGCGGCGGTCGTGTCAAGGACCTCCCCGGCGTCCGTTATCACATTATCCGTGGTACTCTGGATA
>CAMBAJ010000095.1 GCA_945864305.1 uncultured Clostridia bacterium | reverse complement strand
AGGTGTCGAAGGAGGAGAACGCCTGCGCGCCCGCCCACTCGTTCTGCATGATGCCCAGGAAGTTAACCATCTGGTTGCAGAGGGTGGAGAGATGGGTGGCGGGGGAGGAGTTGATCTTTCCGGGAATGCCCAGGCCCTGCTGGATGAGCTGCTTCAGGCTCCACCCTGCGCAGTAGCCGGTAAGCATGCTCAGGTCGTGGAGGTGGATGTCGCCGCTCTTGTGGGCGTTGGCGATCTCCGGGTCGTAGATCTCGCTGAGCCAGTAGTTGGCGGTGATGGCACCGGAGTTGGACAGGATCAAGCCGCCCACGGAATAGGTGACGGTGGAGTTTTCCTTCACCCGCCAGTCGTTGATCTTCAGGTAGTTGTCCACCAGGTCCTTGTAGTCCAGCATGGTGGACTTCAGGTTGCGGACCTTCTCCCGCTGTTTGCGGTACAAAATGTAGGCTTTGGCCACGTCGGCGTAACCGGCCTTGCTGAGTACGCTCTCCACGCTGTCCTGGATATCCTCCACCGTGACCCTGCCGTCGTGAATCTTCTCCTGATAGTCGGCGGTGACTTTCAGAGCCAACAGGTCGATGATGTCGGGATTGTACTCCTTGTTGGTGGCCTCAAAGGCCTTGGTAATGGCGACGCTGATCTTGGAGATGTTGAAATCGGTGATTTTTCCGTCTCGTTTGACAACTTGATACATGAAATCTCCCTGCTTTCTCCCGAATATTTGATATGTCAATACACAACATGCAAAAAAGAATACCCGTGGGCTGCGCAACAGCCCACGAGTACCATTCTAACACGTTTGACCGGGAAGTCAATTAGAAGAACCACTATATCTTGTACTCATTTTCATAAGAAACCACAAAACTCGCGAAACCTCACTCGACGCCCCGCAGAGAGACCTCATCGAAAAAGGGCGCGGCGACGGCGGCGAACTCCCGCATCTCCGAGGGTGTGAAGCCGTGACAGCCCTCGCTGATCAGATTGCCGGAGTCCACGAATTGCTGTAAATAGTACCGTGGGGCGCCCCGGAGCCACTGTCCGATAGCCCGGATATCATCGGCGGTGTGAAGCTCCTGTACCAGCGTGGTGCGGAATTCGTACGTCACGCCGCTGGCCCGCAGAAGCCGGACGCTCTCCTCCACCGGAGCGATATCAAAGCTGGAACGTCCCACAGTGAGGGCGTATTTCTCCCGGCAGTTCTTGATGTCCATGGCCACATAGTCCACCAGCCCTCGCTCCAGAATGTCCGCCAGAGCCTCGGGATAACAGCCGTTGGTGTCCAGCTTGACGGCAAAGCCCATATCTCGGACTTTTTTCAAAAACACCGCCGCATCAGGCTGCATAAGCGGTTCCCCGCCGGAGAGGACCACGCCGTCCAGCAGCTTTTTCCGGGAGGCCAGGAAGTTCAGAATCTCCTGCTCGGAAAGCTTCGGCGTCTCGTCCAGCCGTGTCACCAGAAGAGCGTTGTGGCAGAAGGGGCAGCGCAGATTGCACCCGCCGGTAAACACCGTCGCCGCCAGCTTGCCGGGGTAGTCCACCATCGCCAGCTTTTGCAGGCCGCAGAGATACATGCCGCAGACGCCTCCTTTCGTTTCACAGAATAGGACTATTGTAACGCGAAAAGACGCTGGGAGCAAGAGGCGGCGGCCAGAACATGAAAAAAGAGCGTTTATACGCTCTTTTTTCATGTTTATATTACCACAAAACGGCCGAAATTTCAAGTCTTGTTCCGCCAAGGACCTTGCGGTAAGCTGGGCGCGGGAGGTGGCTGCATGGAAGAACATCTGACAAACCGGCAGACGGAGACGGTGCGGGCGTTGGAAGCCTGCAATCAAAAGACGGCGGCCTTTGGCCTGACGCTGACGGGAGAGGAGATGGAGGCCCTGGCGGAGGGCCGGGAACGGGCTCTGGCGGACACCGGCCGGGTGGAGTTTGGAGACGGCATCCTGCCGGCCCTGATAGACGCCCTGTGCGATTCGCCCTACTTGCAGCAATCCGACTGGGCGGAGACTTTGCTGTCGGCGCAGGCCGTCTTTTACCACTGGAAGGAGGAGGCCGGGGACCTGGTGCCGGACCGGGCACTGCTGGCCTTTCTCCGAAGGGCCTTCGACGGCGCCCGGGGAGCTATATCATATCTGGAGGGCTTCTCCCTGAAAGAACTGCGGGAGAGGAAGGAGGAGACACAATGGGATGCAGAGGACTGACTGCCGCGCTGACGGCGGAGGAGACGCTGGAGTATGGGGCCAGACTGTGGCAGTTGCTGGCCTGGCAGACGGAGCGGTACACCATGGGGGAGAGCACCTCCGTCCGTAAAGAGACCGCCCAGGCACTGCTGGCGTCCATCCGCCTGTCCCTGGAGCTGCACTTCCGGGAGCGGGACCTTTCGCCTAGAACTCTGCTGGAGGGAGACCCCACGGTGCTGCTGCGGGCGGCGGAGGAGACGGTCCGGCGGCAGGTGGGACGGACCCGGCCACTGTACCAGCGGGCCTGCCGCTGCGTGCTGCGGGCGGAAAACCGCTCCCTGGAGGAGACCCTGCGGAGTATCGGGGGCTTTTTCCGGGCGTATGACACGCAATTTTTCGCCGCGGAGGTCCCCTGCGACATCGACTACCAGCTGTGCCGCCGGGCCGAGACAGGAGACGGCACCTCCTGGAGCAGGCGGGAGAGCGGCTGGCCCGGCGGCTGGAGCTTGGCCTGGCCGGTGCCGCCTGTCTGACGACCTTCGCCCGGGACTTAGTGCCCCGGGTGGAGGCGGTCCTGGATTCCGGCACTGGCTGGCAGGGAATTTTTCCTATATTGGGATAAAAAAGTTCCCGCATCCACAGGATGCGGGAACGCTCGTTCAATTGTTGCGGAACCGGGACAAAAAGTCCTTGGTCTCCTGCTTCTGGGGATTGCCGAACACCTCGGCAGGGGAACCCGCTTCGCAGATGACGCCCTGGTTCATGTACACCACATGGTTGCTGACATCCCGGGCAAAAGCCATCTCGTGGGTGACCACCAGCATGGTCATGCCCTCCTGGGCAAGGCCCCGCATGACGTTCAGCACCTCGCCCACCATCTCGGGGTCCAGGGCGGAGGTAGGTTCGTCGAACAGCAACACCTCCGGGTCCATGGCTAGAGCCCGGGCAATGGCCACCCGCTGCTTCTGGCCACCGGAGATTTGCCGGGGCTTGGCGTTGATGTAAGGGGCCATGCCCACCTTTTCCAGGTAGTTCATCGCCTGGGCACGGGCCTCGTCCTTATTCTTTTTCAACACCTTGATCTGGCCCACCATGCAGTTTTCCAGCACCGTCATGTTGTTGAACAGGTTGAAGGA
>CAMBAJ010000094.1 GCA_945864305.1 uncultured Clostridia bacterium | reverse complement strand
CGATCTCAACCTTGGTGTAAGGCTGACGATGGCCCTGACGCTTGCGGTAACCCTTCTTGGGATTGTACTTGAAGATGCGAATCTTCTTGCCCTTGCCGTTCTTGACGATGGTAGCCTCCACGGAAGCGCCCTCCACCACGGGGGTGCCGAAGGTGGCCTTGTCGCCGTCGATGATGGCCAGGACCTGGTCGAACTTGACGGTCTCGCCGGCTTCCTGGTCCAGCTTCTCGATGTAGACCACGTCGCCCTCAGCGACCTTGTACTGCTTGCCGCCGGTCACGATGATTGCGTTCATTGTATGTTTCAACTCCTTCATTTACGGGCTCGCTGTCGGGGGCGGCGCACAAGGCGCACTTATAGACCCATTCAAAGCGGCTTATCAAGTATATCAGTGAGGATTCAAAATGTCAACAGGTTTTCGGAAGAAAATTACAGAAAAATCATGGATATCAGGAAAAAGGACTGAGATAAGGGAGCCGCTGGGTGGTAAACTGGGGCCAGACCCGTCACGGTGATGGTGACGATGCTGGTGGTATCCCAGCCATCCGGCAGAAGATCACCATGATATGCCTCCGCCGGATAGACATGAAACCCAAAGAAATTGCCGTCGGACTTCAGGGAGCCATCGTGGAGTGGTGGCTGGGGGAAAGCTGGATGCCAGCGACAGTGGTGCGCATGGCGGCGGAGCGTTCCAGACTGTACGCACCGGAGAGCTTTTCCAGGGTGACGGCGTAGTTCTGATTCCAAAACTGATAGCGCAGGCCGTACCGCCAAGTACCGACAAAGGCATAAATATATAATATAATAATAAAAATAGTTAATATAATAGCGGTTTCGCCGCCTATGAGCGCCCAGCGGCGCTTTATTCGGCGGAGATTCGGCGTCTGTGGGACACCGTAGATGACCTCTGTCACCTCCGTGTCCAGGGCCGCCGCAATGCGCTCCAGTGTCTCACGTCCGGCAGAGTTTTTCCCGTCTCCCAGGCAGACACGGCCTGCCGGGTGACGAACATCTTCTCCGCCAGGGCCTCCTGGGTCATATGTTTTGCGGTGCGCAGGCACTTGATGTGGCTCCCAGCAGATGCCATAGAGATCGCTCCTTGATCAATTGGATGGCCCCAGCCTATCACAGGCTGGGGCCAAAAGTCACGCAAATATCCGTTGCTTTGCCTCAATAGGACAGCTTTTCCACCGTCCAGCCGTCAATCAGCTCCCCGTACCACTTACAGACCGCCTTGCCGGTGTCCACATTGAGATTGACATAATTTCCACATTCGACGGGGCTTTTGCCGGGCATCTCACCCTCGAATTCCGCCGCCTTGGCAAAGACCTCCTGCAGCAGCTCGATAGCTCCCTCCAGGGACAGCAGCCGGTTGTCGAACAGAAAGTAGAAGCCCGTCTGGCAGCCCATAGGCCCGAAGTAGATGACGGCCTCCTTGTCCTCGGAGTTCCGCAGCAGCGTGGCGATGAGGTGCTCCACGGAGTGCATCTCTCTGTTGCTCAGCAGGTCGCCGGTGTTGGGCTTTTTGAACCGCAGGTCGAAGGTGACGACGTCGCCGTCCCGGCGGGAGTAGTACAGGCCGGGGACCAGTTTGTTGTGGTCCACGGTAAAGCTGGCAATTCTCTCCATATTAAAGTGCCTCCTTCTGCAAGGCCAGGGCGAAGGGCAGCAGCACCTTTCCCAGATTTTCCAGAGCCTGTCCGAAGTCGAAGTACTCCTCCGCGCTGTTCTCCCGGAACAGGTGGTCGGACACGGACTTCAGCGCCACGAATCTGACCTCGTTCCGCAGGCACACCTGGGCGATGGCACAGCCCTCCATCTCCAGCAGCAGGGGGGAGAAGGTATCCCGAATCCACTCGGCCCGGGGACACTTGGTGGCGAACCAGTCGCCCGTGGCTACCCGGCCAGTGGAGGCCGTGACGCCCAGGGACTTCAGAATCTCCACGCACCGCTCCGGCTGCCACGTGGGGAAGTCCAGCCGGTTCACGGTGGACACCATGCCCACGGGGTCGCCGATGGCGGTGGTGTCCACATCGTGCTGGATGAACTCCGTTGGCACCACCAGGGAGCCGGTAGCCAGGTCGGTGGCGCAGCCGGCCACGCCTGCGTTTAGAATCAGGTCCACGCCGTATTTCAGGCACAAAATCTCCGCGCCCATGGCGGCGTTGACCTTGCTGATGCCGCTGGCGCAGGCGATGATGTCCGGTGCCACCTGATAAAACGGCACGCCGGAGACGGTCTCAAAGGGTTCCAGGTCCTTGGCACCCGGCAGCGCGTGGAGCTCCGCGGGCATGGCAAATTGCAGTCCGATTTTCATAAGTTCCTCCTGGATAACATGAAATATGACAGCGCGGCATAAAAGCGGCGCCGTAAAGCCGCAGGATGTTTTTATCAGAATAGCATAATTCCGGTATTCCCGCAATCATGTTTTCCAACAACCGCAACCTGTAAACAAGGAAAAGCCGGGGTGAATCGGATTCACCCCGGCTTTTGCTGTTTTTGTTCTCAGCCCTTGACGATGGCGGCGGTGTCCATGGCAATCATGAGCTCCTCGTTGGTGGGGATCAGCAGGACCTTGACCTTGGAGTCGGCGGCGGAGATGACAGTCTCCTTGCCGCGGACGTTGTTGGCCTCAGCGTCCATCTTGACGCCCATGAACTCCAGGCCGCTGGCGATGGCCAGACGCTGGTTGGCGGAGTTCTCACCCACGCCAGCGGTGAAAATGATGGCGTCCACACCGCCCATGGCGGCGGCATAAGCGCCGATGAGCTTCTTCACGCCGTAGTTGAACATGTCGACGGCCAGACCGGCGCGCTCGTTGCCTTCCTTGTGGGCATTCTCCAGGTCACGGAAGTCGGAGGAAACACCGGACACGCCCTGCACGCCGGACTTCTTGTTCAGCACGTTCAGCATGTCGTCGATGTTCATGTCGTACTTGTTCATGATATACTGCAGGATACCGGCGTCCAGATCACCGGAGCGGGTGCCCATGGGCAGACCGGCCAGAGGAGTGAAGCCCATGGAGGTATCCACGCTCTTGCCGCCGTCGATGGCGGTGACGGAGGAGCCGTTGCCCAGGTGGCAGGAGATCAGCTTCAGCTCCTCGGGCTTCTTGCCCAGCATGGCGGCGGCACGGCCGGCCACATACTTGTGAGAGGTGCCGTGGAAGCCGTAGCGGCGGACCTTATCGTTCTCGTAGTACTCATAGGGCAGCGCATACATGTAGGCCTTGGCGGGCATAGTCTGATGGAAGGCGGTGTCAAACACGGCGACCATGGGCACGCCGGGCATGACCTTCTGGCAGGCGCGGATACCGGTCAGGTTGGCGGGGTTGTGAAGAGGAGCCAAGGGGATGCAGTCCTCAATGGCCTTCATCACATCGTCGGTGATGAGGACGGACTTGTTGAAGGCCTCGCCGCCGTGCACCACGCGGTGACCCACAGCGTCGATCT
>CAMBAJ010000093.1 GCA_945864305.1 uncultured Clostridia bacterium | reverse complement strand
TGGGTCAAGGAGCACAGGATTTGAGAACTCCTGACTACTATTTGACTACTGTTTTGGCAGATACGAAAAAACCCGGGAGCCATTGCGCCGCAATGGCTCCCGGGTTTGCTCCGTTTTCCCTCTGTATTTGTGCGAAACCACTGAAACCCCTGCGGCATCAGCGCTCCAGCGTTGACGGCCTGATAACTCCGACTCTGAAGGCCGCTGGTTCGAATCCAGTCGGGCGTACCAAAAGAAACCCTTGAACCGCAATGGTTCAAGGGTTTCTTTTTTGTATTCCCGGCTGAGGATTTCCTGGAATCGGATAAATTTTGAACAGAATTTTGAACAACTGTACCGTGAAGCGGCTGAAATGACCTTTGATGCCTCTGATGGAAGGAGGATTTATGGCAAGCCTGATAGAAGTTTTTAAGGATGGGAAGATAGTGTCCTATCGCATGTCCACGGTCTGCGGGGTGTCCTTGCACTCCCGCTCGAACAGGACGGCCTGTTCATTCAGCCACTTTTCCAGCTGCTTCGGCGTCAGGCCCTCCGGCGGGCGGACAGTTTTCTGCCTGGGCTTCCGCCGGTTGCCGTCGTAGTCGTAGCCCATGGATACCACGATCAGATAGCTGCCATTTCTCTTTCGGATACTTGCCATATCAGTTGACCTCTCTTTCATTTGACCTCTGTACAGTTGAGGCCAGTTTTGCAAGCACAACATACCGCAAGCGCATCGGCAAAGCTACCATTTCTTTTTGTGGAGGTGGAATTTCTACGAAACCGACAATCAGGCGCTGTGCCGGACTTTGGAACAGCCGGCGGCAAGATTGAAAATACTTTCTCCGTTGGGCCGGAGCATCGTGAGCATGGTGTCAGCCGCCTGCTCCTTCTGCTCTTTCTGCGGATGGCAGTAGGTGCGTTCCAGAAAGCCGGTGTCCGCATGACCGACGATGTCGGCTACCGTCTGTTTGTCTACGCCACAGTGCAGGAGCGATGTCACAAAATAGTGCCGCAGCGTGTGGAGATGATACTCCTTTGGGAAGCCGATAGACTCATAGATTTTCCGCAGACGCTTCGTGAAGGTATCCGGGTGGATGAGCCGTCCGTGCTCATCGGTGAAGAGATAGGGGCTGAATTTGCGGTGTGCGTGCTGCGCCTCTGTTTTCTTCCGCTGGTAATAGCTGCAAAAGATCCCACGCAGGTCAGAGGTAGGTCTTGACCATCTGATACCGGGTAAAGGCGGTGATGAGAAAGGCCATGGCCATCCAGTACAATAGGGGGATGGCAGTCTGCACGACACTGTTTCGTCACAGTTCCTCCGGGGACGCGGGACACCCCCCTCCCCACTTCCGAAAGAAAGATGTAAAACCGGCCTGGTAAAAGGTCAAATTCCTCTTCCAAGCGAAAAATATCAGCACTGCAAAGGCGCTGTGTACAAAACAGACACAGCGGAGGCCGTTTAACGGTTTTTACTAAGAAACGGGGCTGTCTCGCCTAAACGGCGAGGCAGCCCCATTGGCCGGTTAGGACGGGATTACCGTCCCTTTCTACGGTGTTTCACTCTTTGATCCCTAATTCTTTCAAGTAATTATAAACGGTGAATCGGGAAATTTTCAGACGCTCCGCCACATAGGGGACCGCCTTCTGCATCTGAAAGACGCTGCGCTCATACAGCATCTCCACAATCCGCATCCGGTCATATTTCCCCATTTTCTCAACCGGAACGCCCACGCTGCTGATGCACTCGTTTATGATCTGATTGATGTTCTGACGGGAATAGAGCTCCTCCTCCAATTTCGTGGAGGTAGAGATCAGCTTATCCAGCGCATCCCGCATGCCCGTGTACTGGGAGATGTCAAAGTTGATGCCCAGACCGTAGTGATAGTTCTCGTTCTTGAAATAAATGGTGGAGGATTTGATGGTCTTTCCCCCGGTTGTCACCACCTGGCAATTCATGTAGTTCGTGCCCGGATCGATATTTTGAAAAGCATCCTCCGGGACAGGGTCTCCCGTGATATAGACACAGTCCCCCTTTTTCCGCCCGGACACATGGCCGTTATAAATCGCCGCGATGAAGTTTTCATAATGCTCACAGTCGTGGATCACTGTTTCGCAATTATAACCAAAGGTTTCTGAGATCATTTTCGCGATCTCACACAAATGGTTGAACATCTCCGCACTTTCCATATGACGCTCCACCCCTGATCGACAGGTTTTAAAGTTCTTCCGCATTATACCATCTTCGTATAAGAAAAACAACATAGTCTATTTGCACAACAAGTTGTCTGTTTTTTCATCAGTTGTATGACAACGCATGCCTTGACAATTCGTTTCTAAATTATTACAATTTGTTTATATGTATTCGTGATAGCTTATTTCAAAAATTGAATGAAGAAAAGGGGTCAATGAAAGATGCGTAAAGAAACGATCATGGTAGCGGACGGAAACGAAGCCGCGGCATATGTGGCCTACGCCTTTTCAGAGGTAGCCGCCATCTATCCCATCACCCCCTCCTCCCCCATGGCGGAGAAAACGGATGAGTGGTCCGCTAATGGCAGAAAGAACCTGTTCACCCAGCCGGTGAATCTGGTGGAAATGCAGTCTGAGGCCGGTGCCATCGGCGCGGTCCACGGAGCTTTGGAGGCCGGTTCTCTGGCAACTTCCTTTACCTCCTCCCAGGGCTTGATGCTGATGATCCCCACCATGAACCGCATCAGCGGCACCCGCCAGCCTGCTGTTCTTCATGTAGCCTCCCGTACCGTGGGCACCCACGCTATGTCCATTTTCGGCGACCACAGCGACGTGATGAACTGCCGTCAGACGGGCTTTGCCATGCTGTCCACCGGCAGTGTGCAGGAGGTCATGGATTTGGCGGGCGTTGCCCATCTGTCCGCCATCAAGAGCCGTATCCCCTTCATCCACTTCTTTGACGGCTTCCGGACCTCCCACGAGATTCAGAAGATCCGCGCTATCCCCTATGAGGAATTCGGCAAGATGCTGGACTGGGGCGCCGTCCGCAGCTTCCGGGAGTCCGCCCTGAACCCCTATCATCCCTCTCTGCGGAACACCGTCCAGAACCCGGACGTCTACTTCCAGTTCCGGGAGGCCAACAACCGCTTCTATGATGGTTTGCCTGACATCGTGGAAGACTATATGCAGCAGATCAACGCCGTCACCGGCGAGGATTACCACCTGTTCAACTACTACGGTGCCCCCGACGCCGAGCGGGTCATCGTGGCGATGGGCTCTGTCAGCGGCACTGCCCGAGAGACGGTGGCCTATCTGAATGGTCTGGGCGAAAAGGTCGGCTACCTCCAGGTCCACCTGTTCAACCCGTTCTCCAAGGAGTATTTCCGGGCTGCCCTGCCTAAGACAGTGAAAAAGATCGCCGTTCTGGACCGCTGCAAGGAGATGGGTGCTGCCGGTGAGCCTCTGTACCTGGCCGTCTGCGCCGCCTACGCCAACCGGCAGGATGCTCCCTACGTCTGCGGCGGCCGGTACGGTCTCTCCTCCAAGGACACCACTCCCGCCCAGATCAAGGCAGTGTTCGACCATCTGCTGGATGATGCGCCCTTTACCGGCTTCACTGTGGGCATTGAGGACGATGTGACCCACCGCTCCCTGCCTGTGGGCGACAGCCTGCCCCTGGTCCACAAGAAAATGGTCAGCTGCAAATTCTGGGGCCTGGGCAGCGACGGCACCGTGGGCGCCAACAAAAATTCTATCAAGATCATTGGCAACAACACCGACATGTACACCCAGGCCTACTTCGAGTACGACACCAAGAAGTCCTTCGGCATTACCCGGAGCCACCTGCGCTTCGGCGAAGAGCCCATCCTCTCCTCCTATTTGGTGAAAGAGGCGGACTTTGTGGCCTGCCATAACCAGTCCTTCCTGGATAAATATGACATCGTCTCCGAGCTGAAGCCCGGCGGCACTTTCCTGCTGAACTGCCGCTGGACACCTGAGGAGCTGGAAAAGGAGCTGCCCCCCGCCGTCAAGCGGGGTCTGGCGGAAAAGCACGCCAAATTCTACATCATTGACGCCAATGCCATCGCCCGGGAGCTGGGCTTGGGCGACCACGCCAGCATGGTGCTGCAGTCGGCCTTCTTCCGTCTGGCGGACATCATCCCCATCGAGGAAGCCGTCACCTACATGAAGAAGGCCGCGGAGAAGTCCTTCGGCAAGAAGGGTGAGAAGGTGGTGCAGATGAACCTGGCCGCCATCGACCAGGGCGTGAACCATGTGGTGGAGGTCCCCATTCCGGAGCACTGGAAGGACGCCGTTGACGCGCCTAAGGCGGAGAACGCCGACGAGCCCGCTTTCATCCGCAACATCCTGCGGCCCTGCAACGCTCTGAAGGGCGACAGCCTGCCGGTCTCCACCTTTATCGGCTATGAAGGCGGCACTATGCCGCTGGGCACCACCGCCTACGAAAAGCGCGGCATCGCCACCCGGCTGCCTGTGTGGGACAGCACCGCCTGCATCCAGTGCAACCGCTGCTCCTTCGTCTGCCCCCACGCCGTCATCCGTCCCTATCTGCTGGATGCGCAGGAAGTGGAAAAAGCCCCCGAGGGCTTCGTGACCGTCCCGGCCAAGGGCGCCAAGGAATACCAGTTCTCCCTGCAGATCAGCGATATGGACTGCACCGGCTGCGGCAGCTGCGTGGCCTCCTGCCCCATGAGCGGCAAGGCTCTGCGGATGGAACCCGTCACCGGTGAGCTCTCCGTCACTCCCGCCTGGGAATACGGTTTGACCATCAACGACAAGAATGCCTTCAAGGCCGAGACGGTGAAGGGCAGCCAGTTCCGCCAGCCCCTGTGCGAATTCTCCGGCGCCTGCGCCGGCTGCGGCGAGACGCCTTATGCCAAGCTCCTGACTCAGCTCTACGGCGACCGGATGTACTGGGCCAACGCCACCGGCTGCTCTCAGGCCTGGGGCGCGGCCATGCCCTCCATCCCCTACACCGTCAGCAAGGAGGGCCGGGGTCCCGCCTGGTCCAATTCCCTGTTTGAAAATAACGCGGAGTTCTGCCTGGGCATGTACCTCTCTGTCAAGCAGCAGCGCAATAAGACCCGGGCCTGGATTGAAGAGCTGCGGGGGCTGGTTCCCGAGCTGGAGGCCACCATTGCGGAGTGGCTGGATACGTTCTCGGACGTGAACGCCTCCATGCCCGCCTCGGAGAAGCTGGCGGCCGCTTTGAAAGCAGCACAGCTCACCGGCCGGGCGGATGAGCTCAAGACCCTCATTCTGCGCCATCCGGAGCATCTTGCCAAGCAGCCCGTGTGGATGTACGGCGGCGACGGCTGGGCCTACGACATCGGCTTCGGCGGTCTGGACCATGTCATCGCCATGGGCGAGGACATCAACGTCTTCGTGGTGGACACGGAGGTCTACTCCAACACCGGCGGGCAGAGCAGTAAGGCAACGCCCTTGGGCGCCGTGGCGCAATTCCAGGCCGCCGGTAAGAAAACCGGCAAAAAGGACCTGGGCAAGATGATGATGGCCTACGGCAACTGCTATGTGGCCTCTGTGGCCATGGGCGCGGACCCCAACCAGCTGCTGAAAGCCATTACCGAGGCGGAAGCCTATCCCGGCCCCTCCCTTATCATCGCCTACGCTCCCTGCATTAACCACGGCATCAAGGCAGGCATGGACCAGGTCCAGGCCGAGATGAAGCGTGCGGTGGACGCCGGCTATTGGCCCCTGTACCGCTATAATCCCGCCAAGAAGGACCATCCCTTCACCCTGGATTCCAAGGCCCCCACCATGGGCTATCAGGAGTTCCTGGAGGGCGAAGTGCGCTACGCCTCCCTCCACAAGACCTTCCCCGAAAACGCAAAGGAACTGTTTGCCCAGGCGGAATGCGAGGCAAAGGCGCGCTACGAGTCCTATCAGAAGCTGGCGGAACAGGAGTAAAATATAACCCACAAACAGAGTTGTTCCCCCAGTGATTGCGACAGGCCGACAACAGAAAAAGTTGCAAAAGAACCTCTGACTTCATTGATTACCGTTTTCAAAATAGGAACCCCCCGGCATAGCCGGGGGTTCTTCATAGACGGGTAAAACCCTA
>CAMBAJ010000092.1 GCA_945864305.1 uncultured Clostridia bacterium | reverse complement strand
CTTTAAGACCCCAGTGTTTTCAAGGCTTTGCGGGTTTTGTCAGTTATTCCCACTCTATTGTGGCGGGCGGTTTGGACGTGATGTCGTACACAATGCGGTTGATGTGAGGTACCTCGTTGACGATGCGGACGCTCACCCGGTCCAGGACCTCGTAGGGGATGCGGGTCCAGTCGGCGGTCATGAAGTCCGTGGTGGTGACGGAGCGCAGAGCCAGGGTGTAGTCATAGGTCCGGCCGTCGCCCTGGACGCCCACGGAGCGCATGTTGGTCAGCACCGCGAAGTACTGGTTCATGGTGCCCTCCAGATGGGCCTTGGCGATCTCGTCCCGGAAGATGAAATCCGCCAGGCGCAGGGTGTCCAGCTTCTCCTTGGTGATGTCGCCGATGATGCGGATGGCGAGACCGGGACCGGGGAAGGGCTGACGCATGACCAGATACTCGGGGAGACCCAGCTCACGGCCCAGCTGGCGGACCTCGTCCTTGAACAGCATCCGCAGGGGCTCGATGATCTCCTTGAAGTCCACATAGTCCGGCAGACCGCCCACGTTGTGGTGGCTCTTGATGACGGCGGCGTCGCCGGTGCCGGACTCAATGACGTCGGGATAGATGGTGCCCTGGACCAGATAGTCCACCTGGCCGATCTTCTTGGCCTCTGCCTCAAAGACCCGGATGAACTCCTCACCGATGATCTTGCGCTTGCGCTCGGGCTCCGTGACGCCGGCCAGCTTGCCCAGGAACAGCTCCTCGGCGTCGGCACGGACGAAGTTGATATCCCACTTCTGGAAGGCGGCCTCCACCTCGTCGCCCTCGTTCAGGCGCATGAGGCCGTGGTCCACGAACACGCAGGTCAACTGGCTGCCCACGGCCTCGGCTACCAGAGCGGCCGCGACAGAGGAGTCCACGCCGCCGGACAGAGCCAGCAGCACCTTGCCGTCGCCGACCTTTTCCCGGATCTGGCGAATGGCGGTCTCCTTGTAATCGCCCATGGTCCAGTCGCCCTTGGCGCCGCAGACCTCGTACAGGAAGTTGCGGATCATATCGGTGCCGTGCTGGGTGTGGTTGACCTCGGGGTGGTACTGGACGCCGTAGAAGCCCCGGCTCTCGTCGCAGATGGCGACATTGGGGCAGGCGTCAGAGTGGGCCACCAGGTCAAAGCCGTCGGGCACCTTCTCCATGTAGTCGCCGTGGCTCATCCAGGTGATGCCCTGTTCGGGCAGGCCCTTGAAGAGCTTGCAGCCGGTGTTGAAATAGGTCTCGGTCTTGCCGTACTCCCGGGCGGAGTCGTCCGTGGCGGCGATGACTTTACCGCCCAGGTTATGGGCGATGAGCTGGCAGCCGTAGCAGATGCCCAGAATGGGCACGCCCCATGTGAAGATGGCGGGGTCCACCTGGGGGGACTTGGGGTCGTAGACGCTGTTGGGGCCGCCGGTGAAGATGATGCCGATGGGCTCCATGGCCTTGATGGCGTCCAGCGGGGTGGTGTAGGGCTTGACCTCGCAGTAGACGCCGCACTCACGGACGCGGCGGGCGATCAGCTGGTTGTACTGACCGCCGAAGTCAAGGACGATGACAGTTTGATGAGACAAGGGAAATTCCTCCTTTTAATGAGAAATTTTATGGAACTTCCGCGCCGCCCCACTCCACCACGGCAAAGCCGGTGCGGTTAAAGGCGGGCAGGTCCTGAGCGGGGATATCAATGGGATGCTCCAGGGATTTCCAGGCCATAAACACCCGCAGCATGCTGTCCGGCTCCGGGGTGACGGTCAGCCGGGCATGGTCCGTGTAGGCGTCGGACTGGAAGGCGATGAGATTATAGGGATTCTGCTCCATCCGGGGCAGCCAGTAGACGATGAATTCGTTGGCCTCCCGGCGGGTCAGGCCCAACTGCTCCAAAGCGTCCTCCAGGAAAGCGGCGGTGTCCGCACCGGAGACGCAAAAGCCCTGGGAGAAGTCGTAAGCCGTATGGTCGACGCCCTCCCAATAGAGGTAGCTGTAAGTCTGGCCGCGCCCGTCTGTCAGGGTGCCGTCGGGCCGCGCTGTCACCGTCCAGCCGCCGTCGTAGGCGGGGTAGGTGCAGGTCAGCTCACCGTCGTAATCCAGTTTGACTGTGACCTCCATCTCTGTTTCGGGATAGAGGTAATCCACCGGCTTTGCGTCCGCGGTTTCTTCTTCCGCAGGGTAGAGGTAAATGACGGGCTTGGCAGAGGTCTGTTCTTCCCGGCAGCCGGACAGCAGGCCGCAGGCCAGTGCCAGAAGGGCAAGCAGAGCAAAGAGTTTCCTGTTCATGAAGTGCCTCCTTTTACAAAGCGTTCTATAAAATCATAGACGAAAAAAGGCGGCAGATGGTTCCGGAGCGAAGCTCACTCGTCGTCCCGGAAGACGATGTTGCCCGGCTCGGCGGACTCGATAATGGCCAGGGACTTCAGGTTCACACCGGCGGCCCGCAGACGGTCGCCGCCGCCCTGGAAGCCCTTCTCCACGGCGCAGCCGATACCCACCAGGGTGGCACCGGCGGCATTCACGATATCGCACAGGCCCCGCATGGCCTCGCCGTTGGCCATGAAGTCATCGATGATCAGGACCTTGTCGTCGGAAGACATCCACTCCTTGGAGACCAGCAGAGTGACTTTCTTCTTATAGGTGTAGGAGAAGATGTCGCTCTGATACAGGCCACCCTCGATGTTGTCGCTCTTGGCCTTCTTGGCGAAGATCATGGGCTTGTGGAAGTGCTGAGCCACGATGGCGGACAGGGCGATGCCGGAGGCCTCGGCGGTCAGGATCAAGGAGACCTCGTCCATGTTGAAGTGCTTGCCGAACTCCTCGGCGATGTGGTCCATCAGTTCGGTGTCAATGCGGTGATTCAGAAAACCGTCGACCTTGATAATGTTGCCGGGCAGGACCTTGCCCTCTTTTACGATGCGGTCCTTCAGCTCCTGCATACGAAATTCCCCCTAAATGTTTATAGTAGTTCTAAAAGTTCCCGTTTCGCGAAAAACGTCGATTGCTTTTTTATTATCTCGAATTGCGTCTGGTTTTGCAACTGTTTTTCCGCACAAAAACGGGAATTTCATTTCACAAATGGTCGTACATATTATTGTCTAAAATGGACAAAACCATGAAAAATACCGCGCCGTGGACGGACACGGCGCGGTATCGGTATATTACTTGCCCTCCAGTTTGTCGGCGGCACCGTCCAGCCAGCTGCCCTGGAAGGACTCGATATCGCCGGCGTCGGTCAGTGCGGCCAGAGCCGGGTCAATGGGCATCTCCGCCAGAACGGGCAGATTGTGGCGCTTGGCTGCCTCGGCGGTCTTGCCCTCGCCAAAGAGGTGGATTTTCTTGCCGCAGTCCGGGCAGGCCACATAGCTCATGTTCTCCACCAGACCCACGATGGGCACTTCCATCATCTCGGCCATCTTGACCGCCTTCTCCACCACCATGGAGACCAGCTCCTGGGGAGAGGCCACGATGAGGATGCCGTCCAGAGGAATGGACTGGAACACGGACAGGGACACGTCACCGGTTCCGGGAGGCATGTCCACGAACAGATAGTCGCAGTTCCACAGGACGTCGGTCCAGAACTGCTGCACCACGCCGGAGATGACGGGGCCGCGCCAGATGACAGGGTCTGTCTCGTTGGCCAGCAGCAGATTGGTGGACATGATCTGGATGCCGGTGCGGGACTCCATGGGATACAGGCCCTGCTCGCTGCCCATGGCCTGGCCGTGAACACCGAAGGCCTTGGGGATGGAGGGACCGGTGACGTCGGCGTCCAGAACGCCGACCTGATAGCCCCGGCGGCGCATGGTGACGGCCAGCTGGCTGGTGACCATGGACTTGCCCACGCCGCCCTTGCCGGACACGATGCCGTAGACCTTGCCGACTCTCGCGGCGGGATTGTGCTCCTTCAGCAGGGACTGAGGCTCCTGCCGCTCGCCGCAGCTCTCACCGCAGGTGGAGCAATTGTGCGTGCATTCGCTCATAAACTGATCTCCTTTTTGCTCTTACATTTATTATAAATAATATTGACAGAAATAGCAGAGAGTATCTTATACCCATCAGACCGCATCCGTCAACCGCTGAACGGAAACTTTCTCGTCTCCGGAGAAGAACGCGGCCTCCCGGCTGTGGCAGGTGAACAGAAGAATCTGCCGGTCTTGCGCTGCCTGTTTCAGCCAGCGGAGAGCGGCGGCGCAGCGGTCGTCGTCAAAGTTGGCCAGGGCGTCGTCCAGAATGATGGGCACTTTATTTTCCTTCGGCAGGACCAGGTCGCAGATGGCCAGACGGGCGGCCAGATACAGCTGGTCGGCGGTGCCTGCGGAGAGCAGAGAGGCATCGCGGTAGACCATATTACCTGCGGGCTCGGCCGACAGGCGGAGATCGCGGTCCAGAAGCACGTTGCGATAGCGGTGGCCGGTCAGCTCGCCGAAAATCTCGGCCGTCCGGCGGCCCAGGGCGGGGGAGAAACGGCTTTGCAGCTCGGCGTTGGCGGTGTCCAGCGCGTCTATGGACAGGCGAATGGCGTCGTACTCCTGCTCCAGATCGGAAATCTGACCGGTCAGATGTTCAGCGGAGGAGCGCAGGACCACAGGATCGCCCAGGGCGTGGAGCTGGCCGGTGAGACGGTCGGCGGCGGAACGGGCGGCTGTCAGGGCTGCCCGGACGCTCTCCAGTTCGGCGGTCACGGCGGCGCGGGGTTTCGCGGGGGGAGTGAGACGGGAATCGGGGACCGGCACGGCGGAGCATGACTGCTTTTGGAGCTCCCAGCGCATGCGGGCCTCCTGCGCGGCGCGCTCTGCCTCGGACAGCTCCCGGCGGCGGACGGCGCAGCCCCGCAGCAGCTGGTCGGCGGTGGAGAGGTCAAAGGCGGAGGGGGCAAAGCGCCGGACCTCCAGCAAAATGGCCTGCTCGTTGGAGGAGAGGGAGGCATACAGGCTGTCCGCGGCGGCGGACTTGGCGGCGGCGCTGGCCTGGGCGGCCTCCTGCGCTTCCCATAATGTTGTATAGGTATCCGCCATTTCACGGATGGCGCTCTGGTCAGAGGCGCCGAAGCGCTTCAGGAGAGCGGCGTCCTGGGCCTTTTTGAGCGCACGGCCGCGGATCACATGGGAGAGGAGACCGGTCACTCCCAACAAAAGCAGGAATACGCCCCCGGGCAGAAGATTCCACGGGCTTCCCAGCGGGGAACAGTACTGAAACAGCAGGATGGAGACGGCGGCGGAGAGAGCGAGGCCGGCGAGGCAGACGGCGAGGCCGGACCGATGGGAGACGCGGACGGTGGGCGGCGTCTGGGCGCTTCGCTGCGCCTGTTCCGGCGTTTGGCCCGCAAAGGGACTTCTGTTGACAGCGGCCTCCGCTTTCAGAAGCGCCTTCATGGCCTCGTCCCGTTCCGCCCGGGCCTTGTCCACGGCTTTTCGGGTGGTGTTCAGATTGACGATGGCGCCCCGGAGGCGGCCGATCGTCTCGTTTTCCGGGATGTGTTCCGCCTCGATGCGCTGACGCAGCAGAGCGGTCTGCCGCTCCGCCTGAACGGCGGCGGTCTCAGCGTCATGGAGGGCCTGCCGCTGCTGCGCGGCCTCCCAGCGATCGTGGAGGTCCAGCTGGGCGGAGAGAGAGGCCTCCTGATCTGCGAGCTCCGCGGCCTGGGCCCGGACGGCAGCCAGCTGCTGCTCCAACTGCTCCAGATCGGAAAGCTGCTGCTGAATGCCGCGCAGCTCCGCCTCCAGCGCGGGAAGTTCCCCCGTTTTGTTGTGGCGGCGGCGGTTCAGCTGTTTTTTCAAAAGCGCAACAGCCTCAGTATAAGATATGTCCTCTTCACCGGAGGTAATGAGGGCGGCGATACGGCGCTCCAGCCCGGCGTCCTGGCTGATGGGTAGGCCCGCCTGCCGGATGAAGGCACTGCGTTCAAATACCTCTCTGGTGACGCCCAGGAGCGTCTCTCCACAGGTGAGGCCGGTGAGCCCCGGAAAGGGCTCGCTGGTCCCGGAGTAGACTGCCCGGAATTCGCCCATGGGCGCGGTCGAACGTTTGGTGGTACGCAGCAATGTCAATTCGCAGTCCTGAAAACGACAGTCCATCCGCCCGGACATGGGGGTGCCGTTCCAGGGAGCGTACCGGTTCTTGTCCGCGATAAAGCCGGCTCTGTCCCGCTCCCGGCTGTTGATGCCGTAGAGCATCGCCAGCAAAAACGTGCACCAGGTGGACTTGCCGGTTTCGTTCGGCGCCTGGATGATATTGAGGCCATCCTTTAATTCTAATGTATGTCCCTGCAGCTTGCCGAAGGCGGCTGTCATACGGTGAATGAGCAGAAGAATCCCTCCTGTGTATAAAGCAATGATTACGGGATATTATAGCATAGCAAAGCCGGTATTGACAGAGGTGTATTCCAAAATGCACAGAGGTAGTACCGAAATAAGGAGGACGAATAGTAGATATTCGAAAAAAGCAAAAAGATTGTAAAAAGGCGTTGACAAATGGGGAATGGTCTGGTATTCTAACAAAGCTGTCGGCGCGGTGAGCACCGCGGCAGAGAG
>CAMBAJ010000091.1 GCA_945864305.1 uncultured Clostridia bacterium | reverse complement strand
CGCGGCTGTGTTGAACCGAGACATTCAACATCTGACGGCGGACGTGGAAAAGCGGCAGGCGGAGCTGCCCTTCTCTGACAGGGTCCTAGCGGAGCGGGAGATGCAAACACTGGAAGCGGCCCGCGCCGCGCTGCAAAAAGCGCTGGAACAGGCGCAGAAAGCGTACCAGATGGGGAAAGCTACCGCCGATACCCTCCGAGGCCAGATACAGGGCTATCAGGAGCAACTCCGACAGGCGGAGCCCATCGACCTGGAACTGGAGCGGGCAAAAAGAAAGACGCTGTCCGTCGAGATAGCCCGGCTCAGCGAGGGCCTGACAGAGCTGGCGGCCCGCATCCGCTGCAACCAGACGGCCCTGGAACACCTGAAAGAGCAGAGCGGGGACCTGGAGGAGACGGAGAAGAAGTGGACCTGGGTCAGGGCGCTGTCCAACACCGCCAACGGCAACATCAGCGGCGAGGAGAAGATCATGCTGGAGACCTATGTCCAGATGACCTATTTTGACCGCATCATCGCCCGGGCCAACACCCGGTTCATGGTGATGTCCGGCGGACAGTACGAGCTGAAGCGGCGTATTGAGGCAGAGAACAACCGCAGCCAGAGCGGCCTGGAGTTGGATGTCATCGACCACTACAACGGCACGGAGCGCAGTGTCAACTCCCTCTCCGGCGGCGAGACCTTCAAGGCGTCGCTGTCCCTGGCCCTGGGACTCTCCGATGAAATTCAGTCCTCCGCCGGAGGCATCCGGCTGGACACCATGTTCGTGGACGAGGGCTTTGGCTCCCTGGATGAGGAATCCTTGCAGCAGGCTATGCGGGCCCTGTCCAGCCTGACGGAAGGGAACCGGCTGGTGGGCATCATCTCCCATGTGGCGGAGCTGAAAGAGAAGATCGACAAGCAGATTTTCGTGACAAAGGACCGGTCCGGCGGCAGCCGGGCGGAGATCCGGGTGTGACCTGTTATTCTGAACAAAAAGCGGCGCATCGCCCATTGACAGGCGATGCGCCGTAAAATTTTTATGAGGACGTCATCGGTCCATCTCACGCTGAATCCACGCCATCAGCAGATTGACGATTTTCTCCTGCTGCCCTTCGGTCAACGCCCTGCCCGGCGGCACGCGGTACCATTTGTAAAGGCACCCACGGCAACAGCAGGCACAGGCGTGTTGGGCGATAAAGACCGGATGGCCCCGCATGGGCGTCTGTTTTCCGTCGTTGGGAATGACGGCGGGAGCCAGCCGGGCTCTGATAAAGTCCCGGGCGTGGGAGCGGACCGTGTCCGTCCCCTTTTCCCGGACATAAGCCAGGTCCTTTTCGGAGAGATGGAATCTGGCCCGGAAGGGCGAGGTCTGCAATTTGTCAAGGGCCTGGTCAATGGTCTGCATGGTGCGCTCCTTTGGCAGTCGTCCTGACGGCTGCGGTCACTCCAACTCCGTGTACTTGGCGGCATTGCCCCAGGCCTTTTCCACAGGGTATTTCGCCTCGTTGCGGGTGACTTTCTCGTTCATGATCTCATCCAAATCCAGGCCGCACACGTCCGCCATCAGGATACAGTAGCTCAGCACGTCCGCCAGTTCCTCCCGGATTTTGACGGCCTTTTCCCGGCACTCCAGATCGGTGCCGCTCCACTGAAATACCTCCAGCAGCTCGGCGGCCTCCAGACTCAGGGACAGCGCCAGGTCCTTCGGTGTATGGAACTGCCGCCAGTTGCGGTCGTCCCGAAATTTCAGCACCCGCTGGATCGTCTCATCTCGAAGCATGATAACCCTCCTACGCGCGGATGGCCCAGCGCAGCTTAGTGGAGCGGGCCCGTGGATTTTGGAAACACTCCTCAGCGGAGGGGCGGATGACGTCCCCGGCGATCTCCTGATAGACGCCGTTCCGCAGGCCCTGCTTGAAGGCCTTTTTCACCAGCCGGTCCTCGCCGGAGTGGAAGGTCAGCACCGCCACCCGGCCGCCGCATTTCAGCACGCCCGGCAGCTTTTCCAGAAAGGCGTACAGCACCTCAAACTCGCTGTTGACGTCGATGCGCAGGGCCTGGAACGTCCGCTGGCAGGATTTTTTCACAGCCTCCTTCCGCTCCGCCGGAGGGAGGAAGGAGAGGGCCCTCTCCACCACGGCGGCCAGCTGCCGGGTGGTCTCGATGGCGCCGCCCTGCCGGAAGTGCTTCATGACTGCCCTGGCAATGCGGCCGGCGTAGGGTTCATCGGAATTCTCCACCAGCATGGCTTCCAGCTCGTCCTCGTCCAGCTCCCGCAGGCGCTGGGCCGCCGTGACGCCGGAGGAGGGGTCCAGACGGAGGTCCAGAGGACCGTCGAATTTGAAGGTGAAGCCCCGCTCCGGGTTGTCGATCTGCATGGAGGACACGCCCAGGTCCGCCAGCACGAAGTCAAAGGGCTGGCCGGGAGCCACCTGGTCCACGTCGGCAAAGTTCATGCGGCGGATGGTCAGGAGATCGGGGCCGTAGCCCAGAGCCTCCAGCCGGGCCCGGGTCTTTTCCGACTCGATGGGGTCCACGTCGGTGGCGTACAGGTGGCCCTGGCCCTGAAGGCACTCCAGCATCTTCCGGCTGTGGCCGCCGTAGCCCAGCGTGGCGTCATAGCCCACCTGTCCCGGCTGAATCTGCAAAAAGTCCAGAATTTCCCGGACCATGATGGGGATGTGGGTCCCGGCGGGCGTCTTGCCGCTCTGGATGATCTTCTCCACATCCGCCTGGTATTTTTCCGGGTTCAGCTCCTTGTATTTCTCCCGGTAGTTTCTGGGATGGGTGCCTTTATAGCGAACACGGCGCTTGTGCTCCTGCTCCATGTGCATCAACTCCTTAATTTTTTATCATACCACAGACCGTGTGAAATGAGAAGATGGAAAACGGCGCGGAGGGCGTTTCGGTGGTTGCCAAGGGCCTGCGCCTGCGGTATACTGAATATATCTGTGAACAAACGGGAAAGGAATCGAAAACATGAAAAAATGGATATCCATGCTGCTGGCCATGGTGCTGGCGCTGACACTGACGGCCTGCGGCGGCAGCCAGACCCCTGCGGAAGTCCCGGAGGCCCAGCCGGAGATCGTGGAGACGGCTCCGGAACAGGAGACCCAGGCCGAAGAAGCGGCGGAGGAACCGGCGGAGGTCCCGGACACCCCGGACAGTGAGGCGGAGACGCTGCCGGAGGATGGCACCTACACCACCAAGGAGGACGTGGCGCTGTACATCCACCTCTACGGCCACCTGCCGGACAACTTCATCACCAAGAAAGAGGCGGAAAAGTTGGGCTGGCCCGGCGGCTCGCTGGAGCCCTACGCACCGGGCATGTGTATCGGCGGCAGCCGCTTCGGCAATTACGAGGGCCTGCTGCCGGAAGCGGAGGGCCGGAGCTATACGGAATGTGACATCGACACCCTGGGGGCCAAGAGCCGGGGCGCCAAGCGTATCGTATTTTCCAATGATGGATTGATCTACTACACAGAGGACCACTACGAGTCCTTTGAACTGCTGTACGGGGAGGAATGACCCATGGGCGTGATCCTGGATGGGATGAGCATCCACAACAGGGAAGAACTGCATGAACTGCTGGCTCAGGCACTGGGCTTTCCCGCCTGGTACGGCGGCAATATGGACGCGCTGTTCGACTGCCTGACAGAACTCCGGGAGGACACGGAGATCGTGCTGTGCCACACAGAGGCGCTGGAAGAGAACCTGGGGCCCTACGCCGCCTGTCTGCGGCGGGTCCTGAGGGATGCGGTGGAGGAAAATCCCCATATTCATCTGGACATCCGGATGGAGGAAGAGGCATGAGCACAGTACTTCTCATGACGCCGCTGCTGCGGTTTTTGGCGGTGTACATCCTGGCGGCCATCCTGCCGGCTGCGTTTCTGCTGCGCTACATCTACCGGCATGACACCGTCGAAAAAGAACCGCCAGGACTGCTGTTTAAGCTGCTGGTGATGGGTGTCCTGGCGGCTTTGTGCTCCGGTGTGCTGGAGCGGCTGGGAGAGACGGTGCTGAACGCGCTGGTGGACCCGGGCAGCCCCGTCTATACGATCATTCTGGCATTCCTGGTGGTGGCTCTGGTGGAGGAGGGGATGAAGTACCTGCTTTTGAAGCGCTGCACCTGGCGGGACCCCAACTTCAACTACCGGTTCGACGGCATCGTCTACGCGGTGTTTGTCTCCCTGGGCTTCGCCGCCTATGAGAACATCCTGTATGTGCTGCACTACGGTCTCTCCGTGGCCCTGCCCCGGGCCCTCTTCGCGGTGCCGGGCCACATGTCCTTCGCGGTGTTCATGGGCGTGTTCTACGGCCGGGCCAAGCTGTGCGAGGACTGCGGCCAACCGGTGCGGAAGCGGCTGAACCTCTGGCGGGGCTATCTGACAGCGGTGATCCTCCACGGATTTTACGACTCCTGCGCTATGCTGGGGAACACGGCGGCGATGCTGACCTTCCTGGTATTTGTCATTATCATGTACATCCGCGTCTACCGTCTGCTCAGACGGGAATCCGCCACGGACAGCCCTGTGTAAGGAGGAGAACGGGTATGGAGATCGAACGGAAATTCAAGGTCCGGCAGCTGCCGGAGCAGCTGGAGCAGTATCCCCGGCAGCGCATCGAGCAGGCATACCTCTGCACAGAGCCGGTCGTCCGGGTACGGCGTAGCAATGACGACTATTATTTGACCTATAAGGGGGCGGGACTGCTGGCCCGGGAGGAGTACAACCTCCCACTGACGGAGGAGGCCTACCGGCATCTGCTGCCCAAGGCGGACGGAAACTGGATCGCAAAGGACCGCTATTGCATCCCATTTGATGGACACACCATCGAGCTGGATGTATTCGACCCGCCCTTCGCACCGCTGGTCATTGCGGAGGTGGAGTTCGGGTCGGAGGAGGACGCGGCGGCGTTTCAGCCGCCGGCGTGGTTCGGGGAGGAGGTCACCTACGACCCGGCCTACAGCAATTCCAATCTCAGCAAACAGAAATTCGATGGATAAGGGAGGAGACACCAATGGAACAAGAGAGCATTCGCCCGGGCCGCTACCGCCATTTCAAGGGCAACGAATATGAAGTGCTGTATCTAGCCACCCACTCCGAGACCCGGGAGCCCATGGTGGTCTACCGGGCGCTGTACGGAGAGCGGGGCGTCTGGGTCCGGCCTGCGTCCATGTGGAACGAGACAGTGACCCGGGACGGCGTGACGTACCGGAGATTCACCTATATCGGAGAGGGCGGGGAGCCGCCCATCCCTTGACTTTGGGCATTTCTTGTGATATGATTTTCCCCGATAATAAGGCGGCTGACGGAAATGCTCCGGCAGCCGGCTGGGAGAAACACCAAATCAAACAGATCGGAGATATGTATTATGGAAAGAATCAAGACTCTTGAGACCCGCAACCTGTGCGAGAGCGCCAAGAACGGCGGCTGCGGCGAGTGCCAGACCTCCTGCCAGTCTGCCTGCAAGACCAGCTGCGGCGTTGCCAACCAGAAGTGCGAGAACGCTGATAAGTAAGCAAACCGCAATCAAAAAGCTGCCGCCTATTCAGGCGGCACTTTTTATGTACGAGGAGAAAAGATTATGGTACATCAGTATCAGCTCAACGGCTACAACATCGTGCTGGACACCTGCTCCGGCGCCATCCACGTGGTGGATGAGGTGGCCTATGACATCATCGCCATGTTCCAGGACCACAGCCCGGACGAGATCGTGAAGGCGATGCTGGAAAAATACGGGGAGCGCCCCGATGTGACGGAGACCGACCTGCGGGAGTGCATCGCGGACGTGGAGGCGCTGAAGAGCGCCGGGAAGCTGTTCACCCCCGATACTTTCGCCGACATGGCGGGCACCTTCAAGGAGCGCTCCGGCGACGTGGTGAAGGCCCTGTGCCTCCACGTGGCCCACACCTGCAACCTCAACTGCGCCTACTGCTTTGCCAGCCAGGGCAAGTACCACGGAGACCGGGCCCTCATGAGCTTTGAGGTGGGCAAGCGGGCCCTGGACTTTCTGATCGAACACTCCGGCCACCGCACCAATCTGGAGGTGGACTTCTTCGGCGGTGAGCCCCTGATGAACTGGGATGTGGTGAAGCAGCTGGTGGAGTACGCCCGGAGCATCGAGAAGGAAAAGGGGAAGAACTTCCGCTTCACCCTGACCACCAACGGCATGCTCATCGACGACGATGTCATCGACTTCGCCAACCGGGAGATGAGCAACGTGGTGCTGTCCCTGGACGGCCGCAAAGAGATCCACGACCGTTTGCGGGTGGACTACGCCGGAAACGGCAGCTATGAGCGCATTGTGCCCAAGTTCCAGAAGCTGGTCAAGGCCCGGGGCGGCAAAAACTACTACATGCGGGGCACCTTCACCCACGCCAACCCGGACTTCACAAAGGACCTGTTCCACATGGCCGATGACCTGGGCTTCACAGAACTGAGCATGGAGCCGGTGGTCTGCGCCCCCGACGATCCGGCGGCCCTGACGTCCGAGGACCTGGAGATTGTGAAGGACCAGTACGAGATTCTGACCAAGGACATGCTGCGCCGGGAGAAGGCGGGCAAGCCCATCACCTTCTACCACTACATGCTGGACCTCACCGGCGGCCCCTGC
>CAMBAJ010000090.1 GCA_945864305.1 uncultured Clostridia bacterium | reverse complement strand
CAAACGGGGTGGGTACTTTTTCATGTTCGGCCAAAACCTTAACTTAATGACATTGATCTGATGATACCGTCCTTTTTTGCGCTCAATACCGGAAATGCAGCTCGTAGGTGTCGACCGTCAGGTCCAGGGTGTTCAGGAGATTCCCCGCTTCATCGTACAACGTCACATGCACCGGCAGGTCCGCGTGGAGCAGGCCGCGTCCGCCTCCAGTTTCCGGCAGGTCAATCCAATAGGAGCTGTACCACTCCTCCGCCGCGTTTTCCAGGTCGTATTCTGACTCCGGCACACCCTCCAGCGCCCAGGAGGCATGGTGGTCCTCCGCCCGGTAGCGGAAGGAAAACAGCTCCTCTCCCAGCCTTTCTCCCTGGAAGGTAAAGGTGTGGCTCTCTCCCCGCACCGTCTCCCAGGTGTCTGTGGCCTGCGTGTAATACTGGGTGGTCTTTTGGGCCGTCACCTCGGCGGTGGCGGAGGCGGCGGTCTGAAAGGGTCCCGCGACGTACATGGTGCCGTCCCGGGCCGTGCAGAGAGCGCCGCTGCCCATTTTCAGATTTCTGCCGTATTCCGGCCGGACCCGCAGCAAGCTCCGGGTGTACATGGTGTACACGTAGGTATCCCCCGACTTCGCCAGTAAATAGTTGTCGTGGTTCTTATAAAATTGATTGGAATACTTCCGGCTCGACCGCTCCACCAGCAGAGGCTCCAGGTCCGACAGCAGATACCGCCGCTCCACACGGTCCAGCATTCCCCGGACTGTGTAGGGCGGAAAGCCCAGCATGGCGTACACTGCCAGGCCCAGCAGCCCGCACGCCAGCAGGTTGCGGACGATCTTCTGTTTCCGGTTCAGCCGAAATCTGCTCATGCGCCATCCCCCCATTCTATCCGCAGGGTCCATCCGGCGCCGCCGGTTGGATACGTGATCTCGACCCATTGGGGCTGCTGGTCCAGTGTCAGCCGGATCGTCTGCCGAAACCGGAACCAGCCGTTCAGCAGCTCGCCGTCCTCCGGGTAGACGTATTGCCAATACCGGCTCTCCGGCCAGGTGCCGTTCATCTCGTTGCGGCTGTACTGGGTCAGCTCTCCCTGGTCGTCCCGGTAGGTGAAGTACCAGGTCTGCGGCGCCGTACCAGCGGTCAGCGGGTCCCGCATCTCGATCCACAGCTGGATATCCGCTGTGACATGGCCTTCCTCCTCCCGGACATCTCCTGGGGCGGCGTACAGTGCGGCGTGCTCCGTCACAGCGCTGGCAGCCGAGGTGGGCGGCTCCTCCCAGCGAAGCTCATTTCGGGTCCTTCGCACCGTCTCGGAAAAGCCATCTGCGAAGCACAGCGTCACCGCCGCCGTCAGCACCAGGACCAGCAACAGGACCCGGGTGGCCTGCCACAGCCAGCCCAGGAAGGGATGGTGTGCCTGGTCCAGGGCACTGCCCACCAGAAAGGCGCTGCCCATGGCGTCCAGGGCTCTTTTCTCCGCCTCCGCTGTCGTGTAGCCGATGCGCTCAAAATCTGCAGCGCCGTCCTCCAGGTGAGCCAGCAGCTCCTGTTCGATGGCGGCGCGATCTGGCTTGAAGCGGACCTGTTCCGTCACAGCGCGGCACCAGTCCCGCCATGCAAGATTTCCGCGCTCAGATGATCGGTTTGGTGTGATACCGCGCTTCTGCCAGGACTTCTTCATATGTATGGACCACCTCCCCCTGTTCGTCATAGAATGTGACCGTCACGTCGCAGTCGAAATCCACCGTTGGGCCTCTCCGTATCCGCCTTGAAAATAGCCGCAGCGTACTCTGCTCCGCTTCCTGCTCTCTGCCCCCATCGGTGTATTTCAGCTCCAGTGGAAAGCGGTAGACGCCGTTGGTGTTGGGAATGGCCTCCATGGTGTAGGTTTCATCCCAGTTGAAATCGTCCTCCGCGCTGAAGGGGTAAACGCTGACGTTGTCCCGCAGGCGCAGGGCGCATACCGCCCGGACGGCCTCCGGTAGGTCCGCCCAGACATAGACCGCCTCCAGTGGGTTCGCCAGAGAGATGTCCTCCACAAAGAACGCCGCCGGACCGATGGGCTCCACGAATTCCGCGTCCCCCACGGCGTAGGCAAGCCATCCATCCCGGAACTCCGTGACAGCACCGAAGGTATCCCCGGAACGGAAGATGACATACCGCCGCTCCGGTCCGCCATTTCCCCATTCCGTGCGGTACAGCACCTCCGGACTGGACAGGCCGTAGGTCTCCGCCTTCCACCGCAGGGCTAAGTCCGGGGTAGGCGGAGCAAATCCCCGGAGCCCCCAGGTCAGAAACACCAGTACTGCCGCCGCCAGCAGATTACGGATCACTTTCTGCTTCCGGCTCAGCCTAGGCAGCCAATCGGGCAGCTTCATGGCGTTCCCTCCTCTCCCCGGGGCAGCTCCACACGGATGGTCCACCCGGCGGTCTTATGGGTGATGCCGATCCACGCGGGGTCTCCCTCAATTCCATTTACGCTGATCCACATGGCGTTTTGGAAATGACCGTCATTGGGGCCGCTTCCGCCCACATAGGGATATTGATACCAGTCATACCGGACGCCGTTGCTGTCCACCGCCTCCAGATATCTTCCCAGGGCCGGGCCCTCCAGCCAGAATTTCAGTGTGCGGGAACGCAGATCGACAGAGAGCGTCCCGCGCCGCAGTTCCTCATCCCAGCAGTAGACCGCCCGCTCCACCTCAATGGTGTAGGCCCCCGCCCGAAAGGGCGGCGGACAGGTCAGGCTCTGCCAGCCCTGAGAGGAATCCTCCTCCCAGCCGTAAGCGGGCTCCGGATTCAGCCAGGCCGCCACATCCGGCAGCTGACGGGTCAGGACCGCGGGCAGAGCGGTCAGCAGGCACACGGCCAGCGCCAGCATTACCAGCCACCGGCTGACTTTCCACAGCCACCCGAGCCACGGCTTATGGGCCCGGTCCAGAGCCCGGCCCACCTCCCCGGCGTCTCCCATGGCCTGTAAGGCCCGTTCCTCCGCCAGAGGACGGGGATATCCCAGCCGTTCCAGGTCCGCCCTTCCGTCCTCCAGGTGGGCTACCAGCTCTTTCCGGATGGCCTCGTGGTCCGGCCGGAACCGCACCTGCTCCAGGACCTCCCGGCACCAGCCGCGCCAAGCCGGACTGACGCGGATATCGTCTTTGACCTCTCTCATCTGCCGTTCACCTCCCGGGGCTGTACACCCGAAAATCGTACCATCTTCTCAGGCCGGAGACGTGCCGCAGACCACGGCGTTGACCTTCTCCGTAAAGACGTTCCACTCCTCTTTTTTCTCCTCCAGGACCTTCAGTCCCTTGCGGGTGATGCGGTAGTACTTCCGCACCCGGCCCGTCTCCGCCTCCTTCTCCCGGACCGTCACCAGCCGGTCCGCCTCCAGAGTGTGGAGGATGGGGTACAAGGTGCCCTCCTTCAGTTCAAAGGTGTGGTCCGAGCGCCGGGTCAGCTCCGTGATCATCTGGTAGCCGTACATCTCCTCCCGGGAGAGCAGAGATAAAACCAGCAGCGTCGTACTGCCCGACATCAAACTCTTGTCGATCTTCATACCGTTCCTCCTTCACCAATGCAAAAAGTTTTCCCATTCGATATAGTCCATGCTTTTTTCGTGGAGCAGCGTCCCTTCGGCGTCGTAGAGCCGCAGGACTGGCGTCTGGGCAAAATTCGGCCCTCCGCCATCAAAAAAGCTTCTCTCCATCTCCGCCTCCGGACTGTTGTCCGCTTCCGCATAATAGGGTGCCAGGTGGAAGGTAAAGCTATATTCGTTTTTCCGCTGACCCTCCGCCGTATAGGTCCGCTGCGTGTCCCACTCTCTGCCTCCGGAGCTGCCGTCCCAGTGGATGGTGACTTCCAGCTCCGCCCGGTCCGCTTCCTCCAGGGCACCCACCGCCATGACCTCCAGAGGCCACCAGTCCCGGCTCAGGCAGAGGATGCCGTCCGGTTCGTCGTAAATCTCGGAAAAGCCCGCTTGCAGCCCCAGCGCGGTCCTGTCATAGTTCACCGCCAGGAGTAGATCTCCGTTCCGGGCATACAGGGTCCCCTCCCGGAAATGGCTCAGCCCCTCTTCACGCCCAATGAACAAAAGCGCAGAATTCTCCAGCAGGTAATCCCGCTCCGCCCGGCGGAGCACGCCCTCCTTTGTCAGCGCCGGAAAGTGCAGGAGCCATTCAAACAGCAGCAGCGCCAGGGCGATCAACAGGAAATTCCGTGCGATTTTCTGCTTGCGGTTCAGCTTTGGAAACCTCATTCCGCCACCTCCCCCCATTCCACCCGGATGCTCCAGGGATCGCCATAGGGGTAGGATATCTCAAGCCACTCGCCGGGCGGCTCCGGGCTCCATGTGTAGAAATAATAAACCGCCCGAAACAGGTCGGAATCCACCAGCGTCGGAAGAAGATTTCCCCCATCGGGGTCCCACGCTGTGTCATAAGTACGCCCCGCGTCATCCACGGCCGTCAGCATGCTCCGTATCCCCACAGGGCCGCTGTCCCAGAATCGCCAGTCATCTGCCGCCACAACAATGGTGTACCAGTATTGGACGCAGGGCCCACCGGTATTGCCGCTAATCAGCGGCTGCTCCCACGCCGCCGCGTAGGGAACGGACAGGGTATATCCCGCCCGCTCCACTGTGGAAGTACCGTGCCCCAAGGCGATCCGAACTGAATCCTCCCGCTCCGGCGAACCTTCGCCGACAATATGGAGTCCCTCCGGCTCATAATCCCCCTCCCGCCGCACCGGCGTGAGGTCGTCTTTCAGTCCGGCAAAGCTCCCCAGCAAGCAGAAAAACGCGATCAGCACCGCGCAGGCGATCACGCCCCACCGGCTCACCAGCCACAGCCATCCCAGCCAGGGCTTGTGGGCTTTATCCAGCGCCCTGCCGATCTCCTCCGCATCTCCCATGGCGTCCAGAGCCCGGCTCTCCGCCAGGGAGCGGTCATAGCCCAGCCGCTCCAGGTCCTTCACATGGTCCTCGTAGTGAGCTGCCAGCTCCTCTGCCACAGCCGTCCGGTCAGGCCGGAAGCGCACCTGCTTCACTACGGAATCCCGCCACTGGTAAAACTCCCGCAAGCCTTACACCTCCTTGAAAAAATACCTCGGCCATCTATGCTTATCATACATAGATAACCGAGGTTTGTCAAGGAATGATCTTATTGTTTTCCCGGCAGCAGCGGGCTGTACATCATAATGGCATCATTGGTGAACAGAAACTGTTCCTCCAACAGCTCTCCCATGTCTCCGTATACCAGCCGGTACAGCGCATTGTGGCGTACATAGCCGCCCCAGGACATCTGGTCCATGCGGGCCTCCCGCTCCACGATCTCATAGCGGTACACCGGTGGCCGCACTGCCCGCCATTCGCCCTCCAAATGGGTCTCTCCCACCCGCAGACAGAGCTGAAAATCCTGGTCCGTGTCGTTGCGGATCATCAGGTCCCGGTGTGGATAGGCGCAGGTGGCGCCGCTTCCAAAGGGCTGGGTCCGGTTGGCGTCCGGAAATACGTCGTGAGAGTGACGGTAGCGCTCCACAACGGTCAGCGGCGTGTAAAGGGTCATCCAGAAAATCAGATTGGACAGCTGGCAGAGACCGCCGCCAATATCGCCGCCGATTCGCCCCAGGAACAAGACCATGCCCTCTTTGTAGCCCTTCCGCCTGCTGGGCTTTCCGATGAGCTTCCAGTAGCTGAACGTCTCTCCGGGATGGAGCACCACCCCATCCAGCCGGGCCACCGCCAGCTTCAGGTTCGTGACCTTATTTCTCTGCCACTCCATCTCCTCACCCCGCAGCTGGCGCATCAGCGGGGTGGCATGAGTCATGTACACACAGGGCAGCCGTTCCGCACAGCGCTCCTTCGCCCAACGGAATTTCGGAGAGCACCAGAGCAAATACCGTTTCCCGGCATAATACGCTTTTCCCAGCCTCAGTCGCAGCCAGCTGCGACGAATAGGCGGGCGGAGCTGCTTGTCATGAGGGTCCATCATGTTCCTGCCTCCTCGTATCGTTCCACGGTCAGAGGACCGGCTAAAACAAATGCGTCCCTTTCCTCATCCCAGGTCATGTGGCCGCTTGCGCTGCCAAAGTACTGCTGGATTCCGGCATCCGGCAGCATCACAACAGCATATGCCGCCAATCCGCCGTCTTCGTCCACATCGATCTCCGTCCCACAGACATATACCTCCGTGATTTGGGAAAAAGCCCCTTTGACATCTTCTGAAAAGTCCTGCCAAGAAAGCTGTTTCAGGGTCGCGCCGTCAAAAATCATGCAGTGGTTTGGTTGAAAGCCTGTCCCGCTCCAATGCTCTGTATAAATGAACTCCGGAGCGCCGTCATCTGTCAAATCTGTCCAGTGAATGCCGGTAGACCCGCCCGCAGGCATAAAAGGAGCAGTAAAGGCAGTCGTCTTTCCACTAATGGATAATTCCGCGTCACCCTCTTCGCCCATCAGCAGGCAAACGTCCGCGTCCTGCCGCGTAAATTGATAGTAAAGATGTCCTTCCCGTTCCGTCTCCGAGACAGTAAAGCCATCAAAAAAGTCATACTCGTTGTAGCGGTCTAACATCCCATAAAGAGGCAAGTGTCGTTCTGAAAAATCAGTGGCGACAACGTTCTTTTCTGCTTCACTCTCCCTGCTCTCCGGTTGCGTCGCCTCTTGCTGACTGCATCCCGTCAAAAGGAAAAGCAGGCATAACAGTAAAAAGCCGCATCTCTTCATTCTGTACATTCCTCTGGTCACCCGCCTCGCTAGTCCATGTCTAAAATCTTATCAAAGATTTTTGTACGAATCACTACAAAAGGGCAACAAATAATAAAAAAACAGCGTCAGTCAAAAGACTGACGCTGTTCTGTGTTGGCGTTACCTATCTTCCCAGGCCGTCACCAGCCAAGTATTGTCAGCAGAAATGAGCTTAACTACCGTGTTCGGAATGGGAAC
>CAMBAJ010000089.1 GCA_945864305.1 uncultured Clostridia bacterium | reverse complement strand
CTCTCCCCACGAAAACCGCTTCGCTGGGTTTTCGCGGGGGCCCCGGATTTGCTGAGACTTTCAGGCCCTCCGCCCGCGACGGACTGCCTTCGTGCGGCGTAGGGTGCAAGACCGATTTGACCTGCGTTTTCCCGCCGCTGCCGCTCTGCCGACCTCGAATCGGTCTTCCGCTACCTCCCAGGCAGCGCTGAGCGAAGCGGGGAGCGCGGAAAGAGAAGGACGTCCATTCGACGACCACCCACGAAAACAGCACCCACGCCCCCAACTGCGGGGAAATACCCTCTCTGTTCCCAAAGACCCAGGCGCACCCGGTAGGAGCCTACCTAATTACGGGGGCACCGACTCGCTCGACCCCCGTTTTGCCCAAACCTGACCGCAGGGAAGGATTTGGGCCCCGACATTTTTTCTTTTCCACCGTGCACGGCGCATTTTCTTTTTGATGTCTCAAAAAGAAAATGGGGGGTGCATCCCCCGTCTCCGCCCCGTGGGCGGATACCCCCGTCCCGCCGGTGCGGCGCATCCCCGCACAGACAAAAAAGAAGGGGACCGCAGCCCCCTCCCTCGGAAAAACCGGCGTCAAACGCCCTTGCTTTCGTATTTTTTCAACAGGTCCTCAATGGCCTCGTCCAAAAGCCGGCTCTTATTGATGCGGGTCTTTTTGGACAACTCGTTGAACGGCTCCACCAGCTCATTCGCCAGGGAGGACACGAATTTTTTCCGGTTGACCAGGACTGCTTCTCCCATAGTCTGCCTCCATTAGTACTATATGTGCACTATATCATGCCCATTTTTCCTTGACAAGTGGTGCATATATGGTGTATATATAGTACATATAAAAAGAGAGGTGATTCCATGACAAACGACACCCTGGAACTGCTGGAAACCATCGCCTGTGAGCGCCAGCAGGCATTGGACAGAACCGACCCGGAACAGCGGGCGCTGGAACAGGAGTATCGAACCCAGTGGGCGGCCTTTTTGCGGGAACACCGCCACAACCGCCGCCTGCGGCAGGAGGTCCTGCGCCTACTGGACCTCCGGGGCGCTCTGGAGGACGGCCATGACCGCATCCACTTCCGGCTGGGCCTGCAGATGGGCCTGGAGCTGGGCGGCATCCATATTCTCCGGGAGGACTAGGCGTCCTTGCGTCAGCCTCCGTCCCGTGCTACAATAAAAATACATTTTGACGAGAAAAGGAGGCACCGCCATGGAGACACCCCGGCGCCGCTATCAGACCCTGGACACCCTGCGGGGCGTCACCATCGTGAGCATGATCCTCTACCACGCCTGCTGGGACCTGGTGTGGATTTTCGGCGCGGACTGGCCCTGGTACCGCTCCGACGGCGCGTACCTCTGGCAGCAGAGCATCTGCTGGACCTTCATCCTGCTCTCCGGCTACTGCTGGTCCCTGGGCCGCCACCGGCTGCGGCGGGGACTGATGGCCTTCGGCGGCGGAGCGCTGGTGTCCGCCGTCACCCTGCTGGCCATGCCGGAGGATCGGGTCCTCTTCGGCGTGTTGACCCTGTTGGGAACATCCGCCCTGCTGCTGATCCCTCTGGAGCGGCCCCTGCGCCGCCTGCCCGCCCGGGCGGGGCTGGCGGGGAGCTTTACGCTGTTTTTGCTGCTGCGGGATGTGAACACCGGCTTTCTGGGTTTTGAGGGCGCGCACCTGGCGGCGCTGCCGGAGGAGCTGTACCGGAACCTGTTGACGGCCTTTCTGGGCTTTCCCCCAGCGGACTTCTACTCCACCGATTATTTTTCCCTCCTCCCCTGGTTCTTCCTCTTCCTGACGGGCTACTTCCTGCGGCGGGTCCAGTTGGACCGGCAGGCCCGGCCGGAGCGGGACATCCGCCTCCCGGTGTTCAGTACCCTGGGGCGGCACTCTTTGCTGATCTACCTGGTGCACCAGCCGCTTGTGTTCGGCTTGCTGACGGGATTGGAGCTTTTACTAAAAAAGTGAAAGAATCGCGGACAGAATGTGGATATATTGACTTTCTGACGCGAACGCTATATAATATGGACAAGCACACCGGGGTGCGGTGTGCCGAAGTGCGCGCCGCTCCGGGAAAGGGCGGCGGCAAAATTTGAGGAGGGGTAACATGAAAAAACTCTTTAGCAGCTTGCCGTTCCGCCTGATTCTGGGTATCGCTGTCGGCATTCTCTGCGGACTGGTGTTCCCGGAAAGTGTCATGAAGGTCATCGTCACCTTGCAGTACATCATGGGTCAGCTCATCACCTTCTGTGTGCCGCTGATCATCATCGGCTTCATCGCACCGTCCATCACCAAGCTGGGCGCCAACGCCTCCCGGCTTCTGGGCGTGGCGGTCATCATCGCCTATGCGTCCTCCATCTGCGCCGCGTTCATGTCCACCGGCGCGGGCTATATCCTGATCCCCCACCTGTCTATTGACACCAGCGTGGCGGGCCTGCGGGACCTGCCGGAAGTGGTGTTTGAGCTGAATATCCCCCAGATCATGCCCGTCATGAGCGCTCTGGTGCTGTCCGTTCTGCTGGGTCTGGCGGCCACCTGGACCAAGTCTCAGAAGATCATCGACATTCTGGCGGAGTTCCAGAACATCGTGTTGGATATCGTCAGCAAGATCATCATTCCCGTTCTGCCCTTCTATATCGCCACCACCTTCTGCAACCTGAGCTATGAGGGCATGATCACCCGCCAGCTCCCCGCTTTCCTCCAGATCATCGTCATCGTCATGCTGGGCCACTACATCTGGCTGGCGGTGCTGTACCTGCTGGCCGGCGCCTACTCCGGCAAGAACCCCTGGGAGGTCCTGCGGCATTACGGTCCTGCTTACCTGACCGCCGTGGGCACCATGTCCTCCGCCGCCACGCTGGCCGTGGCTCTGCGCTGCGCCCGGAAGAGCAGCGTCCTGCGGGAGGATATGGTCAGCTTCGGCGTGCCTCTGTTCGCCAACATCCACCTGTGCGGCTCCGTGCTGACGGAGGTGTTCTTCTGCATGACCATCTCCAAGATTCTGTACGGCACCCTGCCCAGCGTGGGCACCATGATCCTGTTCTGCATGCTGCTGGGCATCTTTGCCATCGGTGCCCCCGGCGTTCCCGGCGGTACCGTCATGGCATCCCTGGGCCTGATCACCGGCGTGCTGCTGTTTGACGATGCCGGTACTGCTCTGATGCTGGCCATCTTCGCCCTGCAGGACAGCTTCGGCACTGCCTGCAACGTCACCGGCGACGGCGCACTGACCCTGATGCTTACCGGCTATGTGGAAAAGCACGGCATCAAGAACGAGAACCTGAAGGCTCCCATCCTGTAACAAGTACCGCGTCTGCGGATATCATTTCTCATACGGCGCTGAAAACCGCCCGAAGCTAAGGCTTCGGGCGGTTTTTTCACGCTTCCGCAAGACGTACCTCTGAAGAGCCGGACTTTTTAACCCAGACTTTACAAAGGGATGGTGACGGATTTTACGCGGGATTGCTTATACTATCCCCGTAGCAAGGACGTGGCAGGGGCGGTCCGAATCCGGATGCGGCTCCGGTGGAAAAACAGCTCCCGGAGAGAAGGGTTTTGAGCGCCGCTGTCATGCCTTGCGAAAGACATATTGAAATCAAAGGAGAAGACTAGCGATGAAAAAAGTATTTGCCATGTTGCTGACCCTGACCCTGGCCCTGTCCCTGATGGCCGGCTGCGGCGCTTCCAAGACGGAGGAACAGCCCGCTGAGAGCAGCGATACCCAGACCGAGCAGCCCGCACAGACCGAGACCCAGCTGAGCGGCGCCGTGTCCACCAACGGCTCCACCTCCATGGAGAAGGTCATCGGCGCACTGAGCGAGCAGTTCATGGCCGACAACCCCAGCGTGAAGATCACCTATGACGCCACCGGCTCCGGCGCCGGCATTGAGGCCGCCTCCAACGGCAGCGCCGACATCGGCCTTTCCTCCCGCGCCCTGAAGGACGAGGAGGTCGCCTCCGGTCTGGTGGGCACTACCGTGGCTCTGGACGGCATTGCCATCATTGTGAATGCCGAGAGCCAGGTCGCCGACCTGACCGTGGAGCAGATCGCCAAGATATTCACCGGTGAGATCACCGACTGGAGCCAGGTGGGCGGCGCCGCAGGCGAGATCTCCTGCATTGGCCGTGAGGCCGGTTCCGGCACCCGGGACGGCTTTGAGTCCATCACCGGCACCAAGGACACCTGCAAGCTGGCCCAGGAACTGACCTCTACCGGCGCCGTCATCGAGGCCGTGGCCGGCAACCCCAACGCCATCGGCTATGCCTCCCTGTCCTCTGTGGAGGGCAAGGACACCATCAAGGCCGTCACCGTAGGCGGCGTGGCCTGCACCGAGGACACCGTTCTGGACGGCAGCTATGAAATTCAGCGTCCCTTTGTCTTGGTGACCAAGGACGGTGCGGAGCTCAGTGCTCAGGCCCAGGCCTTCTTCGACTTCGCCACCTCCGCTGCCGCGGGTGACCTGATCCGGGCCGCCGGTGCCGTGCCCGTCGCGAAATAATTCCCCCCAACCCTCTTGGGGATGGCCTCCACCCACGAATGACCTGGGTGGGGGCTGTTCCCGCAGACAGAAGGAGATATGGAAATGGAAAATACCTGGTCCGGCCCCATGTCGGGACCGTCCTCATTTGAAAAGGAAAAGACCCGCCGCAAAGACAGCGGCCCCGCGCCGAAGAAGGTCTGGAACAGCCGGGAGGCCATGGAACTGTTCTTCCATGTGCTGTTTTTGCTCTGCGGTGTGGTGGCGGTGGCCTTCGTGCTCTTTATCAGCATCTACCTCATCGTCTCCGGCCTGCCCGCCATCCGGGAGATCGGCCTTGTGAAGTTCCTGTTCGGCAAGACCTGGGCCCCCACCGCCACCACGGTGGAGCCCTCCTACGGCATCCTGCCCTTCATCCTGACCTCCGTCTACGGCACCGCCGGCGCGGTCCTCATCGGCGTTCCCGTGGGATTGATGACTGCCATCTTCCTGGCGAAGGTGGCCCCGCCCCGGGCCGCCCGGGCAATCCGGACCGCCGTGGAGCTGCTGGCGGGCATCCCCTCCGTGGTCTACGGCCTGGTGGGCATGATCGTGTTGGTGCCCGCCATCCGCAAGCTGTTCGACCTCTCCTCCGGCGCCTGTTTGCTGGCCGCCATCCTCGTGCTGGCCGTCATGATCCTGCCCTCCATCATCAACGTGTCGGAGACCGCCCTCCGGGCCGTGCCCCGGGAGTATGAAGAGGCGTCCCTGGCCCTGGGGGCCACGGAGATCGAGACCTACTTCCGGGTGTCCCTGCCCGCCGCCAGCAGCGGCGTGGCCACGGCCGTGGTCCTGGGCGTGGGCCGCGCCATCGGCGAGGCCATGGCCATCATCATGGTGGCGGGCAACGTGGCGAATATGCCGGGCCTGTTCACCTCCGTCCGCTTTCTCACCACCGCCATCGCCTCGGAGATGTCCTACGCCGCCTACGGCAGCCTCCAGCGCAACGCCCTGTACTCCATCGGCCTGGTACTGTTTCTCTTCATCATGCTGATCAACGTGCTGCTGAACGTGTTCATCAAGAACAAAAAGGAGGACTGACCCATGGACCAGAAGCTATCCCCCCGCCGCCAGGTCTACGATAAGGGCCTGCGGGCCCTGCTGTGGCTCTGCGCGGGACTGACCTGCGCCCTGCTGGTGTTCCTCATCGGCTATATCTTCTACCGGGGCCTCGGCAACATCACCTGGCAGCTGCTGACCAGCCAGACCAGCTATATCAAGGATACTATCGGTATTCTGCCAAACATTTTAAACACCCTGTATATCATCTTCGTGGCCATGCTCATCGTCCTGCCTCTGGGTGTGGGCGCCGCCATCTACCTGACGGAGTACGCTTCCAATCACAGGGTGGTGGAGCTCATCGAGTTCGCCACCGAGACCCTGACGGGCATCCCCTCCATCATCTTCGGCCTGGTGGGTATGCTGTTCTTCGTCCAGAAGCTGGGGCTGGCGCCGGGCATTCTGGCCGGAGGCCTGACCCTGGTCATCATGATCCTGCCCACCATCGTCCGCACCACCCAGGAGAGCCTCAAGACCGTGCCCCAGTCCTACCGGGAGGGAGCCCTGGGCCTGGGCGCCGGCAAGTGGCACATGGTCCGCACCGTGGTGCTGCCCAACGCCATCGACGGCATCGTCACCGGCTGCATCCTGGCCGTGGGCCGCATTGTGGGCGAGAGCGCGGCGCTGCTGTTCACCGCTGGCTTCGGCCTGGTGCTCAACGACTTTGTCACCGCCCTCCAGTCCTCCTCCGCCACGCTGACCGTGGCACTGTACGTCTACGCCAACGAGCGGGGCGAGACCGGTGTGGCCTTCGCCATCGCCACGATTTTGATGGTCCTGACGTTCCTCATCAACATGGCCGCCAACTTCGCGGGCAGGAAACTGAAAAAATGATAGGAGAATCCCCTATGCCGACGATCATTCAAGTGGAAAATCTGGACCTGTACTACGGACAGAACCACGCCCTCCACGGCGTGACCATGGATATCCCGGAGCACGAGATCACGGCCTTCATCGGCCCCTCTGGCTGCGGCAAGTCCACCTTTTTGCGGACGCTGAACCGCATGAACGACCTGATCCCCTCCGTCCGCATCACCGGCGCGGTGAACTACAAGGGGCAGGACATCTACGGCCCCAATGTGGACCCCACCTGGCTGCGCAAGCAGATCGGCATGGTGTTCCAGAAGGCCAACCCCTTCCCCATGAGCATCTACGACAACGTGGCCTACGGCCCCCGGACCCACGGCGTCCGCTCCAAGGTGAAGCTGGACGAGATCGTGGAGAACTCCCTCCGCTCCGCCGCCATCTGGGACGAGGTGAAGGACCGGCTGAAAAAGAGCGCTCTGGGCCTCTCCGGCGGCCAGCAGCAGCGGCTTTGCATCGCCCGGGCTCTGGCCGTGGAGCCGGAGGTGCTGCTGATGGACGAGGCCACCAGCGCCCTGGACC
>CAMBAJ010000088.1 GCA_945864305.1 uncultured Clostridia bacterium | reverse complement strand
CTGCCGGATCAGCTCCACCGCCATCTGCTCCGTCTCCCGGCTGGCGGTGCCGTTGCCGATGGCAATATGTTCTATCTTGTGTTTTTTGATCAGTTTACTGAGCAAATTGATGGCTTCCCGCTTCTGCCGCTCGCCGTAGGTGGGGTAGACCACGGCAGTGTCCAGCACCTTACCGGTGCCGTCCACCACGGCCACCTTGCAGCCCATGCGGTAGCCCGGGTCCAGGCCCATGGTGACCTTGCCCTTGACGGGGGGCTGCATCAGCAGCGGCCGCAGGTTCAGGGCGAACTGGCCGATGGCGCCCTCGCTGGCGGTGTCGGTCAGCGCGGACCGGGCCTCCCGCTCCAGGGAGGGGAACAGCAGGCGGTCGTAGGAGTCCTCCGCCGCGGCCTTCACAAACTCCATGGCGGCGCTGCCGGGGACCACCACGTGGCGGCGGACGGTCCGCAGGGCCAGCTCCCGGTCCAGCTCGATGGAGACCTTCAGCTTCTCCTCCTTCTCGCCCCGGTTGATGGCCAGAATCTGATGGCCCTGGAGCCGGGAGAGGGACTGGGAGAAGTCGTAGTACAGGCGGTAGACGGTATCCTCGTCGGTGGCGGCGGCGCTGGTCAGCTTGCCGTTTTTCATCAGCAGCTCCCGCAGCTTCTTGCGCAGGTCCGCGTCGTCGCTGATCTGCTCGGCGATGATGTCGCCGGCTCCCGCCAGGGCGTCCTCCGCCGTCTCCACGCCTTTTTCCGGGTCCACATATTTTTCAGCTTCCGTCAGCGGGTCCGGGCAGTCGGGGGCCTGGGCGAAGAGAACCTCCGCCAGAGGGGCCAGACCCTTCTCCCGGGCCACGGTGGCGCGGGTGCGGCGCTTCTGCTTATAGGGCCGGTACAGGTCCTCCACCTCCGCCAGGGTCTGGGCGGCGTCGATGGCGGCGGCCAGCTCCTCCGTCAGCTTACCCTGGTCCTCGATGGCGGCCTTCACCGTCTCCCGCCGCTCCTGGAGGCCCCGGAGGTAGTTCAGCCGCTCCTCCAGCGTCCGCAGGGACGTGTCGTCCATGGCGCCGTGGAGTTCCTTGCGGTAGCGGGCGATGAAGGGGATGGTGTTGCCCTCGTCCAGGAGCTGGACGACATTGGCGACGTGGCGGGGGTCTTTATTCAGCTCTTGAGCCAGGATTTGGATGATGTCCATAGTCTGATTCCTTTCATAAAAACACCGCCTCGGGAGGCGGTGGGGAGATGAACCCCCCATTCTACCAGCGGGGGTTCCCCCCCTCCCCCCTCGAGGGGAGGAAAGACCGCTTATTTATGATACAGCTTCTTCGTCTCGTACCGGGGCTCGCAGCTGACGTTGATGCCCAGCCGCTTGAGCAGCTTCTCGTCCACGTCGGACAGCACCACGGTGAAGTGGGCGTCACAGCCCCGGAGCTTGGGCAGCTGCTGCTGGGCCAGCTCCGCCAGGGGGTTCGTCAGGGCGGAGATGGTCAGGGCCATCAGCACCTCGTCCGTGTGGAGCCGGGGGTTCCGGTGGCCCAGATACCGGGTCTTGAGGTTGCACACCGGCTCCAGCACCTGAGCGGAGATCAGTTCAAACTGGTCGTCAATGCCGCCCACGGCCTTCAGCGCGTTCAGAAGCAGCGCCGACGCCGCGCCCAGGGTGTCGGAGGTCTTGCCTGTGACCACCCGGCCGTCGGGCAGGACCATGGCGCCGGCGGGACCGTGGGTGTCCTCCGCCTTCGCAAGCGCGGCGGACACCGCCGGGCAGATGTCCGGCGTCACGCCGGCCTGCTGCATCACCAGCTCCAGCTTCCGCACCGGCTCGTCTCCGCACTTGCCCTGGAGGCGCTCCACGCAGGCGGTGTAGTAGCGCCGCAGAATCTCCAGCCGGGAGGCCTCGCAGCACGCCGCGTCGTCCACAATGCAGTTGCCCGCCATGTTGACGCCCATGTCCGTGGGGGACTTGTAGGGGGACTCGCCCTGAATCTTCTTGAAGATGGCACTGAGCACCGGGAAAATCTCCACGTCCCGGTTGTAATTCACCGCCGTTTTGCCGTAGGCCTCCAGGTGGAAGGGGTCGATCATATTCACGTCGTCCAGGTCCGCCGTGGCAGCCTCGTAGGCCAGGTTCACCGGGTGCTTCAGGGGCAGGTTCCAGATGGGGAAGGTCTCGAACTTGGCGTAGCCCGCGGTGATGCCCCGCTTGTGGTCGTGGTACAGCTGGCTGAGGCAGGTGGCCATCTTGCCGCTGCCGGGGCCGGGGGCCGTCACCACCACCAGGGAGTGGCTGGTCTCGATGTAGTCGTTCTTGCCCAGGCCCTCGTCGCTGACGATGTGGGGCACATCGGAGGGATAGCCCGCGATGGGATAGTGCCGGTAGCACCGGATGCCCAGGGCGGTGAGCCGCTTCAAAAAGGCGTCGGCGGCGGCCTGTCCGTTGTACCGGGTCAGCACCACGCTGCCCACGTACAGGTCCAGCGAGCGGAAGATGTCGATGAGGCGGAGCACGTCGTCGTCGTAGGTGATGCCCAGGTCCCCCCGGACCTTGTTCTTCTCGATGTCCGCCGCGTTGATGGCGATGACGATCTCCACGTCCTCTTTCAGCTGCTGGAGCATCCGAATTTTGCTGTCCGGCTCAAAGCCCGGCAGCACCCGGGAGGCGTGGAAGTCGTCAAACAGCTTGCCGCCGAACTCCAGATACAGCTTACCGCCGAACTGTGCGATGCGTTTTTTGATCTGCTCCGACTGGGTGGTCAGGTATTTCTCGTGATCGAAACCGATGGCTTTTTTCATATAAGCACACCCCTTTGTGTGTTTTTTGTCAAATCCTGGCCCAGTATATCACATTCCCCCCGATTTGGAAAGAGCGGAACCGCCTCCCCGGCACGATTTTCCGTTCGCCCGCAAGGTCGACCTATTAGTGAAATTTATTTTGAATATAACAAGTTTGTTCTTTACTTATTTCAAATGTGCCGATATAATAGTTTAGGTTGGGCTCTTTTGCCCTATATCTAAGTGAAGTAAACTGAAACCGGGAGGTTTTTCAATTATGTCGAATTGCGCCATCGTAGGCATCAACTGGGGCGACGAGGGCAAAGGCCGCATGGTGGACCTGCTGACCCGCGACTATGATGTGGTCGTCCGCTATCAGGGCGGCGGCAACGCCGGTCACACCGTCGTCAATGAAAAGGGCAAGTTCGCCCTGCACCTGCTGCCCTCCGGCATTTTCCGGGACGGTGTGGTGAACATTCTGGGCAACGGCGTGGCTCTGGACTGCGAGAATCTGTGGACCGAGATCCAGGACGTGGCCTCCAAGGGCGTGGCCATCACCCCCGAGAATCTGAAAATCAGCGACCGGGCTTCCCTGCTGCTGCCCTGGCACCGGGACCTGGACGGGCTGGAGGAGGCCCGTCTGGCGGACAAGAAGTACGGCTCCACCAAGCAGGGCATCGCCCCCTTCTACTCTGACAAGTACCAGAAAAAGACCATCATGGCCGGCGAGCTGCTGTATCCGGACAAGCTGTGGGACCGGCTGGAGGGCATTCTGGAGTGGAAGAACCTGACGTTGGAGCGGGTCTACGGCGCCAAGCCCTACACCATGGACGACCTGCGCGCCTGGGTGGCCGACTTCGGCGAGAAGATCAAGCCCTTCATCTGTGACACCGGCGCCTTCCTGCGTCAGGCCAACAAGGAGGGCAAGAGCATCCTGTTCGAGGCCCAGCTGGGCTCCCTGCGGGACCTGGACTACGGCATCTATCCCATGACCACCTCCTCCAACCCCATCGCCGCCTACGCCCCCGTGGGCTCCGGCTATCCCGAGGCCAAGATTGACAAGGTGGTGGGCGTGGTGAAGGCCTACTCCTCCTGCGTGGGCGAGGGCCCCTTCACCTGCGAGTGGTTCGGCGAGGAGGCTGAGAAGCTCCGGGAGGCCGGCGGCGAGTACGGCGCCAAGACCGGACGTCCCCGCCGGGTGGGTCCCATCGACATCGTGGCCACCCGCTACGGCGTCCAGTGCCAGGGTGCCACCGACATCGCCCTGACCAAGCTGGACGTGTTGAGTTATCTGGACGAAATTCCCATCTGCGCCCGCTATGAACTGAACGGCGAGGAGATCGACTACTTCCCCTTCCCCTCGGTCCTGCCCGACGCCAAGCCCGTCATGACCTCCATGCCCGGCTGGAAGTGCGACATCTCCGGCGTCCGCAAGTGGGAAGACCTGCCCGAGGCCGCCCGGAACTACGTGGAGTATGTGGAGTCCCAGATCGGCTGCCGCATTACTTACGTCTCTGTCGGTCCTGAGAGAGATTCCATCATTATTCGATAACTCCTTAGGAGGGGAGCAGGCTCCCCTCCTAACCACCCCACCACCGCGTCAGAACAAGCTGCGCTTTATTCACTTCCGCCCTTGGCGAAAGCTCACACCGCTCCGCTTGTTCTTCCTTTCCCCGCCGAACCCGCTCCGCTGGGCTTTGGCGGGGGCCCCTTGACGTCGGTCACTGGTGAACGCCGCCCCTGGCGGCTGGGTCAATGTATTTTCGCCACGTACACGCCGCGGTGAAAATGACTTCAATCTTTTTTCGCCTCCGGCGAAAATTCTGTGAAACCAAAGGAGGCGTCTTTAGGCGCCTCCTTACTTTTAAAACGAAGAAAGGTTGACCTTACTATGTCCAAAGACCGTTACGAATCCCCCCTGGCGTCCCGGTACGCCTCCGATTTTATGCTGCACCTGTTCTCCGCCGATATGCGCATCCAGACCTGGCGCCGCCTGTGGGTGGCCCTGGCCCGGACGGAGCACAACCTGGGCCTGCCTGTCACCGCTGAGCAAGTGGCGGAGCTGGAGGCCCATCTGACCGACATCGACTATGACTGCGCCGCCCAGCGGGAAAAGGAAGTCCGCCACGACGTCATGGCCCACGTGTACACCTACGGCAAGGTGGCCCCCTCCGCCGCCGGCATCATCCACCTGGGCGCCACTTCCTGCTATGTCACCGACAACGCGGACCTGATCATCTACCGGGAGGGCCTGCGGTATCTCCGGGGCGAGCTGATCGCCGTACTGGCGAACCTGTCCAAGTTTGCCGAGACCTACAAGGCCACTCCCACCTTGGGCTACACCCACTATCAGCCCGCCCAGCTGGTGACCGTGGGCAAGCGGGCGACCCTGTGGATGCAGGACCTGCTTGCCGACCTGGAGGAGCTGGACTTCGTGCTGGACAATATGAAGTTCCTGGGCTGCCGGGGCACCACCGGCACCGAGGCCAGCTTCATGGACCTGTTCGAGGGCGACGGTGAGAAGATCGACGAGATGAACCGCCAGATCAGCGCCGAGTTCGGCTTTGACAAGTGCTTCCCCGTCTGCGGCCAGACCTATCCCCGCAAGGTGGACAGCCGCATCCTGAACTGCCTGTCCTCCATCGCCCAGAGCTGCTACCGCATGGCCAACGACATCCGCCTGCTCCAGCATGACCGTCAAGTGGAGGAGCCCTTCGAGAAGAACCAGATCGGCTCCAGCGCCATGGCCTACAAGCGCAACCCCATGCGGTCCGAGCGCATCTGCTCTCTGTCCCGCTATCTGATGGCCGACGCCATGAACGCCCCCATGACCGCCTCCGTCCAGTGGCTGGAGCGGACGCTGGACGACTCCGCCAACCGCCGCATCTCCATGCCCGAGGGCTTCCTGTGCGCCGACGCCATTCTGCGCCTGGCCCAGAACGTCACCGACGGCCTGCACGTCAACGAGAAGGTGGTGGACGCCACCGTCCGGGAGTACCTGCCCTTCATCGCCACGGAGAACCTGATGATGGAGGCCGTGAAGCGCGGCGGCAACCGCCAGGAGCTCCACGAGGTCATCCGCACCTGCTCCATGGCCGCCACGGCGAAGATGAAGGAGGGCGAGAAGTGCGACCTGCTGAGCCGTCTGGCCGCCGAGCCCGCCTTCGGCATGACCGAGGCGGAGATGGAAGCCGTCCTGACCCCCAGCGCCTACATCGGCCGCTGCCCGGAGCAGGTGGACGCCTTCCTGGCCCAGGTGAAACCCCTGCTGAGCCAGGCCAGCGAGGAAAAGCCGGAGATCAATCTGTAACACACCAGCTGAAAGAGGGAGGGAACAGACCGTCTGTCCCCTCCCCTTTTTTGCGTTTCCGGGGGCCCGCCGCCGTGAACATCCGCCAGCTGTCAGCTGTCTGTGGGCATCTGTTTGCCGCAAAAGAACATCTCTACCGGTGGATTTTGGTGCTTTTGCCTGTGCGCCCGAAAAAATTCCCGGGAAAGTCCCTGTCGATTTTGTGCGTTTTGTCATTGACAACTGTCCGCCCACGGTGGTAAACTCCAAACATCAATTGAAACATCGACAACGGCGTTGATGGAGAAAAGTACCGCAGAAGTTCCGTCTCAGTGAGCGGGTGGCAGTGGAAAACCCGTACAAAGAATCTGCGCGAAGAACACTCCGTAGCTGCAATCTGAACGCGGTTTCCGCTAGTAAGTGCGACGAGTTGTGATCGTTACATCACACGGGCTTGTTGGAGCCTTGAAGGTGACTGTCGAATAGACAGTAAATTAGGTGGCACCGCGGATAGCAGCTATTCGTCCTAAAATTTTAGGATGTAGCTGCGTTTTTTATTGCCATCTGGCCCCGTCCCGGGCCAGGGCATGAAATTTCCGGAGGTGCTTTTTATGTGCTCTATCATGGGATTTTCCAAGAAAACCTACACCAAGGAAGAGATCAGACCCTATTTTGACCGTACCGTCTCCCGGGGCCCCGACATGTCCCGCATCATCGAAACCCCGTCCGGCTACCTCTGCTTCCACCGCCTGGCCATCATGGGCCTGACGGAGGCCGGCATGCAGCCCTTCCAGCTGGACGGCGACTATGTGGTCTGCAACGGCGAGATCTACGGCTTCCGCCCCCTGAAGCGGCAGCTGGAGGAAAAGGGCTACCAGTTCCAGAGCGGCAGCGACTGTGAGATCCTGCTGCCCCTGTTCCGGGAATACGGCCTGAGCATGTTCTCCCGGCTGGACGCCGAGTTCGCCCTCATCATCTACGATTCCATGACCGACTCCCTCATCGCCGCCCGGGACCCCATCGGCATCCGCCCCCTGTTCTACGGCTACGACAAGGACGGCGCCATCATGTTCGCCAGCGAGGCCAAGAACCTGGTAGGCCTGTGCAAAGAGGTCTGCCCCTTCCCTCCGGGCCACTACTACGCCTTCGGCAAGTTCGTCCGCTACGCGGACCTGACCACCGTCAAGGAGTACTGCAAGGACGATCTGGAGACCGTCTGCCACAACATCCGCAACAAGCTCATCGCCGGCGTTGACAAGCGTCTGGACGCCGACGCCCCGCTGGGCTTCCTGCTCTCCGGCGGCCTGGACTCCTCTCTGGTGTGCGCTATCTCCT
>CAMBAJ010000087.1 GCA_945864305.1 uncultured Clostridia bacterium | reverse complement strand
TCTGGCCCACCATGCAGTTTTCCAGCACCGTCATGTTGTTGAACAGGTTGAAGGACTGGAACACCATACCCACGTGGGAGCGGTAGGCGGCGGCGTTGACGCCCCGGCCCGCCACGTTCTGACCGTGGTAGAGGATCTCGCCGCTGGTGGGGGTCTCCAGCAGGTTGACGCACCGCAGCAGGGTGGACTTGCCGGAGCCGGAGGCACCGATGATGGAGGTCACATCCCCCTTTTCCACAGTGAAGTCGATGTCCCGCAGGACTTCGTGACTGCCGAAGGATTTGGAAAGATGGTTGATCTGTAAAATCATTTCGCCCATGTCAACGATCTCCTCTCGCACTGAAGTTCCGGTTCTTCATGGATTCCTTCAGGTTATCCCGGTATTCCTTGCTCTGCTCGTCGAAGGGACTGCCCTTGCCGGGATGGTTGTAGGTGCCGGCTGTCATGGTCAGCGGGTCCACCTGGACCAGCTCATAGCTACTGTCGCCGTCCAGCTTCTTTTCCACCCAGCGCAACAGGAAGGAGGCAATCAGAGTCATGGTCAGATAGCCCACCATCTCCACGGTGGCGGAGGGGAAATAGAGATAGCTGGCGCCCACGGCGGCCCGGTGAGCGGAGAAGAAATCAGGGAAGCCGATAATGAACATGACGGAGGTGTCCTTCACGTTGATGATGAAATTGTTTCCAATCTGGGGCATGATGTTCCGCAGGGCCTGGGGCAGGATGACGCTGGTCATGGTCTGGACGTGGGTCATGCCGATGGCCTTGGCGCCCTCAGTCTGGCCGGGGTCAATGGAGATAATGCCGCCGCGGACGGACTCCGCCATGTAGGCGCCGGTGTTGATGGAGACCACCAGGATGGCGGCGGCCCAGATGTTGGTGAACTTCACGGCATTGTCCGTGAAATAGGGCAGGCCGTAGTACACGAACACCGCCTGCAGCACCATGGGAGTGCCGCGGAACACCTCCACATAGACCCGGACGATGACGCGGATCAGCCCCAGGAAGAAGCGCTTAGCAGGGGGATCGTTCTTGGAGCAGGGAATGGTGTTCAGAACACCGCAGACAAAACCGATCAGGCAGCCGATGACGGTGGCCACCAGCGCCAGGACCAGGGTGTTCCGCATGCCGGTGACATAGGAGGCGCCGTATTTGCCCCACAGTTTGCCGATGTCGGCCGCCAGTTGGACGAATTTATCCATGGAGAGGGCTCCCTTCTGTATGGATTCGTAAATGTGTTAGAGAGGGGGTAAGGCGAGAGGACAGAGTCCTCTCGCCTTGGGGTAAAATCATGCGGGGGTCAGGATTACTCGCTCAGGGGCTGGATGGAGATCGCTTCCTCCATCAGGGCGTTGAAGTCATCCACAGTCATGGTGGACAGAACGCTGTCGATGGCTTCCTTCAGCACGGTGTTGCCCTTCATCAGGGAAACGCCGATGTTGACATTTTCAGCGCGGACCTCATCGGAGAACTGGAAGTCGCCGTCGGTGCCAGAGAAGTCCAGAATCTTCATGTCGGGATAGGCGGCCACGGCGCCCTGGGCGGTGGGCATATCGGTGCAGATGAAGTCCACAGTGTCGGTCTCCAGGGCCATCAGCATGGCGGGAGCGGTCTCAGAGGCGGTCTGAATCTGGGCACCCTCAATCTGGGGCAGGCACTGGTCGTACCAGATGGTGGCGATCTGCGCAGTGCAGGTGCCGCCGGCCAGATCGGCGATGGAGGTGGCGTTGGCATACTTGCTGTCAGCCTTGGTGACGCAGACGATGGTGGCGTAGAAGTAGGGGCCGGCGAAGTCCACCTGCTCGGACCGCTCGGCGGTCATGGACTGACCGGCGATGACGGCGTCAAAGGTGCCGGTCTGGACGCCGGGGACCAGGGAATCCCAGTCGGACTGGATGACTTCCAGCTCCCAGCCGTTGGCTTCGCAAATTTGCTTGGCGATCATGACGTCATAACCGTTGGCGTAGGAGCCGGGGACGTTGGAGATGGGCACGGCGCCGTTGGAGTCGTCGCTCTGGGTCCAGTTGTAGGGGGCGTAAGCGCACTCCATGGCGATGGTCAGGACACCGTCCTCCACGCCGGAGGGGACAGAGCTGGCTTCGGCAGATGCCTCGGTTTCAGCGGGGGCATCAGTGGTTTCAGCGGGAGCTTCCTCCTTGGAACCGCCGCAGGCGGCCAGGGACAGCGTCATGGCAAGAGCCATCAGCAAGGACAAAAACTTCTTCATTACAATCGACCTTTCCGAAAATAGTGTTCCGATGCTTCCTATCCTGCATCGTGGAATAAAAATTGGACCGCTTTGTCAAGCGGTCCATGGAATATCCGGAAAGGTGCCCCCTGAAGGGCGGTCCGACAGCCAATGATAGCGCTTCACAAAGGTATTGTGACAGTCCGGCAGATGTTCTCTGACGGCCCAGCTACGAAAAGCCAGGCAGCTTTCCGCAACTTCGGCGATGTTCCCTTTTCCATCCGGCGGTTGCCTGACCTTGCCGGAACGGTACTGATGAAGACCGCGCCTCTATCTGAGCGATTCAATTTTGAAGGTATCGTATCACTGTGCGCAGGTGCTGTCAACAGGATTTCCTTCACTTTCCTGGAATTTTGTACAACCTGTCGAAGAAAAAACATTTAAAAGCGGAAATACCTGTGATATAGTTGACATATTATTCAATCTGATTTCCTGAAGGGAGGATATCTGCACCATGGAACTCGCAATTCTGGACTGGATACAGACGCACCTGCGCTGCGAATTTCTGGACGCTGTGCTGCCGGCTATCAGCTGGACCTGCAACCACGGCGAACTCTGGATCGTGCTGGCGGTGGTCCTGCTGCTGATCCGGCGGCAGAGGCGGTACGGCCTTGCCGTGGCCTGCGGGCTGATTCTGGACCTCATCAGCTGCAATGTGCTGCTCAAGCCGCTGGTGGGCCGTATCCGGCCCTTCGCGGTGAACACGGCGGTGGAGCTGCTGGTAACGCCGCCGCTGGACGCCTCGTTTCCCTCCGGCCACACGGCCGCGTCTTTCGCGGCGGTGTTCGCACTCAGGACCGCCGGAAGCCCCCTGTGGAAGCCGGCGTTGGCCGCGGCGGTCGTGATCGCCTTTTCCCGGCTGTATCTGTATGTCCACTGGCCCAGTGACGTGCTGGGCGGCGCGCTGCTGGGAGCCGCTGTGGGCTGGGCGGGTGCCAAACTCGCGGAAAAGGGAGAACAGGCCCTCGCGAGAAAGAGAGCGGGGCGTTGAGGCCCGCTTTTGTGCGGCAGAGAATCCAAGCTGCCCGCCGGTTGAAGAATCCGGGCAATATGCTATAATGAGCAAAAATCAACTGACAATGGAGGCGCCTCTATGGAACAGACTCTATCCCGCCAGCTGCTGAGTTTCCTGGACACCAGTCCCAGCTGCTACCACGCGGTGGACAATCTGGCAAAGGAACTGCTGGAAAACGGTTACCAGCGGCTGTGGGAGTTCCAGCCCTGGGAACTGAAAACAGGTGGAAAATACTTCGTGGTGCGGGGAGACTCCACCCTGGCGGCATTCCGGATTCCAACCGGGGAGTTCCGGGGCTTTATGCTGGCGGCGGGCCACAGCGATTCTCCCACCTTCAAGCTCCGGGAGGAGGCGGAGGTGTCCGGAGCCGGCGGCTCCGTGCGACTGAGCGTGGAGCCCTACGGCGGCATGATCATGCGCTCCTGGATGGACCGGCCCCTGTCTGTGGCGGGCCGGGTCATGGTGTGGGAGGAAGGGAGGCTCCGCAGCCGTCTGGTGAATATCGACCGGGACCTGCTGGTCATCCCCAGCGTGGCCATTCACATGGACCGGGAGGTCAACAAGGGCACACCGCTGAAAGCCAATGTGGACCTGCTGCCGCTGCTGGGCATGGCGGGGGAGCCGTGGCGGTTCCGGCGACTGGTGGCGGAGAGCGCCGGCGTGCCGGAGGACGCTATCCTGTCCACAGAGCTGTTCCTCTATCCCCGGACGCCCGGTACGCTGACGGGACTCCAGGAGGAATTCATCGCCGCTCCCCGGCTGGATGACCTCCAGTGCGTCTTTGGATGCTTCCGGGGCTTTTTGGCGGCGGAGGACAGCGCCAGCGTGCCTCTGCTGTGTGTGTTCAACAATGAGGAGGTGGGCAGCGGCACCCGGCAGGGAGCGGATTCCACCTTCCTGACGGATGTACTATCCCGCATCAGCGGCGCCCTGGGTCGATCTCCGGAAGAGCATCTGGCGGCCCTGGCCAGCAGCTTCCTGGTCTCGGCGGACAACGCCCACGCCGTCCACCCCGCCCACCCGGAGTACGCGGACCAGAACGAGCGCCCGGTGCTGAATGGCGGCGTGGTGATCAAACGCAACGCCAATCAGCGCTACACTACCGACAGCCTCTCCGGCGCGGTGTTCCAGCAGATCTGCCGGGAGGCGGAGGTGCCGGTACAGCGGTACAGCAACCGGGCGGACCTACCCGGCGGCTCCACCCTGGGCAATATCAGCAGCGCCCACCTGTCTGTGCCGACGGTGGATATCGGCCTGCCCCAACTGGCGATGCACGCCTGCTATGAGGTGGCGGGCGTCCGGGACACGGAGGCTCTGGCGAAGGCCATGACGGCCTATTTTGGCCGCAGCTTCCGGCGGCTTCCGGACGGGAGCATGGAAATCTGAATCAGATGGAAACCGCCGCTCTGCAGTTTTGCGGGGCGGCGTTTTGTCATGGTTTTGTTACACATCGCCGGGCACAAGGATGATATGATGAAGCTGGAAACAGAAAGGGCGGTGCCTGTGCGGGACGATCCGGCCCGGCGGGCGTGAGAGAAGGGAGCACATATGACGGAAAGCTATTGCGGAAAATCCTGTGACAGCTGTACCTGGCGGGCGGACCTGCGCTGTGAGGGCTGCCAAACGGGACCGGGACGTCCGGTGTCCGGAGACTGTGCGATTGCGGCCTGCTGCCGGGGCAAGGGCCACGAGACCTGCGCCACCTGCGGCTTTTTGACCGGCTGCCCCACCCGAATGGGCTGCGAAAATACGCCTGCCCTCCGGCAGAGCCAGCGCGACCGGGAGGCGGAACGAAAAAAGCAGCTGGATGAAAACGCCCCGGTGCTGGGAAAATGGCTGTGGGTGCTGTTCTGGCTGTTCATTCCCAGTGAACTCGGGGCATTGATGACCAATGACAGTGTCATACAGGTGTTCCCGGCGCTGGAACTGCCGGGCTATCTCATCACGGTGGCTGTGGGGATGGCCTATGCCCTGGTGCTGTGGAGGCTGACGGCGGTGGGAAGGCGCTACCGTATCGCCGCGGTATGCGCCCTGGCGACGATGGGCTCCGGCCTGTTGACGCTGGCGGGATTCTCACAGGAGAGCGCCGCGTGGTGGCTGCTCTCCCTGCCCTTGATGGCGGTGGAACTGGTGGGCGTATACCAGGAGTTCAATGCCCACGCCGAGGCGCTGGACGGCGTGGATGACGAGCTTGCGGAGAAATGGCGGAAGCTGTGGAAGTGGAATATCGGTCTGCTGGGTGCGCTGTTCTGCTGCCTGTTTCTGGTTCTGGTTTCCGGCTTGCTGGGCGCGTTGGTACTGATCGCGGTGTCTATCGCCATTGTGGTGGTGGCGGTGCTGAAGTTGGTATACCTGTACCGCACGGCGCAGGTGTTCCGGAGATACGCGGCGCAGAAAATGGAGGAATGTGCATGAGACTCCTATTCAAACAGCGGTTTTTCAGCTGGTTTGACAGCTATGATATTTATGACGAGACTGGAAACGTGGTCTATACTGTGGAGGGCAAGCTCTCCTGGGGCCACTGCCTCCACATCCTAGATGCCGCCGGAAACCACATCGGCACGGTGCAGGAGCGGGTGTTCACCTTCCTGCCGAAGTTTGAACTATATGTGGGCGGGGAGTATGCGGGTTGCATCCAGAAGGAGTTTACCTTCTTCACGCCCCGGTTCGACATCGACTTCAACGGCTGGCAGGTGGAGGGCAGCTTCATGGAGTGGGACTACACTGTGACGGAGCCCTGCGGCGCCCCAGTGGCCCGGATATCCAAGGAACTGTTCAACTGGACGGACACCTACGTTATTGATGTGACGGACCCACGCAACGCTCTGTGCGTGCTGATGCTGGTGCTGGCCATTGACGCGGAGAAGTGTTCAAGAAACTAAAAATGCAGGCACATCTGTGCCTGCATTTTTTGGCCTTTATTGGGCTGGGGACACCTCGGACTGCTCCGCGTCCTCGGCGGCTAACTCCTCCTTGGCCTGTTGGAGGACTTTTTTCTCGGCTTTTGTGGTCAGTTGGGATTCATCGAATTGGGCGAACATGTCCGGTCGGCGGCGCATGGTGCGCTTATAGCTCTCCTTTTTTCGCCAGGCGGCCACCTTGCCGTGGTCGCCGGAGAGGAGAATCTCCGGCACCTGCCGCCCGTGCCACTCGGCAGGGCGGGAGTACTGGGGGTATTCCAGCAGGCCGTTCCAGTGGGATTCCTCCTCAAAGCACTCCGCGTCGGGCAGGACGCCGGGCACCATGCGGCACACCGCGTCCGCCACCGCCATGGCGGGAATCTCGCCGCCGGTGAGGACGAAGTCACCCATGGAAATCTCCTCGTCCACGCACTCGTCGATGAACCGCTGGTCAATGCCCTCGTAGTGGCCGCAGACCAGAATGAGGTGGTCGTAGCGTTCCTTCAATTCCTTGGCGACCTCCTGATTGAAGGTCCGGCCGCAGGGGGACATAAAGATGGTCCGGCCGGGACCGTAGGCCTCCACAATATGGGTCCAGCAGCGATAAAGGGGGTCCGCCTGCATGACGGCGCCCCGGCCGCCGCCGTAGGGATAGTCGTCCACCTGCATTTGCTTATTGGTGGTGTACTCCCGGATTTGGTGGGTGCGGATGGCGATATAGCCCCGCTCCTGGGCCCGGCCCAGGATGCTGACGTTCAGCATAGCGTCCACAGAGTCCGGAAACAGCGTCATGATATCAATGTTCATCGGTGGCCATCCCCTCCAGTATATGGACCTCCATGCGGTCGTCATCCAGGTCCACGGATTTAATGAAAACGTCCTTCACGGCGGGAATGAGATACTCCTTCCGCCCCTTCACGGTGTAGACTTTGTGGGCGGGATAGCTCTCCACCGCTGTTAACTCGCCCAAGGCCTCGCCGGTATCGGCATTATAGACGGCCATGCCTAAGAGTTCGTCGTCAAAGCACTCGCCATCCGGCAGATGGGCGTCGGTCCGGCGGATATACAGGTCCTTGTCCTTATAGGTCAGGGCGGTGTTCATGTCATCCACGTCGGGGAACTTCATCAGAACCAGGCTCTTGTGGACATGGTTGGCGGTAGGGGAGACGGGCTGGCCGTCAATATAGAAGGTTTTGAAGCGGGTGAGAAAGGCCGGGTCACCGTCCCGGGGCTGGACCCGGACCTCGCCGTGAATACCGTGGGCGTTGACGATACGGCCGATTTTGATCATTTCCAGTTTCATGGAGATGGCTCCTTTTGTGTTGATGCAGATAGTATAGCCTGTTTTTCACCGGGTGGCAAGAGGGCTTCCCAGAGCCTGTGTACGGACATAAAAAGTTCCCGGCCTGACAGCCGGGAACTTTTTTAGTCTACGATATCGACGGAAACCTTGGTTCCGGTGCGCTGGGCATAGGAGCGGATAACGGTCCGAATCTCCTTGGCAATGCGGCCCTGGCGGCCGATGACCTTGCCCATGTCGTCGGGGGCGACGCGCAGCTCCAACGTCAGTTCCTGATCGCCCTGAACCTCCGTCACGG
>CAMBAJ010000086.1 GCA_945864305.1 uncultured Clostridia bacterium | reverse complement strand
ATCCGCCAGGACACGGTAGTCGCCCTCCAGATCTCTTGCCTTGAGCTGCGGCGCATGTTCCATCATCGCCATGTACTCAGAAGTCGTTTTTGCGATGCCGATTACATTTTGCAGCTCCGCCTGTGCGCCATTGGCATCCACATTCTGCTGGCGGTACAGGACACTGCCTTTACCGGAGATGCGGCACAGGTAGCTGCCATTCCAACTGACGGGGAGATGGCGGTCTTCAATCCGCCCGGTGTCAAAGCCTACTCGCTTCAGACTGATGGCAGCTTCTTCAAGGTAGCGAAGCTGCGCCATATCATTTTGCTTGTCCATATGTATTTCCTCCTGCAAAAAAATAAGCCGGAGCGAACTTAATCACTCCGGCAGGTAAACGTATAATGGGCAAAACGCCCTTTTTGAATCTGGAATTGAAAAAGGGCGCCTCTTTGATGGCTTTGACTTAACCAACAAACAGACGCCCGAAACTTCGTATATAATTTTGAGGGAATCTTGCCCTGTTTTCCTCTTTGAAAAAGGGCGTTTTTTCCATTTTCACCGCAAACGGCAGGAAAAGGGGAGTTCAAATCCGCCCAGTTACTCGAATTGCGCGAAAATATCCATTCTCCTCAACTCAAAAATTTGAAAAAAAGAAGGTCGCAACCCTTTGGTACTCTAAGCTTTACGCTTAAAATATCCAGATTGTTGCGACCTTATGGAGGTGACACCCGGATTTGAACCGGGGAATCAGGGTTTTGCAGACCCTTGCCTTACCACTTGGCTATGTCACCATCGGGGGACATCTATATTATATGCAAACTTTTCAAAAAAGTCCACATTTATTTTAGATTTCAATGCCCACACTTTCGTGTGGGCATTGATCTGGAGCGGGCAACGAGGCTCGAACTCGCTACCTCCACCTTGGCAAGGTGGCGCTCTACCAGATGAGCTATGCCCGCACGTGGTGCCCAGAGCCGGAATCGAACCAGCGACACGTGGATTTTCAGTCCACTGCTCTACCAACTGAGCTATCTGGGCAAATCTTTCTCCGCGCCGAAACGGCGCGGCTGGGGAATTTCAACCCCAAAAGGTACCCACGAGATGGTAATCCATCTCGTGGGAGATGGCGACCCGGAACGGGCTCGAACCGTCGACCTCTAGCGTGACAGGCTAGCGTTCTAACCAACTGAACTACCGGGCCATATAATAACTTTGGTGGGAACAACTGGACTCGAACCAGTGACCCCCTGCTTGTAAGGCAGGTGCTCTAACCAGCTGAGCTATGCTCCCAGGTCGCCGCTCTCGTCAGACGGCAAAAGTTATTATACGCAAAGAGGTCTTTTTTGTCAACCCATTTTTTGAAATTTTATCATTTTTTCTTCATGTTTGACAAAAGCCCTTCCAGATCAGTGCGTGTAAAGGTCTGGACATTGTCGCAGAACTGACAGGCGAGCTCCGCGCTGCCCTGCTCATCCAGAATCCTTTGCAGCTCATCCGGCCCCAGGCTGATCAGCGCTCGCTCCATCCGGTCCCGGCTGCAATAGCAGCGGTACTCGATGGGGCTCTTTTCCAGCACCTCCAGTTCAAAGTCCGACATGACCCTGCGCAGCAGGGACTCCGGATCGTCGTCCTCCGCCAGCAGCTTGGTCACAGAGCCGGCGGCCATGATGCCGCCCTCCACCTTGGCGATGACATCCTCACCGGCACCGGGCAGCAGCTGAATGAGATAGCCGCCCGCCGTCAGCACGCTCTGGTCCCGGTCCACCAGGACGCCCAGGCCGCAGGCCGTGGGGATTTGCTCGGACTCCACGAAATAGGCCGCCAGGTCCTCCGCGATTTCGCCGCCCAGCAGGCCCACGCTGCCCACGTAGGGCTCCTTCATGTTCAGGTCCCGGATGACGGTCAATGTGCCGTCACAGCCCACGGCGGCGCCCACGTCCAGCTTGCCGTCGGGCCGCAGGGGCAGGTCCACCGCCGGGTTGTCCACGGTGCCCCGGACATTTCCCTCGTTGTCGGAGACCGCCAGTACGGTGCCCAGGGGACCGCCGCCCTTGATCTGAAGGGTCACGGACGCGCCGTCCCCTTTCAGGGCGTTGCCCAACATGGAGCACGCCGCCAGTGTCCGGCCCAGAGCCGCCGTGGCCACGGGCAGGGTCTTGTGAATCTGCCGGGCCCGCTCCGTCAACTCCCGGGTGGACACCGCCACCGCCTTGACAAAGCCATCCTTGGAGATGGCGCGAACCAGTTGATCGCTCATATTGAAATACTCCTTTTGTCTCTTGTCATAAAAGCCCGGGAGGCTCCAGCCGCGTCACTTCTCCGCCGGCCGGACCGCCGTGATGATCCAGCGGTCCTCGTCCGCCCGGGGCGCCTTCGCCCGCAGGTCGCCGGTGACGGTGATCTTCTCAAATCCCGCCTCGGTCAAAAAACGGCGCAGCTGCTCCTGGGACCAGGCCCGTTCCCGGTGCTCCTCAAAATCCCGCTCCCAGGCGCCGTCGGCCCGGAGGCGGAACAGGTCCACCTGATACGTGCAGACCTGGGTCTTTTCCGAGAAGAAGGTCCGCCACACACAGAAGCTGTCCTCCGTCTCGTCCATATACATCTGCCCGTCCATCCGCCGGAGCTTGTAGGGGGAATTCACATCAAAGATGAACTGCCCGCCGGGCTTCAGCCAGCGGTACACCCGCCGGAAGGTCTCCCGGATGTCCTTTTCACGGGTCAGGTAGTTCAGGGAATCCAGGGTGGACACCGCCGCGTCCACCGGCTCGATGAGCTTCAGGCGGGGCATGGACTGGTGCAGGAACAAAGGCGGCTGCCCGTCCAGGGCCGCCGCTTTTCCCATGGCCTGGGTCAGCATCTCCTCGGACCCGTCGGTGGCCGTGACCTCGTAGCCCCGCTGCGCCAGCAGGCAGGAGATGGTTCCGGTGCCGCAGGCCAGGTCCAGAACCGCGTGGACGGGGATGGCGCTTTTGCGGAACAGCCGCTCCAGCCAGTCCGCCCGCTTTTGATAGCTGCCATCCGCCATCAGGCCGTCATAACTGGAGGCCAGCGCGTCATAACTGCTCATTTCTTCGGTGCCTTGATGCGCTCAAAAATCTTGGCATAGGCTCCGGTGCCATAACTCAAAGACCGGTTCACCCGGCTGATGGTGGCGCTGGAGGCGCCGGTGCGCTCCAGGATGTCGTTGTAGATCATGCCGTCATCCAGCAAAGACGCCACTTCAAAGCGCTGCTCCATGGCCCGCAGCTCTGAAACCGTACAAAGGTCCTGAAAAAAGTCATAGCACTCCTGCTCGTCCTTCAGCTGGAGGATCGCCTTGTACAGCTGATCGCTCTTTTCCTTTTTGCCGATCTTGACCATCTTCAACGCCCTTTCTGGGATCATTCCAAAAATTTGGCGGCTTATGACCGCTATTTTTTATTTTAGCATTGTACTGCGTGAAAGTAAAGGGATTCTCCGGCAAAATTTTTTATACTTTAAAGTATCCGGCGCGGCGCACCCCGCACTCCCCTCCGGCATATGCTGAATCGATATGAAATCCAGCCGGGAGAGGAGCGGCAACCCCATGAAAAACGTCCTGACAGCGCTGCGTACGGAACCTTTCACAACAGAGCGGGAGTGGACCGTGGAGGGCATTCCGGTGCTGTCCGCGTCGGTGTCCGTTCCCCAGCCGGTGCCAGCGGCGGACAGAATCTCCCGCCGCATCCTGAAGTACTATCAACTCCAGTGCCGGTCCTATCTCCGGTACTGCGAAAAGTGGCTGCTGCCCCAGGCGGAGACGGAATACCGCGCCGCTTTGGCGGCCAGCGCCCCCCTGCCCTGCTTCCGGGCGGAACTGGGCTACCGCGTCACCTACAACGAGGGGGGCCTGTGGAGCCTGTACACCCAGTCCCGGGAGGTCACGCTGCCGGGGCAGACCCTGCTCACCCGCCGGGGGGACACCTGGGACCTGGCCGAGGGGTATCCTGTGCCCCTGTCCGCCTTTTTCCAGTCCCGCAGCCCCTGGAAGAGGCAGCTGCTGTCCCTGGCGGCCGCGGAGATCGAGCGTCAGGAAAAGGCCGGTGTCTCCCGCTACCACGAGGGGTGGCGGAAGGCCCTACGCCGCCGGTTCAACGCCCAGAACTTCTATCTGACCGGCGAGGGCCTGATCTTCTTCTACCCCATGTACGCCATCGCCCCCGCCGCCGAGGGCATCCCTGCTTTCACAGTCCCTTTCGGGGAGCAGGGCCCGCTCCCGGCGGTGCGGGACAAAAAGCCGGAGGAAAAAAGCCGCCCGGAGTCGTAAAGTTTGTCTTGCCATTTCGGGAAAAAGGCATATAATAATGTCCAATCAGGCAGAGTAGGAACACACGTGTGAAATAGTGCCGGGAAAACGGGGAGTTGTTTTCCGGACGAAAGGGCCAAAGCCTTGCAGTGTGTGTTCCGCATCCCGCTGCCGCATATAGGAGACGGATGTTCCTTCCTCTGTGCGGCGTTCCGGTATCGGACTGCCGAGTTTACAGAAGGAAGGTATTTTTATGTCCAAAAACAACCCCATCCGCAGAATTTGTCTGATCGGCATGTTTGCCGCCCTGTATCTCGCCCTGAACCTGGTGGGTTTCCGGGCCTGGAGCTTCCACGTGACCTTCGCCTCGCTGCCCGTCATTGTGGGGAGCCTCCTGTTTGGGCCAGTGGAGGGCATGCTCATCGCCCTCATCGGGGAATTTTTCAACCAGGTGCTCTCCTACGGCATCTCCGTCACCACGGTGCTCTGGCTGATTCCGCCCGCGGTGCGCGGCCTGGTGGTGGGCGGCGCCGCCCGGCTGCTGGGAAAGGAGCGGCGGCTGGAGGACCGGTACGGCCTGTGCTATGCGGTCTGCGCGGCGGCGGCCCTATGCACCACCGCGGTGAACACGCTGGTGATGTATCTGGACAGTGTCATCATGGGGTATTACAGCTTCGCCTATGTGTTCGGCTCCGCCCTGATCCGCATCTGCTCTGGCATTCTGACCGCCGTGGTGGTGTCCACCGTGGCCATCCCGCTGGTCCGGCTGCTGCGGCGGCAGAAGCTGGCCCAGGCGTAAGGGGGCATCTCTGTGACCGGTCAGGAAGCCATCGCGTATATCCACTCCTACAACTGGGAGAAGCATGAGCCGGGCCTGCGCCGCATCCGGGCGCTGCTCCGCGCCCTGGGCGACCCCCAGCGGGGACTGAAATTTGTCCACGTGGCGGGCACCAACGGCAAGGGCAGCACCTGCGCCTGTCTGGCGTCCGTTCTCCGGGCCGCCGGATACCGGGTGGGTCTGAACACCTCCCCCTACCTGGTGACCTTCCACGAGCGCATCCAGGTGGACGGAGAGATGATCTCCGACGAGGCCCTGGCCGCCCTGACGGAACGGGTCCGCCCCGCGGCGGAGGCCATGGCGGAGCACCCCACTGAATTTGAGCTCATCACTGCCATCGCCCTGCTGTATTTCAGGGAGCAAGCCTGCGACATCGTGGTGCTGGAGGTGGGTCTCGGCGGCGCGCTGGATGCCTCCAATGTCATCGACGTGCCGGAGGTGGCCGTCCTCACCGCCATGGGCATGGACCACACCGCCCTTCTGGGCCCCACGCTGACGGACATCGCCTCCGCCAAGGCCGGCATCATCAAGCCCGGCGGCGACGTGGTCAGCTACGGCGGCTGCCCGGAGGCGGACGCGGTGTTCCGCCGGACCTGTGCGGCACAGGGCGCCCGTTTGACGGAGGTGGACTTTTCCCGCCTGACCCAGCGGTCCCTGACCCTGCAGGGCTCCGTCTTTGACTTCGCCCCCTATCAGGCTCTGGAGCTGCCGCTGGCTGGCGCCTATCAGCTCAGCAACGCCGCCACCGCCATCACGGCCCTGGAGGTCCTGAGGGAGAAGGGCTGGGCCATCTCCGACGGTGCCATTCGGCGGGGCCTTGCCGCCGTCCGCTGGCCGGGGCGGTTCGAGGTGCTGCGGCAGTCCCCGGTATTCCTGCTGGACGGCGCCCACAATGCCCACGGCATCGCGGCCGCGGCTGAAAGTCTGAAGGCCCTGTTCCCCCGGCAGAAGCTGGTGTTCCTGCTGGGCATTCTGGCGGACAAGGATGTGGAGCACATGCTGGACCTGCTGGCGCCGCTGGCTGCCCGGGTCTTTACCGTTCGGCCCGACAGCCCCCGGGCCCTGACCGCCGAGGCGCTGTGCCATCTGCTGACAGACCGTGGGGTCCCCGCCCAGGTCTGCGGCTGTGTGGATGGCGGCGTCCGGGCCGCCATCCGGGCGGCCGGTCCCGACGGTGCTGTCTGCGCTCTGGGGTCCCTCTATTTCTCCGGCGATGTCCGCCGGGCTGTCACGGAAGCCTCACAAATGATAAATTGATGAAGCAGACGGCAGAAAGCGGGAAACCGCTTTCTGCCGTCTTCTGTGATCTGGGACAGGTGTTATTTCTTCTGATAGTGGACATGGAGCAGCTCATGGGTGCGGCCCTTGAGCTCGTTTTCCAGCATCTCGTTGACGATAGGGTTTCGCTCGGAGCGCTTGATGAGGGCCGCCCGGTCGGCCTCGTACAGACCGGCGGCGCGCTGCTGCTTGACGGGGATCAGGCCGTAGGGCTGGCCTGCGCCGCCGACACAGCCGGTCTTGCAGGTCATGACCTCCACCAGGTCGTAATACGCCGCGCCCTCCTCGATGTCCTTTAGCAGCTTCTTGGCGTTCACCAAGCCGTGGACCACGGCGATCCGCAGGATGCGGTCGCCCACGGGCAGGGAGACCTCCCGGATCACGTCGCTGCCCCGGAGGCCCGAGAACTGAATGGCCTGGAGGGTGTTCTTGGACTTATCCTCCACCACCCGCCGGGCCACTGCCTCCGCCACGCCGCCGGTGGTGCCGAAGATCGTCGCCGCGCCGGTGCCCATGCCGAAGGGCAGGTCGGGAGCCTCGCCCTCCAGCTCCGTGAAGCGGATGCCGGACTCCTTGATCATCATGATGACCTCCTGGGTCGTCAGCACCAGGTCCACATCCCGGACGCCGTCGTGCTGGAACTCCGGACGGGCGGCCTCCATCTTCTTGGCCGTGCAGGGCATGATGGCGATGTGGTAGGTGGTCCGGCCGTCTTCGGCGTCCTTCTTTTTGTACTGATCCTTCAGGACGGCAGCAAACATCTGCATGGGGGACTTGCAGGTGGACACGTTCTTCAGATATTTCGGATTTTCCTTTTCCAGATACTTGATCCACGCCGGACAGCAGCTGGTGAACATGGGGAAGGGGCCGCCCTTCTTCAGCCGCTCCAGGAACTCCGCGGACTCCTCCATGACCGTCAGGTCCGCACCGAAGTTGGTGTCGTACACCTCGTCCGCGCCCATCATCTTCAGGGCGGAGACCAGCTTGTCGATGGCGTTGACGCCGGGCTCCAGGCCGAAGGCCTCGCCCACGGCCACCCGGACCGCCGGCGCGATCTGGAACACCACTCGCTTGCCGGAATCATACAGCACTCGCCAGGCCTTGCCAATCTCATCCCGGATGGTGATAGCACCAGTGGGGCAGGCGGCGGCGCACTGGCCACAGCTGATGCAGTTGGTGTCCGCCAGCTTCCGGTCAAAGGCCGGCATCACCTGTAGGTCGCTGCCCCGGTGGGCAAAGTTCAGAATGCCCATGCCCTGCATCTCCTCGCAGATGCGGACGCAGTCGCCGCAGAGGATGCACTTGTTGGGGTCCCGGACGATGGCGGGAGAGGAGTGGTCTTTCTCATAGTGGGGACGGGTGTCCTCAAAGCGGACCTTCCGCACGCCGAACTGCAGCGCCAGGTCCTGCAAACGGCACTTGCCACTCTTCTCGCAGGTGGTGCAGTCACGCCAGTGGGAGGAGATCATCAGCTCCAGGATCATCC
>CAMBAJ010000085.1 GCA_945864305.1 uncultured Clostridia bacterium | reverse complement strand
TCAACAGTTATCCTTTTTCCGAAAAGGGGGTTGACATCTAATAGTAAGTCACCCCCCTTGTTGTTACTGGATTGTAATGTCTTTTTTGAAACAAGTGTGTTAAAATGGGTATTCAGCAGAATAGGCTGTCTGTGTGTGCAGCCTGTCTTCAATCTCATGGTAACAACAGGAGGGCTTCATGGAACAGACAACAAACGAAGCCGTTGTGCAGAAAAAAGGCGGCGCCCGGCTGCAGAAGAAGGAGGCCAAACGCGGCAGCTGGAAAAAGCCGCTGATAGTCGTGGCGCTTCTTCTTGCCATTTTCGCGGCGGCCTATCTGGGGCTGTGCGTCTGGGCCGGCTCCGTGGATACCTTTTATCCCAACCGCCACATCAACGGCATCGACGTAGGCGGGCTGACCGTCAGCGAGGCCCAGGCAAAGCTGGAAACGGACCTGCTGGCCCAGACGATCACCCTGACCGAAGAGGAGACAGGGACGCAGGCCTCCATCACCGTGGCGGACCTGGGCTATACGGCCGGGGATTTCCACGGCGACACCCAGTTCTGGATGGACGAGCAGAAGAGCCACTCTTTCCTGGGAAAGGGCTGGGACTTCCTGTCCCATCTCACCGGCCGCTATCCCGGCGGCTCCCACTGGCCGGATATGGACGCCCAGACGCTGAGCGCCACCGTGTCCAGCCTGTCCGCTCAGCTCTCTCAGGAGCCGGTGGACAGCACCTATGAGCTGACGGACGACTCTGTCAGGATCACGAAAGCCCAGGACGGCCGGACCGTGGACGAAGCCGCCCTGCGGGCCGCTCTCGCAGACGTCAGTACTTACGCGGAGAACGGCTATCAGGTGTCCTTTTCCTTCAAAACAGTCCCCGCCCAGACCCTCACTGCCCAGGAAATTTACGACGAGGTGGCCAGTGAGATGAAGAACGCCGGCTATGACGCCGCTACGGGCTCTATCATCCCTGAGCAGATGGGCGCGGACTTTGATGTGGACGCGGCCCAGAAGGCTCTGGACAGCGCCGGGCCCGGCGAAACCGTGGAGATCGACGCCGCCATTGAGTATCCTCCCGTCACGGCGGAAGAGCTGAAAGGCGTTCTATTCAGGGATGTGCTTGGTACCGCCACCACCAAGGTGGGCGGCACGGCGGCGCGGAAGAGCAATGTGAAGCTGTCCGCCTCCTCTATCAACGGCTATGTGCTGAACACCGGCGATGTGTTCTCCTACAACGGCGTGGTGGGCCAGCGCACCGCCGCCCGGGGCTACCAGCCCGCCCCCGCCTATGTAAAGGGCGAGACGGTGGATGAGATCGGCGGCGGCATCTGCCAGACCTCCTCCACGCTGTATCTGGCCTGCCTGCGGGGCAACCTGGAGATCACAGAGCGCCATGCCCACCGGTATGTTCCCTCTTACATCGACGCCGGCATGGACGCCACCGTGTCCTGGGGCGGCCCGGACTACAAGTTCACCAACAACACCAACTACCCCATCAAAATCGTCACAACATATGCCGACGGCTATCTGACAGTGAAGCTGCTGGGCACCGATGTCACCGGCATTACCGTCAAGATGACCAACGAGAAGCTGTCCACCACCGCTTGGGAGACCGTTTATGAGGACGATCCCACTCTGGCCCCCGGAACGGAGGAGGTCAAGACCACGCCCTACACCGGCTCCAAGTGGCGCACCTACCGGAACCTGTACGACGCCAGCGGCAAACTGATTTCCAGCAATTATGAGGACACCAGCGACTACAAGGTCCGGAACAAGGTCATCCTCCGGGGTCCCGCGAAAACAGAGGAGACCACACCCGCTGTGCCCTCCGGCGGCTCCGGCACAGCCGTCGTGCCCTCGGAGACGCCCTCCACGGAGACACCGGCGGAGACGCCCGCTGTCAATCCGGACCCGCCTGTGGAGGAGGAGACCGGTACACCCATCATCGTGATACCGGATTTGGAACCTGCCGCCTGATATTTTTACATATAAAAAGAAGCAGTTTTCGTCTGAAATCTGCTTCTTTTTTTTAATTCCGCGCATACTATCCGCAGATTTTCGTGGGCAGTGGAGGGATGCGTTATGAAAACACGGCGGTTCTGTCTGCCGCTGCTGCTTTTACTGGGCTGCACCGCCGCCCTGTGGCCGCTGCGACACCAGTTCACAGCGGAGTCCATCGCCGCCCGTTCCCCGAAGCAAGCGGTGCTGGCGGCAGGTCTTCTGCTGCTGTTGTACGGCGTCAAGAGCCTGTCCATCGGCATCCCCCTGTCGGCCCTGGAGGCAGCGGGCGGACTACTGTTTTCCTTTCCGGCGGCGGTGGCGGTAAATCTGACCGGCGTGGCCATTGCCCAGGTGCTCCCCTGGTTTCTGGGACACCGGGGGCGGGGCGGGCTGGCCGCTGTCACAGCCCGGTATCCCCAATTGGCGGCGCTGATTCCTACCGGGGACAGCCGCCCCGGCCGGACGGTATTTTTGCTGCGGCTGGGCGGTGCCTCCCCCGGCGACCTGGTGAGTCTGTATCTGGGTGCCACCGGGGTCTCGCTGGGGCCCTACCTCACCGGCGGACTGCTGGGGAGCTTTCCCCGGGTGGTCTCCGCCACGCTGCTTGGCTCCGCGCTGTGGCACATCGGGGGTCGGCGCTTCTGGCTGTCCGTGGGTACTGACGCCGCCCTGACGGCACTGTCCCTATGTCTTTGGAAGTTCTGGCGGGGCCGTCCCGCCTAGGCCTCAAAGCAGAGACCCGGCGAAGCACGCAGAAAGCGTGCTCCGCCGGGTTTTATGCGCTCAGTGGGACTCCCGCTCTTTTTTCAGCTTGCGTATGTCCTCGCCCACGAAGGGCAAAAGCTGATACTCTCCCTCGATGCGGGAGGCGATCTGGGGGGTGTAGCGCTGGGCGATCTTCTCCGGGGACAGGTTCGTGCTGATGATGGTGGATCGTTTTTCCATGAGCCGCCCGTTGATAATCTGGTACAGGGCACTCTGAACAAAGGCCGTGGTCATCTCCGTGCCCAGGTCGTCCAAAATCAGCAGGTCGCAGTTCAGCACCCGGTCCACGTCGGAGGATACCTCGTCTCCCTCCTCCCGGCCGAACTTCCGGGCCTCGAACCGGTCGAAGATGTGACTGGCGGTGTCATACACCACGGACCAGCCATCGCCGCTGACCTCCCGGGCGATGGCGGCGGAGAGAAAAGTCTTGCCCAGGCCAGGGTCGCCAGTCAGAAGCAGGCTGCCGCTCTCCGGTCCAAAGTTCTCTGCGTATTTCCGGCAGGTGCGGTACACCCAGTCCATATTCTCCCGGGCGGAGATGCCCAAAGTCGGGTTGCAATCCTCAGAATACCAATTCAGGGAAAAAGTCTCAAAGCTCTGGTTTCCCAAGTCCAGCATCCGGCTCAGTTCCTTCTGCTGCTCCCGGGCGTAGTAGCTCCGCAGGCAGCGGCACGCCTGGCCGTTGCGGTATCCCGTGTCCCCGCAGAGCACACAGGCCGGCTTTTCATCCAGACAGTCCTGCGGCAGGCCCATTCGGGTCAGCAGTTCCCGCTTCTCCTGCTGGAGGCGCAGATTCTCCTCCCGCAGAACGGCCACCGCCGGGGCGGGGTCTGTGCCGTGGCGCAAGGCGCTGGTAATAATGCGACTCATGGTGGACCGCAGCTCCGCGTCGATCTCCTTCAGCCGGGGCTGACGGCGGAAAATGCTCTCCCGCCGCTCCTGGAACCGGTCCTCCCGCGCCCGCCTGTCCTCCTCGAATCGCTGGAGCGCCCGGCGCATGATCTTTCCATCGTAGGCCATGGTCACACCCCCTTGTCACGCTGCTGGATGTACTTCTTCATCCAGGACACATCCTCACCCTTGGGCTGGACGGTCTGGCCGCTCTGCTGCTTGGCGGACCGGTCGCCCCGCTCCACCTCCTCCACCGTGTGGAGGCCGGCCTCGTGCCAGCGCTTTAAAATGCCGTTGCAGTATGGCCATTTCAGCTCGTGGCACTTCAAAACCGTCTTGTCGTAGGCCAGGGCCACTGTCTCCGGCGGGAAACCCATCTCCTGCCAGGCCAACAGATACTTCTCCTCCGAGGCCACCGGGGGGCGATCCCCCAGCTGCAAAGCCCGCATATACCGGGGAATGGCCCCCTGGCGCTCGGTGTATTTTTTCAGGTACTCCGTGGCCTCCAACTGAGTGTCGATGCCCATCCGGGCCCAAGCATAGCCCTCCTTCTCGATCTGCCGCAGGGTGGGGCGGCGGCCCTCGCCGTAGCGGCGCTGGACCCGCTCCACGCAGTGGCACACCAGAAGGTAGATCACATCGGCGGGCAGGCCCAGATAGTCGTTCAGGCCAAGCAGGACGCCGATGTCCGGTGTGGTCAGCTTCTTGCCCAGCTTCTTCTCCACCTCGGCGGTCAGATTGCGGAACTCCGCGCTGCCCTCCAGCCGTTCCGCAATGTCAGTGCGCTGGTAGGCGGGTTTTTCGTCGGCGGGCTCCAGCGGCACGTTCTCCGCCGGGGCCACCAGGCCCAGCTCCCGCAGGGTCTTCTCCGCCGCCTCAATACGGGGGCGGTCCCACCGCAGCTCCCCGGCCAGGGACCGGGGCTGCACATTGCCGTGGTGCCGCAGGAGGGCCAGATACAGCAGGGCCGCGTCGCCGTCACCCCGGTCCAGCAGCCGCGCCGCCGCTTGGGCGGTCAGCGTGACGCTCTCGTCCGCCGTATGTACCAAAATATTCGCCATCAAGAACCCTCCTCCCCGCTTTTTTCGTATTCTCCATTCTACACGAAAATTTCCCGCAGGACAAGTCCCCCTTTTTCTGTTGAAAAATGTGAATTTTTTTCATTCCGCACATTTTTTCTGGCGCATATTCTCCAGGTATGGTATACTGTACGCTGTAAAAATGGGCGGGCCTTGGCCTGCCGGTAAATAGATACAAATGAGGAGGAATTTTTGATGGCAAACCGTGTGGTCATTACCATCAGCGGAGAAGAATATACCTTCGTGGCGGATGAGTCCTCCGCTTATATGCAGAAAGTCGGCTCCTACGTCAATGACAAGATGGAAGAGGTGCTGAAAAGTGCCAAGGTGGGCCGGAGCGACGCCGCCGTGCTCACCGCCGTCAACATTACCGATGAGCTGTTCAAGGCCCAAGCCGCTGCCGAACAGCTGCGGGGCCAGATCAAGGGTTATCTGGACGAGGCCGGCAAGGCCCAGGCCGAGGTCAGCGAGCTGAAGCGGGAGGTCTTCCGCCTGCAGCAGCGGCTGGACAACCGGAACAAGGGATGAAGCCGGAGCTCCTGGCCCCCGCCGGGTCCCCGGAGTCCCTGCGGGCCGCCGTGCAAAACGGCGCCGGAGCGGTGTACCTGGGCTGGGGCGACTTCAATGCCCGCCGGAGCGCCAAGAATTTCTCCGATGAGGAGTTCGCGGAGGCTCTGGCCTATTGTCATGTCCGGGGCGTCCGGGTGTTTCTGACCCTGAACACCCTGCTGACAGACCGGGAGCTGCCCCGGGCCCTGGAGACCGCCGCCGCGGCCTGCCGCATGGGCGTGGACGCCATCCTGGTCCAGGACTGGGGCCTGTTCGACCTGATGCGCAAGTCCCTGCCGGACCTCCCCCTCCACGCTAGCACCCAGATGAGCGTGTTCACCTCCGGCGGTGCCTGCGAGATGGCCGCCGACGGCTGTGAGCGGGTGGTCATCGCCCGGGAGTGCTCGGCGGAGGACACGCGGGCCATCTGTCAGAACTGCCCCGCCGAGGTGGAGGTGTTTGTCCACGGCGCGCTGTGCATGTGCTACTCCGGTCAGTGCGCCATGAGCGCCCTCATCGGCGGGCGGTCCGGCAACCGTGGGCGCTGCGCCCAGCCCTGCCGGTTGCCCTATGAGGTAACGGCCGCTCCGGCACAGGAGCCCGCCCCGGAGCAGCGCTCCGGCGCCGCTTTTGCGGCGTCCAAGCGTTTTGACGCAGGCAAAACCTTGCCGCAGGCGGAATTCATTTCCGCCGAGGATTTGAAATCGCAGGGCTCCCGCGCGGCGAAAGCCGGGCGGGATGGGCGGTCCGGGAACCGGGGCCGCTGCGCCCAGCCCTGCCGATTGCCCTACGGCGTGGACGAGAGCGCGAAAAAGGGCTATCCCCTGAGTTTGAAGGACAGCTGTCTGGCCTGCGAGCTGGGCGATATGGAGAAGATGGGCGTTGCCTGCCTGAAGCTGGAGGGCCGGATGAAGCGGCCGGAGTACGTGGCCGTCATCACCCGCATCTACGCCCGCCTGCTGGAGGAGGGCCGGGAGCCCACCCCCGCCGAGTCAGCGGAGCTGGAGCAGGCCTTTTCCCGGTCCGGCTTCACGGACTGGTACTGGCAGGGCCGCCACGGCGCCGCCATGTTCGGCACCCGGCCGGAAAACGCCAGAGACCCCAAGGAGCTGTTCGATGCGGCCAAAGCCGCCTATGAGAAAGACGATCTGCGCACCGTGCCGGTGCGCTTTACCGGAAATATCTCCGCCGGTGCCCCCTGCACTCTGAGTGCCGCTGATCGGGACGGACACACCGTCACGGTGACCGGCCCGGTGCCGGAGGCCGCCCGGAACCGCAGCCTCACCGCCCAGGAGGTCGCTGACCGGCTGAAAAAGACCGGCGGTACCGCCTACCGCTGCGAGGCGGCGGACATCGCGGTGGACGAGGGCCTGTCCCTCCCGGCCAGCGCCGTCAACGCCCTGCGGCGGGACGCGCTGGCGGCTCTGACGGAGGGCCGCACCGCTGTGCCGGACCGCCGGGAGCTACCGGTCCCGGAGCTGCCGGACATCGACTGCGCCGCGGCCGCGCCGGAATTCACCGTTTCCGTCGCCCGGATGGAGCAGCTGACCGGCGGCGTGCTGGATTTGAGGCCCTCCCGGGTCTACGTGCCTCTGGAGGAACTGGCGGAGCTGGACGCTCTGCCGGAGGCAGACACCGAGTGGTGCGCCGTTCTGCCCCGCGTCTGGCGGGACCGGGACGAGGCGGACCTGCGGCGGATGCTGGAGCGTGCCGGGGACCTGGGCGTCACTGGCGCGGCGCTGGGCAATATCGGCCATCTCCCGCTGGTGCGGGACACGGGGCTGCGGCTTTACGGCGACTTCGGACTGAACGTGTTCAACGCCCGCTCCCTGGACTATCTCCGGGGCAAGGGGCTGGAATCCGCCTGCGTGTCCTTTGAGCTGCGGTTCGCCCAGATCCGGGATATGCAAAAAATTCTGCCCGCGGAGGCCATCGTCTATGGCCGGCTGCCGCTGATGATCACGGAGAACTGCCTGGTCCAGAACCGGGAGGGCTGCCGGCGGGACCGGCAGGGGGCTATCGTCCTGGCGGACGGTCCCTGCCGCCTGCCCCATGACCTGCGGGACCGGACCGGCGCCGCCTTTCCTCTGCTGCCTGTTTACGGCCACCGCACCGAGGTGCAGAACAGCCGGCCCCTGTGGCTGGCGGACCGGGCGGAGTACAGGCGGCTGGGGCTGGCCTATGCCCGGCTGCGGTTCACCACGGAGACGCCGGAAGCGTGCGTCCGGGTGTTCCGGGGGTATCTGGAAGGCAGCGCCGCGCCTGGGGAGTTTACCCGGGGGCTGTATGAGCGGGGCGTGGAATAAAGCGGATACACACCTGGCAGGTGTGCGGGGGATGCCCGGATTGTCCGGGCGGGGATGCACCCCCCATTCTCTTTTTGACGCGTCAAAAAGAGAATGCGCCGTGCACGGTGGAAGAGAAAAAACGCTTAGGCGCAAAACGGCACGGTGTGCCTTATTTGCTTAAAACGCGGGGGTCCCCGCAAGAGACTGCGGCGTAAGATTTACAGTCGAAGCGTTGGGCGCGGGCCCTCGTCCTCGCAATCTCCATATCCCTCGCTTCCGGCTTACGCCGAAAGCTCGCTCATTCCGATGCTCGTCCTCTCCCCACGAAAACCGCTTCGCTGGGTTTTCGCGGGGGCCCCGGATTTGCTGA
>CAMBAJ010000084.1 GCA_945864305.1 uncultured Clostridia bacterium | reverse complement strand
GCAGGTAGCTACTCCTGCGATACAACCTTATGAGGAAAGGAGAAATGATGAAAACCACCTCCTTCGAGATGGCTTTCATTATACGTGTTTTTATGAAATAACACAAAGATCATCGTATATGTTTCTAAATGAAAGATATTATGAAGGCGGTTTCTGCCGCTGTTTCGGAATGCGGATGGTCAGCAGGATGGCGTCCTCCGTGTCCTCCCGGCGGCTCTCCGCGCCCACGCCCGCCTCCCTGATAAGTTTGAGCCCCCGGTCCAGACTGTTGAGAAACAGCCGCACGTCTTTGAGGATGAAGGTCCGCCGGCCGGCGGGAGGCGTGGACTGCAAAACCGCCAGCCGGTGCTCGATGTACTGCTCCGCCTGGGCCACGTTCAGCTGGCGGTCCGCGATGTGCCGGGCGGCGGAGAGCCGCTCCTCCTCGTCCTCCAGCCGCAGGAGGGCCCGGGCGTGGCGCTCTGTCAGGCCGTTTTGGACCAAAATCTCCCGGCAGGCCGGGGACAGCCGCAGCAGCCGCAGCTTGTTGGCCAGAGCCGAGGGGGACCGGCCCAACTGGGCCGCCGTCTCCTCCTGGGTGGCGCCCGTCTCCTTCAGATAGGCCGCGATGGCGGCGGCCTCCTCAAAATAGTGAAGGTCCTGCCGCTGTAAATTCTCCACCAGCGCCAGCAGAGCGGACTCCCCGTCGTCCGCCGTGGCCTCGATGCAGGGAACCGTCTCCAGGCCCGCCATCCGGGCCGCCCGGAGCCGCCGCTCTCCGGCGATGAGCTCCCAACCCTCCGGCATCCGCCGCACAGTCAGGGGCTGCAGGATGCCGTGGCGCCGGATAGAGGCCGCCAGCTCCCGCAGCCCCGCCTCCTCAAACACCTGCCGGGGCTGCCGGGGATTGGGACGGATGTCCGCCGCCGGCAGCAGCAATACCCGCTTACCTTCACTCGCCTCCATGGGACCGCCTCCTGTCTGATTCCAATTTTCTCTATTGTACAGGCTTATCCGGGAGAAGTCGGATGGAATCTGTCGAAAGGGCCTGGGAAAGAAAAGAATATCCCCCGGCGGACACGGACGAAAACGTTTTACAAGCGGGAGGACCGGCGATACAATCATCCTGATAACAGCTCCTCCGCAAAAACCGGCGGAGTGGAGAATAAAAGTATCGCTTGAGGGTAGGAAAGAGAACATGAATATCAAATGGAACGCGAAGGACTATACGGAAAACGTCTCCTTTGTCCACCAATACGGAGAGGATGTGCTGTCCATGCTGGATGTGCCGGAGGGGAGCCTTGTGGTGGATATGGGCTGCGGAAACGGCGCCCTGACCGGAAAGCTCCGGGAAAAGCTGCTTGTCGATGGATAGTGGATCATCGACTATGTGCGCATCCGCATCAGGGCCAGAAAAAGCCTTTGATACAAGACAGAGGGAGAAATCCCTCTGCTTTTTTATAGAAAAAGTGCGCGGCATCTGCCGCGCACAGGGGGAGAGATTTAATTTTTCGTTCCGGCTGCCTCCTGCTTGGCCCGCCAGACTTTGGCCGCGGGGGTGGCCATCATCACCTTGACGACAAGAGAGGTGGTGAGCTGCAAAAAGACGGGCGTGAAGGCCACGGGGAACAGAACATCGGCGGGGAAATACTGCATGGCCAGCACAGCACCGGCGCTGTTGTTCCGCATGCCGATGTTCAGACACATGGTCTCCACAGTGGGAAAGTCCTGCCTGAATAGCTTGCCGGCCCAATAACCGGCGAAAAAGCCGAACAGGCACATCAGGAACACCACCGCCATCACCAGAACCAGCGTCCGGTTCAGATTCCGCAGGAAGGAGGCGCAGCCAGTGGAGTTGGCGATAACGATAACCAGCAGAGTGAGCTTGGAAAAGGGCGCCAGCGCGGGCTTCAGGGTCCGGGAGACCCCGCCCTTGGTGATCTGATACAGCGTCATGCCGATGAGGGCGGGGATGGCCACCATGATCAGCAGGTCGCTCACCATACCGGCGGTGTCCATCTCCACCACGGAACCCACCAGGAGCTTTAGAGTCAGGGGGATGACCGCGGGGGAGAGAAGGGTGTCCAGCAGGAGGATGGAGAGACACAGGGGGGTGTAGCCGCCGGACATGCCCACCCACATCAAGGAAGCCACGGCGGTGGGAATGGAGAATTCCAGCACCAGCCCGATGGTGAAGAGGGGCGCATCGGGGAACAGCAGATTGCCCAGCCCCAACACCAGCAGGGGCATGATTACATGGAGCATCAGCAGCGTGACCAGGACCGGCAGGGGGGGCAGGATGACGCTGGCCAGCTCCCGGAAGCCGCCGCCCAGGCTGTTGTCGAAGGTCATGAAAGCAAACAGCACTATGACCACGCTCTTCAGCGGCGAGAAGACATCCGGGAAAAGGACGCCCAGGCACACGCTGCACAGGACAAACCAGGGAAAGTGCTTTTCCACAAAATGATTGATCTGATAGAGCTTCTGCAAGGGAAGATTCCTCGATTCCTGTCAGGATAGGGCGGGGTCAGTGGCAGGTGTAGGCGTACCAGCCCTCGCTGCTGCGGGTGTCCAGGATCTCCAGACCGGCCTGGCGCAGCTTGTCCGCCACCTCTTCTGCCCGGGTGTCGATGATGCCGGAGCAGAGGAACACGCCGTTTTCACGGAGCAGGGAGCGGACCATGGGGCCGAGGCCGATGATGACGTCCGCCACGATGTTGGCCAGCACCACGTCGTAGCCGTCGCCGATCTCGGCCCGGAGGGCCTCGTCGCTGAGGATGTCGCCCACCTTCACGGTGTAGGTGTCCCTGCCGATGCCGTTCATGGCGGCGTTCTCATAGGCCACGTCCAGGCACTTGTCGTCGATATCCACGGCCAGAGCGGAGGCGGCTCCCAGCTTCAGCGCCGCGATGGACAAAATGCCGCTGCCGCAGCCCAGGTCCAGCACCTTTTCGCCGCCCTGGACCGCTTGTTCCAGCGCTGTCAGGCACAGGCGGGTGGTGGCGTGGCTGCCGGTGCCGAAGGTCAGGCCCGGCTCCAAAATCAGGGGCACCCGGCCGCCCTCCAGAGCCTTGCGGACCTTGGGGTCCTCCTGCTCCCACTGGGGGATGACCAACAGCCGCTCGCCGATCTCCATGGGCTTGTAGTACTGCTTCCAGTTGTTCTCCCAGTCGGCGTCCTGCAAACTGTCCATGGTCATCAGCAGGGTGCCGCAGGCCTGGGCGGTCTTTTTCAGGTTTTCCAGGGCAATACGGACCTCGCCCATTTTGGCGAAGCCCTCTTCGTCCGCCTGCAGATAAAAGGTGACACGGGACTTGCCCTGCATCTCCTTTTCCAGGTCCTCGTCCACGTAGTCCCAGTACTGATGGTTGTTTTCCAGAAAGTCCTGGAATTCGGTCTCGTCGTCAATGACCACGCCGTCGATGCCCAGGGAGGAGAGCAGCGTCTCCACCGGCTCCAGCCCGGCGTGGGTGGTATCAATGTGCAGTTCCAGCCAGTTCATATGTACCTCTCGAAGTTCCGCCAGGGGCGGGATTTTTCATCTGTGTCCGGGCGGGGCGTATCCGGGCCTCTGCCCGCCGCAGCGGCTCCCCCGCTGTGCGGGGGAGAGGGGATTCAGCGCTGGGTGCCCAGGAAGAACAGCGCCATGGTGCCGGGGCCGGAGTGGTTGCCGATGACCGGGCCCACGTAGTTGATGTGGATATCCGTCACGCCGAAGCGGCGGGTGATCTCCTCAGCCACGAAGCGGGCGTCGGCCTCGCAGTCGCCGTGGCTGATGAAGACGGTCTGGTGCCGGGGGTCGATGGCGGTCTTCTCCATCTCGTCCACCAGGGCCAGCAGGGAGGCCTTCCGGCCCCGGGCTTTGCTGACGGCGGTGAGATGGCCGGTGTCGTCCACATGCATGACGGGCTTGATGGACAGCATGGTGCCGAACAGCGCCGTGGCGGCGCTGATACGGCCGCCCCGCTTCAGATGGTTCAGATCGTCCACGGTGAACCAGTGGCAGACCCTGCCCTTGGTCTCCTCGGCAAAGGCGTGGACCTCCTCCAGCGTCTTGCCGGCTTCCTTCTCCCGGGCGCAGAGATACACCAGCAGTCCCTGGCCCAGAGAGGCGCACAGGGAGTCCACCACCCTGATCTGCGCGTCCGGGAACTCGCTCTGCAGCTCTTCGGCGGCGATAACGGCGGACTGGTAGGTGGTGGACAGGGCGGAGGAGAAACTGATGCACAGGATGTCTCTCCCGCTTTGCAGGATGCCCCGCATTTTCTCTTCAAAGGTCCCCACGCTGATCGCGGAGGTGGTGGCGGTCTCTCCGTTGCGGACCCGGGCGTAGAAGTCCCGGAAGCCGATGTCCCGGCCATCCAGATAGTTATAATAGGTAGTGCCGCCCATCTCCAGGCTGAGGGGCAGGACCTCCAGGCCCAGTTCCTCCGCCATGCCAGCGGTCAGATCACAGCAGCTGTCTGTCAAAATCACATAATCACGCATGTTCCTCGCGCTCCTTCTCCTTTTTCGCCTTTGGTTTTCCCTTGACCGGCAGTTCGCCGGCCGCTTCCTTCTGCTGCCGCAGCAGCGCCACATAGCGGCTGCTGGCCACCCCCGCCGCATAGCTCAGCAGGGCGAAGTGGATGGCGGCGTCCGCCAGAGAGTCCCCGGCAGGGCGGCTCTCCATCTCATCCACGGTGATGTTCAGGGCCTTGTCCAGACTGGCGCAGAAAGCATTGTACCCGCTCTCCACGGAGTGGCTGCCCTGCAGCTCCTCGTGGATGAGCATATCCATATCCCGGGTGGACATGACCCGTTTCAGAATGCAGATGGCGGTGAGATAGGCCAGATGCTCCCGGTTGTACTTCTTGCCCTCGGCCCGGGGCACCAGTCCGCTCTTTGTGTAGTTGTTTACCATGGCGGCGGTCAGGGTGTCGGCCTCGTCAAAGCGGATGAACTGGCGGTCCATATAGGACAGCACCTGGTCCATATACAGGGCGAAATCCGGCAGCTGTTCCCACTCCACAGGACGCTGGGTCCGCAGACGCTCCTGCAGGTCGGTCAAATCAGACATTGACAGGTTCCTCCATTTCCAGATAAATGATCGCTTGATAGGAAGTGTACCACTCCAATGTGATTTTGTAAACCGCGTTTTCTGGAAATTAAAATGATATTTTGCACGAAATTTGGAAAAACCGGATAAAGAAGTGGAAAACCGGAGGAATCGAAAAATTATTTCCCCACGCAGAACCGGGAAAAGATGCGGGAGACGATCTCGTCCCTGGCGGTGCGGCCTGTCAGCTCGCCCAGAGCGTCCAGGGCCTCCTCCGCGTCGGTGAGCACCGTGTCAGGGGTCAGGCCGGACTCCAGGGCCCCTTTGGCGCGGCGGACGGCGTCTCTCGCCCGGCGGGCGGCCTCCTCCTGCCGCTGGTCCGTCAGCAGGCTGCCCGCGTCGCCGGACTCTCCGGCGGGGTAGAGCCGCGCCACCGCGCTCTCCAGACTGTGCAGCCCGCCGGGGGCCACGGAGCTGAGCGTCACGAAGGCGTCCGGCCTCCGGCTGTTCCCGCCGGTCTGGAAGACAGGGCCATGCCCGGCGGGCAGCAGGTCGCTCTTGCTCATGGCCACGATAAGCCGGGGGCAGTTCTGCGCCAGGGCCAGAATATCCCGGTCCTCCTGGGTGATCTCCGCCGTGCCGTCCAGCAGAACGATGGCCAGACCGGCTGTCCGCAGGGCCTGCCGGCTGCGCTCCACGCCCAGCTGCTCCACAATGTCCTCCGTGTCCCGGATGCCGGCGGTGTCGATGAGCCGCAGCAGCACGCCGCCGCAGAGGACGGACTCCTCCACTGTGTCCCGGGTAGTGCCGGGAACGTCGGTGACGATGGCCCGGTCATAGCCTGCCAGGGCGTTCAGCAGGGAGGACTTGCCCGCGTTGGGCCGCCCCACGATGGCCGTCCGCACGCCGGATTTCAGCACCTGTCCCCGCTGGCAGGTGGCCAGCAGCGCCGTCAGGCGGTCATCGGCGGCCTGAAGGGCCTCCGCGATCTGCTCCGGCCGGACATCTTCGATATCCTCGTCCGGATAGTCCACCACAGCGTAGAACCGGGAAGTCACGTCCAGCAGGGCGTCCTGAATGGGCTCCAGCACCCGGCGCAGGCCGCCGTCCAGCTGGGCGACGGCGTTTCGGGCGGCGGCGGCAGTCTCCGCGTCGATGAGGTCCACCACGGCTTCTGCCTGGGTCAGGTCCAGGCGGCCGTTCAAAAAGGCGCGCTTTGTGAACTCACCGGCTTTGGCCTGCCGGGCCCCGGCGGCGAACAGCGCCGCCAGCAGCTCCCGCAGCACCACGGGGGAGCCATGGCAGTGGAACTCGGCGGAGTCCTCGCCGGTGTAGCTGTTGGGGCCGGGAAACCGGACGGCGAGGCCCTGGTCGATGACGCGGCCCTGGCTGTCCAGCATCTCGCCATATACCATTTTGCGGGTCTCCTGGTCCGCAAACGGCCTGCCGTTCACGGCGCGGAACACCTTTTCGCACAGGGCGAAGCACCCCTCGCCGGACACCCGGACGATGCCGATGGCGGTGGGGTTCCCGCCGGTGGCGATGGCGGCGATGACATCCATTCAGATCAGCTCCCTTTCCATCACGTAATTGGTCAGAACCTGGCCCCGGCGTTCCACCTGCTGGGGCCGCAGAAGGCGGTAGCCCCGCTGCTCAAAGAAGGGCCGGGTGGTCTCGGAGGCGTGGACCGTCACCCGGTCCACGGGATACAGGGTCTCCAGAAAGTCGCAGAGCACCGAGGCAACGCCCCGCCGCTGGTGGTACCGGTGGACGTACAGCAGGTCCAGATACCCGTCGGGGCCGATATTTCCAAAGCCCAGGATGACGCCGTCCTCCTCCGCCAGCAGAGTAGTGCGGCTGCGGAGAGAGGCGTCCCAGGCGGATGCATCCGGCTTCGCAGGTGCCCAGGCGTCCAGCTGGACGGGGGAGTAGTCCCCGGCGCAGACGGTGTGGACCGTGTCGTAAAACAGTTTCAGCAGGGGCGGACAGTCTGCGGTTCGGTAGAGACGTATATGCATTTCATCAGTCCTTCTTCCTGCAAAAAACGGCGGGCCAAGGTGGGAATCAAGAAAAGCGGAGCGGGCACTGGCCCGCCCCGCTGAAACACTTGGGGAAAAATTACTTGATGCGCTCGCCGTTGGCTTCCTTGGCCTTGATCTCCCGCATGGCGTCCTTGTGAGAGAGATTCACGCGGCCCTTCTCGTCGATGTCGGTGACCTTGACCCACATCATGTCGCCGATCTTGCAGGCGTCCTCCACCTTTTCAATGCGGTGGTCAGCCAGCTTGGAGATGTGCACCAGGCCGTCCTTGCCGGGGGCCAGCTCCACGAAGGCGCCGAAGGTCATCAGGCGGACCACACGGCCGTAGTACAGAGCGCCTACCTCGGGGACGAACACGATGTCGTCGATGCACTTCTTGGCGGCGTCGCAACTGTCGGGGTTGGGAGCGGAGATGAACACGGAGCCGTCGTCGTTGATGTCGATCTTGGCGCCGGTGTCGGCCACGATCTTCTGGATGACGGAGCCGCCCTTGCCGATGACATCCCGAATCTTGTCGGGATCGATGTGCATGGTGATCATCTTGGGGGCGTACTTGCTGACCTCGGGCCGGGGCTCGGCGATGCAGGGCAGCATGATCTGGTCCAGGATCTGGCAGCGGGCGTCATAGGTGATATCCAGCGCATTTTGGATGATCTCCATGGTCAGGCCGTCGTTCTTCAGGTCCATCTGGATGGCGGTGATACCCTTCTTGGTGCCGGCCACCTTGAAGTCCATCTCGCCGTGGAAGTCCTCCACGCCCTGGATGTCGATGAAGGTGGTGAAAGAGCCGTCGTCATCCTGGATCAGGCCGCAGGAGATGCCGGCCACGGGGGCCTTGATGGGCACGCCGGCGTCCATCAGAGCCAAAGTGGAGCCGCAGATGGAGCCCTGGGAGGTGGAGCCGTTGGAGCTGACGACCTCGGATACCACGCGGATGGCGTAGGGGAACTCCTCCACGGAGGGAATCACGGGCAGCAGGGCGCGCTCAGCCAGAGCGCCGTGGCCGATTTCGCGGCGGCCGGGGGAGCGGGCGGGCTTCGCCTCACCCACGGAGTAGCCGGGGAAGTTGTAGTGGTGCATATAGCGCTTCTCGGTCTCTTCCCAGATGGTGTCCAGCTTCTGGTTGGCGGACAGGGTGTCCAGGGTGCAGACGGAGAGAACCTGGGTCTGGCCGCGGGTGAACAGGCCGGAGCCGTGAACCCGGGGCAACACGCCCACTTCGGCGGCCAGAGGACGGATCTCGTTCTTCTGACGGCCGTCCACGCGGTGGCCCTCCAGCAGCCAGGCCTTGACGATCTTCTTCTGGAACTTGTAGGTGA
>CAMBAJ010000083.1 GCA_945864305.1 uncultured Clostridia bacterium | reverse complement strand
GTGGATTTCATCATCGACATCGGCGGCCAGGACATGAAGTGCTTCAAGATCGAGGACGGCGCCATCAGCAACATCTTCCTGAACGAGGCCTGCTCCTCCGGCTGCGGCAGTTTTTTGCAAACCTTTGCCCAGGCGCTGGGCTATGACGTGAAAGAGTTTGCCAAGCTGGGATTGTTTGCGGACAGGCCCGTGGACCTGGGCAGCCGCTGCACCGTGTTCATGAACTCCAGCGTGAAGCAGGCTCAGAAGGACGGCGCTACCATTGAAAATATCTCCGCCGGCCTCTCCATCTCCGTGGTGAAAAACGCCATCTACAAGGTCATCCGCGCCGCCTCTCCCGAGGAGCTGGGCCGGAACATCGTGGTCCAGGGCGGCACGTTCTACAACGAGGCCGTGCTCCGGGCCTTTGAAAAGGAAATGGGCGTGGAGGTTATCCGCCCCGATATCGCGGGCCTGATGGGCGCCTATGGCGCGGCCCTGTACGGCCGGGGCAAGGCAGCCTCCAATCAGACCAGTACCCTGCTGGACCGGGAGGCCCTGGCGAACTTCCACCAGGAGACCCGCAGCGAAGTCTGCGGCCGCTGCGGCAACAACTGCCAGCTGACCATCAACACCTTCGCCGACGGCGGCACCTTCGTCAGCGGCAACCGCTGTGACCGGCCTGTCACCGGCAAAGCGGACACCGGCGAGCGGAACTTGTACGAATATAAGCGAAAGCTGATTCTGGGGTACAAGCCTGTTCCCGGCAAGCGGGGCAAGATCGGCATTCCCCTGTGCCTGAATATGTGGGAGCTGTTGCCCTTCTGGCACACCTTTTTCACGAAGCTGGGCTTCGCCGTGTATCACAGCCCCCTCTCCAGCCGGGACCTGTATCTGAAAGGCCAGGGGACCATCCCCAGCGACACTGCCTGCTTCCCGGCCAAGCTGGCCCACGGCCACATCCAGTTCCTCTCCAAGCTGGGATTGGACGCCATCTTCTACCCTTGCATGACCTACAACATCGACGAGGGCCTGGGCCAGAACCACTACAACTGCCCCGTGGTGGCCTACTATCCGGAGGTCATCGCCGGCAACTGCCCCGAGGTCAAGGACACCAAGTTCATCTACGACTACGTAGGCCTCCACCGGCCCAAGGACTTCAACAAAAAGATTTTCACCATTCTGCGGCAGTACTTCCCGGACATCTCCAAGAGCGAGATCCGGGAGGCCGCCGACGCGGCCTACGCCGAGTACGCCAACCACATGGCACTGATCCGCAAGGAGGGCGCCCGCATTATCGACCAGGCCCGGGCGGAGGGCCGCCGCATCATCGTGCTGGCGGGCCGTCCTTATCACGTGGACCCGGAGGTCAACCACGGCATCGATACCCTCATCACCCGCTTCGGCGCGGCGGTGGTGACGGAGGACTCCATCTCCAATCGGGTGGAGAAGTTCCCCACCACGGTGCTGAACCAGTGGACCTACCACTCCCGCCTGTATGCGGCGGCGAAATACTGCTGCTCTCAGCCGGATATGGACCTAGTGCAGCTGGTGTCCTTCGGCTGCGGCGTGGACGCCATCACTTCTGACGAAACCCGGGAAATTTTGCAGGCCGGCGGCAAGCTGTATACCCAGCTGAAAATCGACGAGATCACCAACCTGGGTGCGGTGCGCATCCGCCTGCGGAGCCTGTTCGCAGCACTGGACGAGCAGGACGAGAAACGCGCAAAGGAGGCGTAACGGCATGGAGATGCAATACCCTATTTTTACCGAGGATATGAAAAAGACCCACACCATCCTCATCCCCAACATGGCCCCCGTGCAGTTTCGTATCCTGGCGGCGGCCATGGAATACAAGGGTTACAAGGTGGAGCTGCTGGGCAACTGCGGCAGCCAGGTCAGTGAGCTGGGCCTCAAGTACGTCCACAACGACACCTGCTATCCGGCGCTGCTGGTCATCGGCCAGTTCCTGGACGCCCTGAACTCCGGCAACTATGATCTGGAGCACACCGCCCTCATCATTACCCAGACCGGCGGCGGCTGCCGGGCCTCCAACTACATCTTTCTGCTGCGCAAGGCTTTGGCAAAGGCGGGTTACGGCAATATTCCCGTGCTGAGCCTGAACTTCTCCGGCCTGGAAAAGGGCAACAGCCTGCCCATGGACCTGACTTTCATGCGCATGGCCCTGGCTGCCATTTACTACGGCGACTTGCTGGTGACGCTGAAGGCCCAGACGGCTCCCTACGAAACACACCCCGGCGACGCCGCGGCGTTGCAGGACAAGTGGCTGGACACCATCTGTGACTGGGTCCACCAGGGCAAGGGCTTTTCCCAGCGGGAGATGAAAGCCGCCATGCCGAAGATCGCGGCGGAGTTTGCCGCCATCCCCGTCCATCGGGTGCCCAAGGTCAAGGTGGGCGTGGTCGGTGAGATTTATGTGAAATATTCCCCTCTGGGCAACAACGACCTGGAGAACTTCCTGGCCTCCCAGGACTGCGAGGTGAATCTGCCGGGCCTCATGGGCTTCGTGCAGTATTGCGCCTATAACCCCAGCGAGACCGCCCGGCTGTACGGCGGCTCCTTCCTGGAAAAGCACGTCTCCGACCTGATTTTAGGCTATATCGCCCAGATGGAGAAGGTCATTATCAGCGCCCTGAAAGACAACGGCTATCACGCGCCGCTGCCCTTTAATGAGCTGACAAAGCTCACCGAGGGCCTCATCAGCAAGGGCGACAAGATGGGCGAGGGCTGGCTCCTGACTGCCGAGATGGCGGAGCTGATCCGGTCCGGCTACGAGAACATCGTCTGCGCCCAGCCCTTCGGCTGCCTGCCGAACCACATCTGCGGAAAGGGTATGATCAACAAGCTCCGGGAGCTGTATCCCCAGGCCAACATCACCCCCATCGACTACGACCCCAGCGCCACCCGCGTCAACCAGGAGAACCGCATCAAGCTGATGCTGGCGGTGGCCCGGGAGCGACTCGCAGAGCGGACTGCCGAAGCTGCTGCGGAGCCCCATACCGGCGAACAGGAGCCGGTGCTGGCATGAAGGTCCTCGTTCTGATGGGAAGTCCTCGGAAGCGGGGGAACACCGCCGCGCTGCTGAGACCTCTCTGCGGGGAGCTGGAGAACGGCGGGGCGGAGATGGAGACCGTCTGGCTGTACGACCGGGACATCCGCCCCTGCGTGGCCTGCCGGACCTGCCAGAAGGACTGGACGGTGTTCGGCTGCGCCCAAAAGGACGATGTACAGGAGATTTTTGACAAGGTATTGGCCTGTGACGTTCTGGTTCTGGCGACGCCAATCTACTCCTGGTACTGCACGCCGCCCATGAAGGCCCTGCTGGACCGACTGGTGTACGGCATGAACAAGTATTACGGTGATGAGAGAGGCCCCTCTTTGTGGGAAGGGAAGACCTTGGCGCTGCTCACGACCTGCGGCTACCGCCCGGAGAAGGGCTGCGACCTGTTTGAAGAGGGAATGCGGCGCTACTGTAAGCACTCCGGCCTGCGCTATCTGGGCAGCCACGCTGAGCGGCATCTGGGCTATGGGACCGTGTTCATGGACGAGGAAAAAGAACTGCGGACCCGGGAATTTGCCCGGGAGCTTTTGAAATCCGTATAACTGCCGCGAGCGGCCCTTTTGGGGCCGCTCTGCTTTTTGCTTTTTTATGGCGGAGTCACAATAATAATTGACGAAGCGCCTGCATTGGCGGTATAATATACTGATTTATTATGTGAACGCAAAATGGAGGAAGCACTTATGTGGATCGCGGACAAGTGGCAGGACTATGAACTTCTGGACTGCGGCGGCGGAGAGAAACTGGAGCGCTGGGACAAGCAGTTCCTGGTACGGCCGGACCCCCAGGCTATCTGGGAGACGCCCTATAAGAATCCCGCCTGGAAGCGGGCCAACGCCCGGTATCTGCGGTCCCAGACCGGCGGTGGCCACTGGGAGAAAAAGACCCTGCCCGAGAGCTGGAAGGTCCACTACGGTGAGCTGACCTTCCAGGTCAAGCCCATGAACTTCAAGCACACGGGCCTGTTTCCGGAGCAGGCGGTGAACTGGGATTTTGCCATGGAGAAAATTCGCAATGCCGGACGGCCCATCCGGGTACTGAACTTGTTTGCCTACACCGGCGGCGCCACGGTGGCCTGCGCCAAGGCGGGGGCCTCCGTATGCCATGTGGACGCGGCCAAGGGCATGGTGGCCTGGGCCCGGGAGAACGCGAAACTCTCGGGCCTGGAGGACGCCCCCATCCGCTGGATCATCGACGACTGCGCCAAATTCGTGGAGCGGGAGATTCGCCGGGGCAAGACCTACGACGCCATCATCATGGACCCGCCCTCCTATGGCCGGGGCCCCGGCGGCGAGGTGTGGAAGCTGGAGGACAACCTCTACGACTTTGTGAAGCTGTGCGCCGGTGTCCTGTCGGACAAGCCTCTGTTTGTGCTGATCAACTCCTATACCACCGGCCTGGCTCCCTCGGTGCTGGGGTATCTGCTGAACATCCTGGTGGCCTCCAAATACGGCGGCCGCTGCACCTGGGACGAGCTGGGACTGCCCGTCACCGAGACGGGCCTGGCCCTGCCCTGCGGCGCTACGGGCAGATGGTTCAGCGAGTGAGAACGGCGACCGCGCTGCAAAGAAATGGAAAGTGAGACCTGAAAACATGCCAACAATGATCGAGACCAGCAGCCTGCGGTTCGCCTACCCCGCGGACGAGGGCGGGCAGCCGGTATTTGCCCTGCGGGGCGTGGATTTGAAAATCGAGAAGGGCAGCTTTGTGGTGGTGCTGGGGCACAACGGCTCCGGCAAGTCCACCCTGGCCAAGACCTTCAACGCCGTGTTGCTGCCCGCCGGCGGCAAGGTGTATGTGGAGGGCATGGACACCCTGGACGAGAGCCTGCTGCTGGCTATCCGCCAGCGGGTGGGCATGGTGTTCCAGAACCCGGACAACCAGATCGTCGCCAACGTGGTGGAGGAGGATGTGGCCTTCGCCCCGGAGAACCTGGGGGTCCCCAGCGAGGAGATCCGCCAGCGGGTGGACAACGCCCTGAAAGCGGTTGACATGTACGAGTTTGTGACCCACGCGCCCCATCTGCTCTCCGGCGGCCAGAAGCAGCGCATCGCCATCGCCGGCGTCATCGCCATGGAGCCAGACTGCATCGTGCTGGACGAGGCCACGGCCATGCTGGACCCCATCGGCCGGCAGGAGGTGCTGTCCACCATCCACCGCCTGAACCGGGAGAAGGGCATCACCGTCATTCTCATCACCCACCACATGAACGAGGCGGAGGACGCTGACCGAGTCATCGTCATGGACGACGGCAAGGTGGCCATGGACGGGACCCCGAAGGAGGTATTCACCCAGGTGGACCACCTGCGGGCCATGGGCCTGACCGCGCCGGACACCGTGGATTTGCTGGACCGGCTGCGGAAAGACGGCCTGGACGTGCCTTTGGACGCGCTGACGGTGGAGGAGTGCGCGGACGCCATCACCAGGGCTGTGGCTGGAAACTAACGGAAGGAACGAAACGATTTGGAACCGATTTTACAGATCAAAAACCTGACCCACACCTACGGCGTGGGCACGCCCTTCCAGCGCAGCGCGGTGGAGGATATGACATTTGACGTATACCAGGGGGAGTTTCTCGGCATCATCGGGCACACCGGCTCGGGCAAGTCCACCCTGATCCAGCATCTGAACGGATTGCTGAAGCCCACCAGCGGCCAGGTGCTGCTGAGCGGCAAGGACATCTGGGCGGAGCCGAAGAAAATCCGGGACGTGCGGTTCCGGGTGGGCCTGGTGTTCCAGTACCCGGAGTACCAGCTGTTTGAGGAGACGGTTTATAAGGACATCGCATTCGGCCCCATCAATATGGGCAAGACAGGGGAAGAGCTGGACCGCTGCATCCGGGAGTCCGCCCGTCTGGTGGGCATTCGGGACGACCAGCTGGAAAAGTCGCCCTTTGAGCTCTCCGGCGGCCAGAAGCGCCGGGTGGCGCTGGCCGGCGTGCTGGCTATGGAGCCGGAGGTGCTGATCCTGGACGAGCCCACGGCGGGCCTGGACCCGGCAGGCCGGGAGAACCTGATGGCGAACATCCGGGACTTCCACCGGAACCGGCACACGACAGTGATCCTGGTGAGCCACAGCATGGACGAGATTGCCCAGAACGTGGACCGCATCCTGGTGCTGAAAAGCGCCCACGTGCTGATGAGCGGCACCCCGGCTGAGGTCTTTGCCCGGGCGGACGAACTGATGACCGCCGGTCTGGACGTGCCCCAGGTGACCCGTATCGCCATGGCGCTGAAGGCCCGGGGACTGGACATCAATCCGGCTGTCTACACGGTGGATGCTCTGGAGCAGGAGCTGCTGGCGTTGCGGAAAGGCGGTGCGGCATGCTGAAGGATATTACGCTGGGCCAGTATTTCCCAGGAAACACGGTGGCCCACAAGCTGGACCCCCGGACGAAGATTTTGCTGGTGGTCCTGTATATCGTGGCGCTGTTCTGCGCCAAGAGCCTGCTGACCTACGGCCTGATGGCCCTGTGTCTGGCGGTGTGCGTCCGCATTTCCAGGGTGGGCGTCAAGCAGCTGGTGCGGGGCTTGAAGCCGGTGCTCGTCATCATCATTTTCACGGGCATTCTGAACCTGTTTTTCACCCCCGGCGACCGGTACATCTTTGAATGGGGCTTCCTCCACGTCTCCGACACGGGACTGCGGAGCGCCGTGTTCATGGTGCTGCGCATCATGCTGCTGATCATGGGCACCTTCCTGATGACCTACACCACCAGCCCCATCAGCCTGACCGACGGCCTGGAGCGGCTGCTGAACGGCCTGAAAAAGCTCCATGTGCCGGTCCACGAACTGGCGATGATGATGTCCATTGCCCTGCGGTTCATCCCCACGCTGATCGAGGAGACGGACAAAATCATGTCCGCCCAGAAGGCGAGAGGCGCGGACTTTGAGAGCGGGAATCTCATCCAGAAGGCCAAGGCCCTCATCCCCATTCTGGTGCCGCTGTTTATCAGCGCTTTCCGTCGGGCGGACGAGTTGGCCACGGCCATGGAGTGCCGCTGCTACCACGGCGGCGAGGGCCGGACCAAGCTCCATGTGCTGAAATACCAGCGCCGGGACTATATCGCGCTGACCGCAGGTGTGCTGGTCGTGACGGCGGTGCTGGTACTGCGGCATTTTGGACTGTAAAGGGATGCGTTTGAAAGGAGATTGGCGCTGTGGAATTCCTGAAAAAGAATGGGCTGGTAATTCTGTCTCTGTCTCTGTGCGCCGTTCTCACCGCGGCGCTGGTCCGACAGAGCGCGGAAGTCGGCAGTCTGCGGGCGGAGCTGGCGGAGGAGCACCAGACAGCGGAGCATTTGGCGGAGCGTCTGGACGAAACGGATACCGTGCTGCAATCGCTGCAAGCCAGCCAGGACCAGCGGCCAATCTCTGTCTCTTTCGCAAATCCGACAGTAAATACCAGGGACCGGATGCTGACCGTGGATGTCATTGCGCAGTTCCCGGATGAGGATGAATATGGCCTGATGATCGGCTTTTGCCAGGTGGGGGAGCCATACCGCATGGCCTGGAAGCTGGATTACCTCCAACGGAATGAAGATGGGACATATATGAAGACGGTGACATTTCCTCTAGACCTGGAGATGGGACTAGAGCTGCGGCTGGAGGATGATACTGTGATATTCAGCAGTGATTCCATCGTGGAGCTGCTGCCGGTGCAGCTCAAGCATGGCGGCACATCCTGGCACTACAACAGCCAAGAGCAGAAGCTTTACCAGTGCGACTGGGGCGTCGCTTTGATGGACCCGGCCGGGAACGAGGTACAGGCGTTGGACGGCGAATTCCGGGTTTACCGGAATGGGACTTTGGTATTCACCGGGCGGCAGATGCCTGACAACAGCAACGTGGAAGTGGACGGTGAGATTATGCTCAGTGTCGGCCTGGACTGCCCACAGGGAGACTGTATGCGGCTGTGCTACGCCTGTACGGATGCGTTTGGCCTGCGGTATGAGTTTCCAATTTTTGAAAAGCTCGCCATGCGGTGGGATAACATGGAGGAAGTGCCGCTGTCCCGCCGCCCCACCGTCACCTGGCCGGAATAAGGAGTTTGACCGACTATGCGCAATATCGCTTTAAAACTGATGTACAACGGCACCGCCTACCACGGCTGGCAGGTCCAGAAAAACGCCGTCACCGTCTGCGAGACGCTGCAAAATGCCCTGGAGAAGATTACCGGCGCTCCGGTTCATCTTACCGGCTGCGGCCGCACCGACGCAGGCGTCCACGCGGAGCACTACATCGCCAATTTCCGCACGGAGAGCCGCATCCCCATCGACCGGCTGCCCTTTGCCATCAATACCCACACCCCGGAGGACATCGCCGTCAAGGAGGCCTTTGAGGTGGCGGAGGGCTTCAACGCCATCGGCTCCTGCATCAAAAAAGAGTACACATACAGGATTTATAACTCCCGGTTCAAGAATCCGTTTTACGTCAACCGGGCTTATTTCTATCCCAAGAAGCTGGACGAGGAGTTTCTGAACCGGGCGGCCCACCAGTTCGTCGGGACCCACGACTTCCGGGCGGTGCGCTCCGTGGGAACGGAGACAAAGTCCACCGTCCGCACCATCTACTGGTGCGACGTGACCCGGAACGGGGACCTGCTGGAATTAAAGGTCTGTGCCAACGGTTTTTTGTATAATATGGTACGTGCCATTACCGGCACGGTGCTCTACGCGGCAGAGGGCAAATTTGCCCCGGAGG
>CAMBAJ010000082.1 GCA_945864305.1 uncultured Clostridia bacterium | reverse complement strand
ATCCCAACGCTCCCGAGTATGCCTGCATCAAGGAGCTGATGGATGCTGTTGACGATTATATCCCCACTCCCGACCGTAAGGAAGATATGCCCTTCCTGATGCCCGTCGAGGACGTCTTCACCATCTCCGGCCGTGGTACCGTTGCTACCGGCCGTGTGGAGCGTGGTATCCTGAAGCTGTCCGAGGAAGTCGAGATCGTCGGCCTGACCGAGGAGAAGAAGAAGACCGTCGTCACTGGTATCGAGATGTTCCACAAGCTGCTGGACTACGCTGAGGCCGGCGACAACATCGGCGCTCTGCTGCGTGGTGTTGACCGTCAGGGCATTGAGCGCGGCCAGGTTCTGGCTAAGCCCGGCTCCATTCATCCCCACACCAAGTTCAAGGGCCAGGTTTACGTTCTGACTAAGGACGAGGGCGGCCGTCATACTCCCTTCTTCAACAACTATCGTCCTCAGTTCTACTTCCGCACCACCGACGTTACCGGCGTCATCACTCTGCCCGAGGGCACCGAGATGTGCATGCCCGGCGATAACGTCGAGATGAGCGTTGAGCTGATCACCCCCATCGCTATTGAGAAGGGTCTGCGTTTCGCTATCCGTGAGGGCGGCCGCACCGTTGGTTCCGGCGCTGTCACCGAGGTCGGCGAATAATTTCCTGCCTTTCAAAAGGACTGCTGCATTTGCAGCAGTCCTTTTTTTGACCTCACGCAGCAGCGCCATCTCCCGGATATTGCAGCGTTTTCTGAAAGCCGTCCGCACCGGGACAGAAGATATCGCCCGCCACAGGGCGATCCTCACAGAGATAGAGGTTGAGCTGGACATTTTCTGCTCTGCCCGGATAATTCGTCACGGCGTAGGTGTAGCGGGACACCTGCTTGCCGCAGCATGCGGACAGGTCAAAGCCCTGCTGTCTTTGCAGATCATTGTAGCTCAGGTAGGGCTCATCCAGGTGGTCCGGCAGCAGAAATTGCAGTGTCTCCAGAGGCTCCTCCGTGACCTCCCAGCCAAGAGACTGAAGATAGGCTACACGCTCCTCGTTGCTGGTCAGCTCCGGGGCGGCAGGGGTGTCTTCCGGCATGCGTCCTATCAGCAGGATCAGGGCGGCCATGACCACGCCCATCAGAATGACGGCGAATACAGCTTTTTTCCGGGAAAACCGGGCAGTCCAAATCATCATATCGATCCCTCCTGCTTGTTTCCTATTCATTTTCCAGGGGCTTTATGATAAGATGATGCACGAGAACGAAGAAAAGGGGAGACTCCATTGGAAAAGCAGCGTTTGGACAAGATTATCGCCTCCACGGGGAAATGGTCCCGGAAAGAGGTAAAGAACCTGATCCGCCATGGGCAGGTACTGGTGGACGGCCTGCCGGCGGCAGGCCCGGAGGAAAAAGCGGACCCGGAGGCGGCGGAGATCGTGGTCAACGGGGAGCGGCTGACTTATCAGCGGTATACCTGGATCATGCTAAACAAGCCGGCGGGATACCTATCCGCGACGGAGGACGGACGGGGAAAAACCGTGCTGGACCTACTGGCCCAGGAACTGCGGCACCAGGGACTGTTCCCTGTGGGGCGGCTGGACAAGGACACCGAGGGCCTGCTGCTTTTGACAAACGAAGGAGGACTGGCACACGATTTGCTTTCTCCCCGGCATCATGTGGACAAGGTCTATTACGCCCGGGTGGCCGGCCACCTGACAGAGGAGGACTGTCAGGCTTTTGCAGCCGGCATGACGCTGGATGATGGTCTGGTCTGCCAGAGCGCCGTACTGGAGATTTTGTCAGCGGGGGAGGAGAGCGAGGCCCACGTCACTCTGCGGGAGGGAAAATTCCATCAGGTGAAGCGCATGCTGGCCTACCGCGGAAAGCCGGTCCTGTATCTGGAACGGGTCAAAATGGGCAATTTGACCTTGGACCCGGACCTGCCCAGGGGTGAATACCGGTTTTTGACAGCGGAAGAAGTAGAGAATTTAAGAAGCCTTTGATATTTCCAAGGAAAACCTCAAATCTTCACCAAAAAGCGATTGAAATTTTTGTTGAAAAAAGAAAAAACATCTTGCATTTTGGCAAATTTGCCGATATAATGTTGATGTTGACAAATTGCACAAAGATTTGCGTGTGATTTTAGGTGAGGAGGACGACCATGTCTGGGAGAATTTTTCAAAATGTGGTGCTGCAGCTGAAGGAAAATACGGATCGAACCGTTGGCGTGATTGACGGAGAAGGCATCGTAATTGCCTGCAGTGAGTTGTCCATGATCGGACAGCGCTGGGCGGAGCATGTACCGGTCATCAACGGCGCCTCCGGAAGCATGGTCTCCTCTGAGGGAAAGACCTTCAAGGCTCTGAATGGCTGGAATACCCAGTTTGACTACGCAGCCTTCGCTTTTGGCGACAACGAGGTCAGCAAGACTGTCTGCGCCATGGCGACTGTGGCTCTGAATGCCGCAAAGTCCTACTATGAGGAAAAGCATGATCGGGGTTCTTTCATCAAAGACATCATTTCCGATAACATTATGCTGGGCGATATCTATATGCGGGCCAAGGAGCTGCGCGTCGTGGCGGATGTGCCCCGGGGCGTGTTTGTTATCCGCTCCCTGAAAAAAGGTGAGTCCGTGCCCACGGATGTGATCCAGTCCCTGTTCCCCGACCGGCAGAATGACTTTGTCCTCAGCATCGGAGAGGGCGATGTGGTACTGATCCGCCAGATGCCCGAGGGCTCCGGTGTCAAGGAACTGAACAAGATCGCCGGCACCATCGAGGAAGCCCTGCGCTCCGGCACGGAGAGCACTGTGGTGGTGGGTATCGGCACTGTGGCCACCCATTTGCGGGATCTGGCCAAGAGCTATAAAGAGGCCAATATCGCCATCGAGGTGGGGAAGGTTTTCGATACCGAGAAGTACGTCATCAACTATGAGAACCTGGGCATTGGCCGCCTGATTTATCAGTTGCCCACGACCCTGTGCGAGATGTTCCTCCAGGAGGTCTTCAAGAAGAACCCCATCGACGCTCTGGACAAAGAGACGCTCTTCACCATCCATAAGTTCTTCGAGAACAACCTGAACGTGTCCGAGACTGCGAGAAAGCTGTTTGTCCACCGCAATACCCTGGTGTACCGGCTGGAGAAGATCAAGAAGCTGACGGGCCTGGACCTGCGGGAGTTTGACGACGCCATCACCTTCAAGGTGGCCCTCATGGTCAAGAAGTACCTGACCTCTCGGGGCATCGATTCCTGATTTACCTACATAGAGAAAACACAGGTCCCGGCTGGATTTCCAGCCGGGACCTGTATGTTTGAGGCTGACGTTTTTGATATCGCCCGCGAAAGCGGTGTGGATGTACACCTACAAAACAGGACGATAGTTCCACTTTAGAGCGCATTTGGGAAGAATACGCCATATTCTTACTTTTTAACCATATATTGTCCATATATCACGCACACCCAAGAAAAGTTGTGAACAATTGTGAACGAATTTCAAACGGTCTTGCATTGGCGCGGAAAACTGTATATAATGTACTACGATTGAGAATTATGTCGACCTGTCGGATTTGTGGAGACATTTTGACGGGAACCGACGTTTTCCTGATAGAGACATTCTGACGTACGAGGTGTAGCATGATCCGTTTGAAAGACGTGGAGATGGAATATGACAACGGCACCCGGGCCATCAAGGGCATTACCCTGACCATTGAGGACGGTGAGTTCGTCTTTCTGGTGGGCCCCTCCGGCTCTGGCAAGTCCACCATCATCAAGCTGCTGACCGGCGAGGTGGAGCCCTGCGCCGGCCGTATTATGATCAACGGTTTTTCCGTCAGCAATATTTCCGAGAGGCAGATTCCCCTGATGCGCCGGACGCTGGGCGTCATTTTCCAGGATTTCCGCCTGATCGAGAAGAAAACTGTATACGACAACCTGTCCTTCGTCATGCGGGCCGTGGGGGCCAGCCCCAAGGAGATTCAAAAGCGCATCCCCTATGTGCTGAACCTGGTAGGACTTTCCAAGAAGTCCAACAGCTATCCAACGGAGCTCTCCGGCGGCGAGCAGCAGCGTGTGGCCATCGCCCGGGCGTTGGTGAACAACCCCAACACCATTATCGCCGACGAGCCCACGGGCAATCTGGACCCGGAGCGGTCTCTGGAACTGATGAATCTGCTGGTGAAAATCAACGAGCTGGGCACCACCGTGGTGGTGGTGACCCACGAGAAGGACCTGGTGGACCACTTCGGAAAACGGGTGGTCACCATCGACTCCGGCCACGTCATCAACGACAGTGTCGGCGGCTATGTGGGAGGTCATATCCATGGGTAAGCACGATTTTGGTTATTTTTTCCATGAGGGCCTCAGCAACATGTTCAGCCACGGCTTTATGTCCTTCGCGGCCATCGGCATTACAGTGGCGTGCCTGCTGATTATGGGCACCTTCACCCTGGTGGCCGTGAATGCCAACGCCCTGCTCCAGGACCTGGAGCAGGAGAATGAGATTCTGGCCTATGTGGACGACAGCTATACGGAGGAGCAGGCAAAAGCCCTGCAGTCCAAACTGGAGGCGGTGCCCAACGTGGCCTCCGCCAAGTTCATCAGCAAGGAAGAGGCCATGGAGTCCTTTGCGGAACAGTACCCCGATGAGTCCCTGTTTCAGGACTTGGACCCGGAGATTTTCCGGGACCGCTTTGCCATCAAGATTACGGACCTGCATCAGCTCAGCCAGACTGCGGAGCAGGTAAAGGCCGTTTCCGGCATTGCCAAGGTCAACGCCTATGAGGAGATCGCCGGCGGCTTCATCACGGTCCGGAATGTGGCCACGGTGGTCTGCGTGGCGCTGATCGCCATTTTGTTTGTGGTGTCAGTGTTCATCATCTCCAACACCATCAAGCTGACCACCTTTGACCGCCGGGAGGAAATCGCCATCATGCGGATGGTGGGTGCCACCAACGGATTTATCCGCTGGCCCTTCGTGTACGAGGGTTTCCTGCTGGGCTTTTTGAGTGCCGCCATCGCGTTTTTCCTGCAATGGGGCCTGTACGCGGCGGTGGCCCAGGGTGTGGATACCAACGACACCCTCCAGCTGATCCACATCATCCCCTTCCAGCAGCTCTGGCCCGCCGTGGCGGGAATCTTTGCCGCCGCCGGCATCGTCATCGGCGTGGGCGGCAGCTTGTCCGCCATTCGGAAGTTCCTGCAGGTGTGAGGAAGGTGCCATGAAACATACGAAACGAGCGGGGCGGGTCTTCCAGGTGCTGGCGGCACTGCTGTTGGCGGTCTGCGTGCTGTGCGTGGATTTGTCTCCGGCGCTGGCGGTGACCCAGGCGGACATCGACAAGCTGAAGAACAACGCCAGTGATCTGAGCCAGCAGAAGAAAGAGCTTCAGAGCAAGATCAGCGCGCTGTCGGATGATATCGCCAACAATATGAAGAAAAAGGAACTGCTGGATAGCGAGATCAGCGTGCTCAGCAGTGAGATATCCAATGTGGAGAGCCAGATCAGCACTTACGCGGAGCTGATCACCCAGACGGAGGCAGAGCTGTTGGACGCCCAAGAACGGGAAGCGGCCCAGTACGAGTTGTTCTGCAAGCGGGTCCGGGCCATGGAGGAGCGGGGCACCATCAGCTATTGGTCCGTGCTTTTCAAAGCGGACAGCTTTACGGACCTGCTGAGCCGGCTGGACTTTATCAACGAGATCATGGACTCGGACCAGAAGGTCATCCAGGACCTCCAGGACCTCCAGGCGGAAATCGAGGAGAAGAAAGAGTCCCTGGAGACGCAGAAGGCCGAGTCGGAGGCCGCCAAGGCGGAGCTGGTCAGCAAGAAGTCCGAGCTGAACAAGCAGCGGGAGGCGGCCAATGCCTTGGTGGCGCAGCTGCGGGCCAGTAAGAGCGAATATCAGGAGGACATGGACGACCTCTCCGCCGAGGCCGAGGCGGTCCAGGCCCAAATTCTCAAACTGTCTAAGGAGCTGGCAGCTCAGCAGGCGGCCCAGGGCAAGCCCTCCAACGCGGCACTGGGCGGCTATATCTGGCCGGTCAGCAGCCGGCGCATCACCTCCACCTTTGGCGGACGGGCCTCTCCCGGCGGCATCGGCTCCACCAACCACAAGGGCATCGATATCGGCGGCGTGGGATATACCACGGAAATTCACGCGGCTAAGGCGGGCACGGTCATCGTGTCCCAGTACTCCAGATCTTACGGCAACTACGTGGTGGTCTCCCATGGCAGCGGCAACACCACACTGTACGCCCACATGAGCAGCCGGAAGGTGTCCGTGGGCCAGTATGTGAACCAGGGCGATGTCCTGGGCATCACCGGCTCCACCGGCAACTCCACGGGACCCCACCTCCACTTCGAGATCACGGAAAACGGCACGCGGATCAATCCGCTGAAATACCTGACAGGTTACGTATTGGCCGGATAAGCGACATAAAACATCCTCCCGCTCCATACCATGGAGCGGGAGGATGATCTTTATGGTTGGTATGCTGTTATGGAAAAGCTCCCAGGCGGGAAAAAAGCAAAAGTATGCGGCGGTGCGGGAGCGCAGTATCCTGCACATGCGGTTCCTCTGCGCGGAGGTGCTGCGGGGCCCCAGGACGCCGGAGGCCATCCTGCGCCGCCGGGTGCTGGCGGCGGGGAAACGGCTGCGGAAACAGGGCGTGGTGCAGGTGGTGCTGCCGGAGGACTTTCCCTGCCGGGAGCAGCTGGAAAAATGCGGCCTGCGGCCGGTGCCGACCCTGGCTCTGCGGCGCCGTCTGGCGGCGGACTGGGTGCGGCTGGACCTGGGGCGGCGGGGACTGTCTCCGGCGGGAGCCAAAGTGGCGGTCTGCGCGGCGCAGATGACCGGCGAATTGGTGCGTACGGTGACAGAACTGGCACTGCGGCACCGCTACGTGCTGCTGGACCTGCCCTACGGCGGCGAGGACCTCTGCCGGCAGCTGCGGAAGGAGTACGGCGTGTCTCTGCTGCTGAGTCCGGCGAAAGAGCAGGTGGAGAGCGCGGAGGCCCTGGTGCTGTTTGACGCCCGGCCGGATCTGGCTTGCCGGAACCCGGTGGTGCTGCCGCTGTATGACGAGTCGGCGCCGCTGCCGGCACTGGCGCTGCCGCCGGTGCTGGAGGAGGCCCTGCCGGAGGGAGCCGACAGAGGACAGCTCCTGGCGGCTTTGCAGGAAGCGGGCGTCCTGAAACGGGGACAGATTTCCCTGGAGACGGAGAAAGCCGCCCCTTGACATTCTGAAACCCACCCTCTATAATACTACTCTATGATAATATAGAATAAGTATGTGCAGGGAAATCAACGTGATTTTCCCCATCAAAAGATACAAGAAAGGATACTGCCAATATGGAAAAAGAATACAAAATGAGCGCAGCCCGCGCTCAGGAGCTGCAGGAAGAACTGAACTATCTAAAAACCACCCGGTCCGACGAGGTGGCTGAGCAGATCAAGGTGGCCCGCGGTTTCGGCGATCTGAGCGAGAACAGCGAGTACGACGAGGCCAAGAACGAGCAGGGCAAACTGTATTCCCGTATTGCGGAGCTGGAAGAGATTTTGCAGCATGTGGTCATCGTGGACGAGAGCAACGCTCCCACCAACGTGGTCACCATCGGCTGCAAGGTGACGGTGGCGGACGCCTCCGGTCGTGCCATGCCCACTTATAAGATCGTGGGCTCTCAGGAGGCCGATCCCATGCACGGCATCATCTCCGAGGAATCCCCCTTCGGTAAGGCACTGCTGGGCGCCAAGGAGGGCGACACCGTCACGGTGGACGCTCCCCGCGGCCCCATCACCTACACGGTGCAGAAGATCGAGCGGTAAGGAGAGGCGAACATGTCTGAACAGAAGAACAACCAGCAGCCCGCGCCCGAGCAGGACCTGAACCAGCAGCGCAAGGTCCGCCGGGAGAAGCTGGCCGCCCTGCAGGAGGCCGGCCAGGACCCCTTCCAGCAGACCCGTTTTGACTGGGACGCCACCTCCCAGCAGATCAAGGACAACTTTGACGCCATGGAGGGCAAGTCCGTCAAGGTGGCGGGCCGCCTGATGAGTAAGCGCGGCATGGGCAAGGTCAGCTTCTGCGACCTCCAAGACCGGGATGGCCGCATCCAGCTCTACGCCCGCCAGGACGAGATGGACGAGGCCGTTTACAAGGCTTTCAAGAAATATGACATCGGCGACATCGTGGGTGTGGACGGCGAGGTCTTCCGCACCCAGCGGGGTGAGATGAGTGTCCGGGCCAAGAACATCACTCTGCTTTCCAAGTCCCTACTGCCCCTGCCGGAGAAGTTCCATGGCCTTCAGGACAAGGAACTGCGGTTCCGTCAGCGGTACGTGGACCTGATGGTGAACCCCGAGGTGAAGAAGAACTTTGTCATCCGCTCCCAGTTCATCAAGTTCATGCGGGAGTACCTGGATAACATGGGCTATATCGAGGTGGAGACTCCGGTGCTGAACACCATCGCCGGCGGCGCCGCCGCCCGGCCCTTCATCACCCACCACAACACCCTGGACATCGACATGTATATGCGCATCGCCACGGAGCTGCCGTTGAAGCGGCTGATCGTGGGCGGCATGGACCGGGTGTATGAGATCGGCCGCATCTTCCGCAACGAGGGCATGGACCCCAAGCACAACCCCGAGTTCACCACGGTGGAGCTGTACCAGGCCTACACCGATTTCCACGGCATGATGGACATTGCCGAGGGCATCATCTCCGGCGCCGCCCAGAAGATCCTGGGCACCTACGAGGTGGAGTGGCTGGGCGAGAAGATCGACCTGACCCCCGGCTGGCGCCGCCTGACCATGGTGGACGCTGTCAAGGAATATGTGGGCATCGACTTCGGCGCCATCACCGATGACGCGGAGGCAGTGGCCGCCGCCAAGGCCAAGGGCGTGGAGCTGGCGGACGCCGCCGAGAAGACCTGGGGCAACGCCCTGTACGCCTGCTTCGACCAGAAGGTGGAGGAGAAGCTGATCCAGCCCACCTTCATCACCATGTACCCCGTGGAGGTCTCTCCGCTGACCAAGCGCTCCCCGGCGGACCCCCGGCTCACCGAGCGGTTCGAGCTGTTCATCTGCCACAGCGAGCTGGCCAACGCCTACTCCGAGCTGAACGACCCCATCGACCAGCGCCAGCGCTTTGAAAAGCAGGTGGAGCAGCGGGAGCGGGGCGA
>CAMBAJ010000081.1 GCA_945864305.1 uncultured Clostridia bacterium | reverse complement strand
GCTAAGCGGCGGCGCAGTATTCTAGTCAGATCTGCCGTTTCCTAGGGAGGGCCTAAAAATCCTCTGAAGGGCACATCGATGAAACCTCTGGTGCCTGCTTGATACGCCCAGTCTTGGGTGGGTGCTGGGGGGAAGCGCGCCACGCGCGCTTGCGGACTCAGGGCGCTTTCCAATGGCATGGTTATCCCGACCCTGTTTCCGTGGAGACCTGCTCTTGTGCACAGACGTACTCCCAACGTGGTATTTCCGGCCTGTGTACGAAGCAGATTGTGAACCTGCAATGCGGTGCATCGGCCCGGCCGGGCCGTAACGCTGTGTGCAGACGTAGCCTGCCTTGCGTGGGCATGGTGGATGAGAGGCCAGGCCGCTTTCGCTCCCGGCCGGAGCAACCGGCGGCCCCCTGCTCTCTGAAACCCTGTCTGCAAAAGAGGCTAAAGAAGCGGACAGACTGTGGTGGAAATCACCTAGGCTGTCATTTTGGGCGAGAAAAGGATTGCAGTGCGGACTAAGTGGCAATCGGGTAGCATGGACTGGCAACGCTGTGCCGCGGTACTGAAAGGGGAACCGCCTCCATCGGCAACGAGGGGTGTAGCGCGGGGAAATCCAACCCGTACCTAAGCCGTAAGATTTACTTTTTTCGCCGCCGTCGGCTTAGCAGTTTTGGAAGTTGACCTTCTGATGGAGGAAGTCTGTTTGAAAAAAGCAAAAAACCCCAGAGAGGAGAAAAAAAAGAGCGGGGAGTCCTCTCCATACCGGTGGGCCTTGACGGTCTTTTGCATGGCGGTTGCCCTGTCGGCGGCGCTGAGTCTGGCATCGGAGTCGGTGCTGAGTGGCGCGGGCGTGGCTGTCGCCCTTTTGATTTTGGCCCTGTTTATCATTCTGGGCATCGTGTTCGACGTCATCGGCGTGGCCGTGACGGCGGCGGACCCCAGGCCCTTCCACTCCATGGCCGCCCACAAGGAAAAGGGTGCCAAGGAGGCCCTAAGCCTCCTGCGCAACGCCAGCCACGTCTCCAGCGTCTGCAACGACGTGGTGGGCGATATCTGCGGCATCGTCAGCGGCGCCACCGGCGCCGTCATCGTGACCCGGCTCCAGAATGCCCTGAGCGTGAAGTCCGTGCTGATCTCCGTGGCGGTCACCGCCCTGGTCTCAGGACTGACCATCGGCGGCAAGGCCCTGGGCAAGACCTTCGCCATGAAGCAGAGCACCAAGGTCGTCTACTGGGCGGGCCGCTTCCTGCACATTTTCCATCGCTGAGAGAAAGGCGAACGATATGATATTGGAAACCATCCATTCTCCCACGGATGTCAAGGCGCTGAAAAAAGAACAGCTGCCTCAGCTCTGTCAGGAGCTGCGGGAATTCCTGGTGGAGAACGTGTCCCGAACCGGCGGCCATCTGGCCTCCAATCTGGGGGCCGTGGAGCTGACGGTGGCCATCCACCGGGTGTTCGACACCTCCCGTGACCGGCTGGTGTTCGACGTGGGGCACCAGTGCTACGTCCACAAGGCCCTGACCGGCCGGCAGGAGCTGTTCTCCACCCTCCGCCAGTTCGGCGGCCTCTCCGGCTTTCCAAAGCCCTATGAGAGCGAGCACGACGCGTTCATCGCGGGACACGCCTCCAACTCGGTGTCCGTGGCGCTGGGCATGGCCCGTGCCCGGACCTTGCGGGGCCAGGATTACAGCGTCCTGGCCCTTATCGGCGACGGCGCCCTGACCGGCGGCCTGGCCTACGAGGGGCTGAACAACGCCGGGGCGTCCCACGAGCCGCTGATCGTCATTCTGAATGACAACGGCATGTCCATCAACCCCAACGTGGGGGCCATGCCGTCCCATCTGAGCCGCCTGCGGTCCAAGCCGGCGTATTACCATTTCAAAAAGTGGTACCGGAGCCTGTTCGGCAAGCACCCCATGGAAAACGGGCTGTACCGCTTCAACCACAGGGTGAAATCCTCCCTGAAAAAGACCCTCTGGCCGGGCAGCACCCTGTTTGAGGACATGGGCTTTACCTATCTGGGCCCCATCGACGGCCACGACCTGCCCCGCCTGTGCGACGTGCTGGAGTGGGCCAGGGAGCTGAACAGCCCCGTGGTGGTCCATGTGAACACGATCAAGGGCAAGGGCTATCCCTTCGCGGAGCAGAACCCCGGAAAATTCCACGGCATCAGCCCCTTCGATCCGCAGACCGGCCTTCTGAAAAAGCCGGGCGGGGAGAGTTTTTCCGGCGTCTTCGGCAAGACGCTGGCGGACTGCGCGGCGGAGGACCGCCGGGTCTGCGCCATCACCGCCGCCATGGCGGACGGCACGGGCCTGTCCGGCTTTGCGAAGGAGTTCCCGGACCGGTTCTTTGATGTGGCCATCGCGGAGGGCCACGGCGTGTCCATGGCCGCCGGCCTTGCCAGCCAGGGGATGATCCCCGTGTTCGCGGTGTACTCCACCTTTTTACAGCGGGGCTACGACATGCTCATCCACGACATCGCCCTGGAGCGGCTCCACGTGGTGCTGGGCGTGGACCGGGCGGGTCTGGTGGGCGCCGACGGCGAGACCCACCACGGCTGCTTTGACCCCCTGTTCCTGTGCACCATCCCCGGCTTCACGGTGTTGTGTCCCTCCAGCTTCGCGGAGCTGCGGTCCATGCTGCGCAAGGCTCTGTTCCAATTGGACGGCCCCGTGGCGGTCCGATATCCCAGAGGGGGAGAGGGTGCCTTCCGGGAGGACCTGTCGGACAAGCCCGCGGCGCGGCTGCGGGAAGGGACCGACGTGACCCTCCTCAGTTACGGCGTGCTGGTGAACAACCTGCTGGAGGCGGCGGATATTCTGGCGGCGGAGGGCATCCAGGCGGAGGTCTGGAAGCTGAATCAAATCTCTCCCCTGGACCATACGACCATCTGCGAGGCCCTGGGCTCCCGAAAGACGCTGCTGGTGCTGGAGGACTCCTTCGGCGCCGGATGCGTGGGCCAGCGGGTGGCCGCCATTCTGGCGGAGCACGGCCAGGCGCCGGAGAAGCTCATTTTGAAAAATCTTGGAAAGACCTTCGCCCCGGAGGGCAGCGTGAGCCAGCTGGAACACAGCTTCGGCCTGGACGCCGCCGCTGTGGCGGAGGCGGTAAGGGAGGCGGCCCATGGCAAATAAGACACGTCTGGATGTCCTGTTGGTAGAGCGGGGGCTCCAGGAGACCCGGCAGAAGGCACAGGCCACCATCATGAGCGGCCTGGTGTTCGTCAAGGGCCAGCGGGTGGACAAGCCCGGCACCGCCGTCCCCAACGACGCGGAGATCGAGGTCCGGGGCAATGCCCTGAAATACGTCAGCCGGGGCGGGCTGAAGCTGGAAAAGGCCATGGCCACGTTCCCCATCACCCTGGACGGGGCCATCTGCGGCGACATCGGCGCCTCCACCGGCGGCTTTACGGACTGCATGCTGCAAAACGGCGCGTCTAAAGTATATTCCGTGGACGTGGGCTACGGCCAGCTGGCCTGGAAGCTGCGGGAGGACCCCCGGGTGGTCTGCATGGAGCGGACCAATGCCCGCTATCTGACCCACGAGCAGATTCCCGACGAGTTGGATTTCGCCTCCATCGACGTCAGCTTCATCTCCCTGAAACTGATCCTGCCCGCGGTCCACAACGTCCTGAAAGACGGCGGCCACGTGGCCTGCCTGGTAAAGCCCCAGTTTGAGGCCGGGAAGGAAAAGGTGGGCAAAAAAGGCGTGGTCCGGGACCCGGCCGTCCATCTGGAGGTACTGGAGCGCTTCCTGGATCATGCAAAGGATTCCAACTTTACAGTCCTTGGCCTGACGTATTCTCCCATCCGGGGCCCGGAGGGGAACATCGAGTATCTGGGCTATCTGGAGAAGGGTGAGGGAGCACCGGCGGAAGTTGATTTGAAGGCGCTGGTGGAGGAATCCCACCAGGTTTTGAAAGAGCACGGAGAGGGGAGCGGCCTATGAGTCCGAAGAAAATCATCCTGTGTCCCAACCCCAACCGGGACCAGGGTATGACGGCCACAAAGGCTGCGGAAAAAATCCTGCACGAGATGGGCTTTCACACTGTGGTGTGCTCGCCCTTCAAGGATCAGAAGGAGGGAGCCTTTGCCGACTGCCAGGTCCGCTCTCTGCCCCAGGAGATGAAGGGCGCGGACCTGTTGATCACCTTTGGCGGCGACGGCACCATCCTGCATCTGGCCAAGCTGGCGGCCCTCCATAAAATCCCGGTGCTGGGCATCAACATGGGCGGTCTTGGCTTCATCGCGGAGCTGGAGGCCGGAGAGCTGGAGGTTTTGCGGAAGCTCAGGGACTGGGACTTTGAGACGGAGTCCCGGATGATGCTGGACGTTTCGGTCATCCGTGAAGGAAAACAGGTTTACATGAACCTGGGGCTCAACGACGCGGTGATCCGGGAGGGGCCCATCTCCCATGTCATCCATCTGAAGATCTCCTCTGACGGACGGCACCTGGCGGACATCGCCGGGGACGGCGTCATCATCTCCACGCCCACCGGCTCCACGGCGTACTCTCTGTCCGCCGGAGGCCCGGTGGTGGAGCCGGTGGCCCAGACCATGGTGGTCTGTCCCATCTGCACCCACAACATGCGCTTTTCCTCCTATGTGCTCTCCCCAGAGCACGTTCTGACCGTGGAGCTGGAGCGCAACGGCCGCAAGCCCGTGTACCTGTTCGTGGACGAGAGCCGGGCCTTTGCCCTGCGATCGGACGATAAGGTTCTGGTGCGGCGCAGTAAATACACCACGAAGCTGGTGCGTCTGACCGAGAAGAGCTTCTGCGAAATCTTTGCCCAAAAAATGTTGCCCGGAGGGTTGAGTGATGAAAAATGACCGGCAATCCATGATTTTGGAGATCATTTCCCAGGAAAATATCGAGACCCAGGAGCAGCTGCTGGCCCGACTCCAGGAGCGGGGCATCAGCAGCACCCAGGCCACCATTTCGAGAGACATCAAGCAGATGCACCTCATCAAGGAGCCGGTGGGCCAGGGCGTGTACAAGTACGCCGTCTCCGGCAACCGGACGAAGCTGAACTTCGCGGAGAAGCTACGGACCATCTTCCGGGAGAGCATCACCAGCATCGCCTATGCCCAGAACATCGTGGTCATCAAGACCATGCCGGGCCTGGCCAGCGCGGCCTGCTCCGCCCTGGATAACATGAACATCAGCTATATGGTGGGCTCTCTGGCGGGCGACGACACGGCGTTTCTGCTGATGCAGGACACGGAGTCGGCGGCTATCTTCTGCGAGGAGATCAAGGAAATGCTTTGAGGCTTCAAGGGGGAGCAGGCTCCCCCTTGAGAATCCCCCACCACCAGTGACATCGGTCACTGGTGTGTGCACCCCAAGGGTGCACAGGTCGGGGTATTTTCGCCACGCGCATGTCGCGGCGAAAATGATTGAAATTTTTTCTTCCGCTTGAGCGGAAGAACCAGGGGAAACGGTTTTCCCCTGGACCCTTTCCGAGGGGAGGGCCAGAGCATGCTGGAACTGCTTCATATTGAAAATATCGCCGTCATCGAGCAGGCGGATATCCAGTTCCGCCCGGGGTTCAACGCCCTGACCGGCGAGACCGGCGCCGGCAAGTCCATCGTCATCGACGCCATGGGCGCGGTGCTGGGCGGCAGGACCTCCCGGGACCTGATCCGCACGGGGGCGGAGAAATCCTTCGTCAGCGCGGAGTTCTCCCAGGTACCGGCGGACCTGCCGGGGCTGGCGGAGACCGGCGTGGCACCGGACGAGGACGGCAATCTGCTGCTCCAGCGGGAGATCGGCGGCGACGGTAAGAACATCTGCCGCGCCAACGGACGGCCCGTCACCGTGGCCCAGCTGCGGCGGATCGGCGAGGAGCTGCTGAACATCCACGGCCAGCACGACGGCCAGCAGCTGCTGGACGAGGAGCAGCACGGGACCTATCTGGACCGGTTCGGTCGGACGGAGGGGACCCTGGCCGCCTACCGGGCGGCGTATGACGCCATGGCGGACCTGCGGACCCGGATGCGGGCCTTGCAGATGGACGAGGCGGAGAAGGCCCGCCGGGTGGACAGCCTGCGGTTCCAGATCGATGAGCTGGAGCGGGCGGACTTACAGCCCGGCGAGGAGGAGGATCTGGCGGCCCGCCGCAATATCCTGCGGAACGGGGAGAAGTATCTCTCCGCCCTGTCCGGTGCGGACTACTGCCTCAGCGGCGACGACGAGAGCGCCGGCGCGGTGAATCAGCTCCGGGACGCGGAGGAGGCCCTGGGCACCATTCGCACCCTGGGAGGCGACCTGACTGATCTCTGCAAACGATTGGAATCTCTGCGCAGTGAAGCCTATGACCTTGCCGAGACCATCCGAGACCTGCGGGGGGCATTCGACTTCTCCCCGGCAGAGCTGGACGCGGTGGAGAGCCGGTCGGACCAGCTGTACCGGCTGAAAAAGAAGTACGGCGCCACAGTGGAGGACATGCTGGACTACCTGGACAAGTGCCGGGCGGAACTGGACGCCATCGAGACGGCGGACGACACGCTGATTCTGCTGGAACAGAAGCTGAAAAAGGCGGAGAAGGCCGTCCGGGCGGCGGGCGCGGACCTGACGAAGGCCCGGAAGGAGGCCGCCAAAACCCTGGAGCAGCGCATCCAGAGCGAGCTGCGGGACCTGGACATGCACAAGGTCCGGTTCAGCATCCAGATTGAGGAAAAGGAGCCGTCTCCCGACGGCTGCGATATGATTCGCTTTCTGATGTCCGCCAACGCCGGCGAGGATTTGAAGCCCATCGCCAAGATCGCCTCCGGCGGTGAGCTGGCCCGCATCATGCTGGCGCTGAAAAACGTGCTGGCGGAGCAGGAGGCCATCGGGACGCTGGTGTTCGACGAGGTGGACACGGGCGTCAGCGGCCGGGCGGCCCAGAAGGTGGCGGAGAAGCTGGCCCAGGTCAGCCGCCGCAAGCAGGTGCTGTGCGTGACCCATCTGCCCCAGCTGGCGGCCATGGCGGACACCCATTTCTCCGTGGAGAAGGGGGAGCGGAACGGCCGGACCTTCACCCGTGTGGTGCAGCTGGACCGGGAGCAGCGGAAGGCGGAGCTGGCCCGCATCACCGGCGGTACCAAGGTGACGGAGGCCCTGCTGGAGAGCGCGGGAGAGCTGCTGGACGAGGCGGAGGCCTATCGGAAGTCCATATGAACCGGGGCAGGAGATTCCTCCAAGGGAAGACGTTCAGGCGCAGGGCCATGCCCTGCGCCTTTTTTGCTTCCGCAAGGGCCGGTTTTCTCCGGGAAATCTCACAATTTTTCACGGATTTGATTGACAATCCCGCCCGAATCGGATAAAATACCCTCTGCATACAGCGAAGAAGAGGACCAGTACCCGTCATGGCACTGCCAAGAGAACCCCTGGTTGGTGAAAAGGGGAGAGCGGCAGACGGCGAATACACCTTGGAGCTGGCACCCCAACGGCTTTTTCCAAAGCCCAGTAGGCGTGCTCCGGGAGCGCCCGTTACCGCGCGGGAGTGTGTTGGCACTCCACGAGGCCGTTTTCCGCGAGGGGACGGCGAACCAGAGGTGGTACCGCGAAAGCATTTCGCCCTCTGTCCCTGCCGGGACGGGGGCTTCAATTTTGTCCGTTTCGGTAATACTACATATTGCAGAACAGGAGAGACTATCATGCAGATTTACGAAGAACTGGTCGCCCGGGGCCTGATCGCCCAGGTGACTGACGAGAACGAGATCCGGGAGCTGGTGAACAACGGCAAGGCCACCTTCTATATCGGCTTTGACCCCACCGCCGATTCCCTCCACGTGGGCCACTTCATGGCCCTGTGCCTGATGAAGCGGCTCCAGATGGCCGGCAACAAGCCCATCGCCCTGATCGGCGGCGGCACCGCCATGATCGGCGACCCCTCCGGCCGCACGGACATGCGCTCCATGATGACCAAGGAGACCATTCAGCACAACTGCGACTGCTTCAAAAAGCAGATGTCCCGCTTCATCGACTTCGGCGAGGGCAAGGCCCAGATGGTGAACAACGCCGACTGGCTCCTGAACCTGAACTACGTGGACTTCATCCGGGACATCGGCGCCTGCTTCTCCGTGAACAACATGCTGCGGGCCGAGTGCTTCAAGCAGCGCATGGAGAAGGGCCTGAGCTTCCTGGAGTTCAACTACATGCCCATGCAGTCCTACGACTTCTACTACCTGTTCCAGCACTACGGCTGCAACATGCAGTTCGGCGGCAACGACCAGTGGAGCAACATGCTGGGCGGCACCGAGCTCATCCGCCGCAAGCTGGGCAAGGACGCCCACGCCATGACCATCACCCTGCTGCTGACTTCCGAGGGCAAGAAGATGGGCAAGACTGCCTCCGGCGCCGTGTGGCTGGACCCCAACAAGACCTCTCCCTACGACTTCTACCAGTACTGGCGGAACATCGAGGACGCCGACGTCCTCAAGTGCATTCGGATGCTGACCTTCCTGCCCTTGGAACAGATCGACGAGATGGACAAGTGGGAGGGCAGCCAGCTGAACACCGCCAAGGAGATTCTGGCCTACGAGCTGACCAAGCTGGTCCACGGCGAGGAGGAGGCCAACAAGGCCCAGGAGACCGCCCGGGGCCTGTTCTCCGGCAAGGGCTCTCTGGAGAATATGCCCTCCTCCCAGCTCTCTGCCGACAAGTTCGACAACGGCAAGATCGGTGCCATTAACCTGCTGGTGGCCTGCGGCCTGTGCGCATCCAACGGCGAGGCCCGGCGGCTGATCCAGCAGGGCGGCGTGGCCGTCAACGACCAGAAGGTGGCCTCCATCGACGTGACCTTCGACCAGAGCGACTTCGAGGGTGACGGCGTGGTTATCAAGAAGGGCAAGAAGGTCTTCCACCGCGCTTTTGTGAAATAATAGAACAGCTTACGGCAGACGCGGCACTTCGGTGCCGCGCCTGCTTGCGCATTTCGAATTTTGAATTGTAAAGGAACCGAAACCATGATCACAGTCAACGACATCAGCATGAACTTCAGCGGCCAGACGCTGTTCAAGCATGTGGACCTGAAATTCGTCCCCGGCAACTGCTACGGCATCATCGGCGCCAACGGCGCCGGCAAATCCACCTTCCTCCGCATCCTCTCCGGCGACCTGGAGCCCACCACCGGTGAGGTCATCATCCCCAAGGAAGAGCGCATGTCCATCCTGAAGCAGGACCACTTCCAGTACGACGCCTACACCGTGCTGGACACCGTCATCATGGGCAACCAGCACCTTTACGACGTGATGAAGGAGAAGGACGCCCTGTACGAGAAGGAGGACTTCACCGACGAGGACG
>CAMBAJ010000080.1 GCA_945864305.1 uncultured Clostridia bacterium | reverse complement strand
AAACGGGGTGGGTGCTTTTTCGTGTTCGGCAAAAATTTTAACTTAATGACATTGGGGAGCAGGCTCCCCCTTTAGAACCCCCACCACCAGTGACGCCGCGTCACTGGTGAACGCCGCCCAAGGCGGCTGGGTCGAGGAATTTTCGCCACGTACACGCCGCGGCGAAAATGATTTGATTTTCTTGATTTGTCCCTGGCAAATCAACTGGGGGAACGATAGGTTCCCCCTAGCCCCTCTCCGTATGAAAAGGCGCTCCGGAGTTTTCCGGGGCGTTTTTCTTTGTGGGGAACTTTTTCCGCACTCTTGCCGTCCCAACCGGCAGATGCTATGATAGAGAGCAGAACTACAAAGAGGAGGAATTTTCGTGAAGAACATGATTTCCCGCGTTCTCGCGCTGACGCTGTGCGCCGCCGTGGTGTGCGCCCTGCCCGCCTTTGCCGCTGAGACGGCGGACAACGGCGCCGGAGCCCCCGCCTACATGGCCCCTGTCCGGGTCTGGGGGACCGTGACCCGGCTGGAGAACGGCGCTGTCCTGCTGGAAAATTCCAATGAGGAGGACCCCTATCACGAGGTCGTCCTCCATGTGGCCGATACCACGCCTGTGGTGGACGCCGTCACCGGCCTGCCCCTGGACCGGGCGCTGCGGGACGGGGAGACCGTCTACGCCTGGGTGGGACCGGCCATGACATTGAGCCTGCCGCCCCAGGCCGCCGCCGAGGTGGTGGTCGCCAACATCCCGGAGGACTTTGGCGCGCCCCAGTATTACCAGGTCGCACGGATCAACCAGATGGAATCCGTTGAACGTGACGGCCCGCTGGCTGCTGTGGAAGTTGCCGTCACCAGCGGACTGGGGCTGGACATCGGGGAGCCGGGCTTGCGGATTACCGGCCAGGCGGAGCTCCTTCCCTGGAAAACCCGCCAGATCGTGCAGCTGGAGGACCTGCAGCCGGGCTCTCAATTCCTGGCCTGGACGGACAGCGATGGCCAGGTGACACGGGTTCTGCTGTTCCCCTATGCCTATCGGACCTGGCTGCGGTATGACGGCTACGGCGGCATCGATATGCCCGGAGACGGCTTTCCCAAGACGCCCAACGGCTATCTGACGGTGTCGGCCAAGGAGACGGAAGAAGAGATCCTGCTGCCCATCCGGGCCGTGGCGGAGGCTGCCGGGTATACGGTGAACTGGGTCCCCGGCCAGGGTGCTGTGGTGACCGACGGCGAAAGCCTGGTGTTCTCTGTTCTGCCGGGGCAGGACGTGGCCCGCACCGCCGACGGCGAGACATGGCTGACGGGCGCCTGTTATTTTGAAAATGGCACCACCTACCTGCCCGCCATGGACCTGGTGGAGCTGCTGAACCTGTTCGTCACGTATTGATCCTCCGCTCCCGGCGCACACTAACGCCGAGGTGATGAACATGGAAGAACTGCCCCTGGGCTTCGGCATGGCCCTGGCCCAGCACCCGGAGGCCATGGCTCGCTTTTCCGCCCTGTCGGAGGAGGAACAGCAGGCCATCATCAACGGCACCCACGCCGTCCGCTCCAAGGAGGAGATGCAGGCGTATGTGGAACGGCTGATGAAATGAAAAAAGGCCCTGCCCCGCGAAGCGATTCGCGGCGGCAGGGCCTTTTCGCGCTCAGTCATCCGTCCGGATGCCCTTTTCAATATCCCGGATGTCGTAGGGCGCGGTCTGGTACACACAGTAGTTCAGCCAGTTGGCGTACAGCAGATGGGCACAGCTGCGCCAGCGCACCGGCGGTTTTTTGTTGGGGTCGTCGTTGGGGAAGTAGTGCTTGGGGAGCTGGATGTCCACACCGGCGGCCAGGTCCCGCATGTACTCCTTGCGCAGGGTGTCCCGGTCGTACTCCGCGTGGCCCATCAGGAACACCTGACGGCCCTGGTCGGTCTTGACGGCGTAGACGCCGGCCTCCGGGGAGGAGGCCAGGATTTTCAGCTCCGGCACCGCCTCGATGTCCGCCCGGTCCACCGTGGTGTTCCGGGAGTGGGGGACCCAGAAGGTGTCGTCAAAGCCCCGGAAGAGGATGAAGTTGGGGTCCTCCACCGTGTGCTCAAACACGCCGAAGAGCTTGTGGTCCAGCACCCGCTTGGGGATGCCGTAGTGGTAGTACAGGCCCGCCTGGGCACCCCAGCAGATGTGCAGGGTGGAGTGGACGTGGGTCTTGCTCCACTCCATGATCTCGCACAGTTCCGGCCAGTAGTCCACCTCCTCGAACTCCATCAGCTCCACCGGCGCACCGGTGATGACGAGGCCATCGAAGGTGCGGCTCTTTACCTCGTCGAAGGTCTTGTAGAAGGCCAGCATATGGGCCTGGGAGGTGTTTTTGGACACGTGGCCGCTGGGGGCGATGAGCTCCAGCTCAATCTGCAGGGGCGTGTTGCCCAGCACCCGGGCCAGCTGGGTCTCGGTGTCCACCTTGGTGGGCATCAGGTTCAAAAGAAGAATTTGCAGAGGCCGGATATCCTGGGTGATGGCCCGGGTCTCCGTCATGACGAAGATGTTCTCCTGGGTCAGGGTCTCGGTGGCGGGCAGTTGGTTTGGAATTTTGATGGGCATGATCAGATCGCCTCCAGAGCCTGCTTGATGTCGTCGATCAGGTCTTCCTTGCTCTCCAGACCGCAGCTCATGCGGACCAGACCGGCGGGGACGCCGGCGGCCTTCAACTGCTCCTCGTTCATCTGGCGGTGGGTGGAGGTGGCGGGGTTCAGGCAGCAGGTCCGGGCGTCGGCCACATGGGTCTCGATGGCCGCCAGCTTCAGGTGCTTCATGAACACCTCGGCGGCGGGACGGCCGCCCTTGAGTTCAAAGGACACCACGCCGCAGGAGCCGTGGGGCAGGTACTTCTGGGCCACCTCGTGGTAGGGGTCCCCGGGCAAGCCGCAGTAGTGGACGACCTCCACCTTGGGATGGGAGGCCAGGAACTCTGCCACAGCCTGGCCGTTCTCGCAGTGGCGGGCCATGCGGACGTGGAGGCTCTCCAGGCCCAGATTCAGATAGAAGGCGCTCTGGGGGGAGGGGGTGGAGCCGAAGTCCCGCATCAGCTGGGCGGTGCACTTGGTGATGAAGGCGCCCTCTTTGCCGAACTTCTCGGCGTAGGTGATGCCGTGGTAGCTGTCGTCAGGGGTACACAGGCCGGGGAATTTGTCGGCGTGGGCCATCCAGTCGAACTTGCCGGAGTCCACGATGGCGCCGCCCACGGCGGCACCGTGACCGTCCATGTACTTGGTGGTGGAGTGGGTGACGATGTCGGCGCCCCACTCGAAGGGCCGGCAGCCCACGGGGGTGGCGAAGGTGTTGTCCACGATCAGGGGCACGCCGTGGCTGTGGGCGGCTTTGGCGAACTTCTCAATGTCCAGCACCGTCAGGGCGGGGTTGGCAATGGTCTCGCCGAAGACCGCCTTGGTATTGGGCCGGAAGGCGGCGTTCAGCTCCTCCTCGGAGCAGTCGGGGGCCACGAAGGTGGCCTCCACGCCCATCTTCCGCATGGTGACGTCAATGAGGTTGAAGGTGCCGCCGTAGATGCTGGAGGAGGCCACGATGTGGTCGCCGCAGGAGGCGATGTTGAACAGGGCGAAGAAGTTGGCCGCCTGGCCGGAGGAGGTCAGCATGGCCGCCGTGCCGCCCTCCAGGGCGCAGATCTTGGCGGCCACGTAGTCGCAGGTGGGGTTCTGGAGGCGGGAGTAGAAGTAGCCGTCGGCCTCCAGGTCAAAGAGCTTGCCCATGTCCTCGCTGGTGGCGTATTTGAAGGTGGTGGACTGGACGATGGGGATCTGGCGGGGCTCGCCGTTGCCGGGGGTGTAGCCCCCCTGGACACAGATGGTTTCAGGACGGTAGTTGCTCATGAAAAAGCGCTCCTTTCGATTTCGGGGGACGAAAAAACGGCTTTCGTCCCAAAGCATTCCTTTGAGACGAAAGCCGTATATTGCTTCCGCGGTACCACTCAAATTGCGCCGTCCTCACGGTCGACGCCCCTTTCAGGGTCCAGCAACCCCTTCGCGCTGACGCGGCGTACACGGAGAGGCCCTAACGGCGCCGGCGCCCTCGAACCCTCAGCTCAGGAGCCATAGGACCTGGAAGCCGCTCCTGCCGGCTCGCACCAGACGCCGGCTCTCTGAAGGTGCGGTCCTTCCGTCCCTCTCCATCATCGCTTTGGGAAATATTATAGGAAGGAGACGGCAATTTGTCAACCCTTGTTCTCCACGATATGCACGTTCAGGTGGTCGTAGGTCATCTCCACGCCGTGTTCGGCGAAGGCGGGGCGCAGGTTCTCCCCCAGGGCGAACTTCACACTCAGAAAATCCGCGGCGGCGGCCCAGCAGTAGATGGTGTACTCGATGGAGCTCTCGCCATAATTGGTGAGGTACACGGCGGGGGCGGGGTCCGCCAGCACCTTCTCGGTCCGCTCCAGCGCCTGATAGCAGGCGGCTTTCACGGCCTCGGTGGGCGCGTCGTAGGAGGCGGTGATGACCTGGGTCACGCGGCGGCGGCCCAGAGCGGTGTAGTTGGTCATCTGGGAGTCCGCCAGGGACTTGTTGGGCAGCATGACCAGATGGCCGTCGGGAGTCACCAGCTTCGTGTAGTTCAGAGTGATCTCCTCCACGGTGCCGGCGGTGCCGGAGGCCTCAATGTAGTCTCCGATGGTGAAGGGGTGGGCGGACAGGATCACCAGACCGCCCGCCACATTGGCCAGCACGTCCTCGGCGGCCAGGGTGACGCCCAGGGAGGCCACGGACAGCAGGGCCACCAGAGAGGTCATGTCGATGCCCAGACTGCTGATGACGATGATGGCGGCGATGACATACAGCACCAGCTTGATGCCGGAGGCCAGATATTTCTGCACCCGGTCATCCAGCCTGGACCGGGAGAGGAGCTTCCGCGTCAGCTTCAGCACGGCCCGGATGACCACCAGGCAGAGGAGCAGCGTGACAATGGCCGCCAGTACGTCTCCCAGGGCGACCTTGCCAATGGATTGGTTCAAAATGGAAGTCAAGTCGGACATAACAGGGAAATCATCCTTTCAAGAAACAAAATGCAAGGAAATCATACCGGAAACCGGAGAAAAAGTCAATGTATCCGGGAAATCCGGTTGCGGCCCTGAAAGACAGCTGATATAATCGAGAAAATACCCATTCCAACAGAAGAAAGAGGAGCGCATTTTATGGACCGTGATTTGAAAAAGCGGGGCAGCGGTCTGGCCCTGCTGCCGTTTTTGATCTTTATCGCCATCTATCTGGGGGCAGGGCTGCTGCTCCAGGCCCGAGGGAAGGAGATGGCCTTCTATCAGTTCCCCTCCGTCACCGCCATGTTTATCGCCGTGCTGGCAGCCTTCTGCATGGGGAAGGGGAGCATCGACGAGAAGTTCTCCGTCTTTGCCCGGGGCGCCGCCAATGAGAACGTGCTGACTATGCTGATGATCTACATTCTGGCGGGGGCTTTTTCCACCGTGGCCAAGGCCATGGGCGGCGTGGACTCCACCGTGAATCTGGGGCTCAGCATCATCCCGGCGGACCTGCTGACCGTGGGCGTGTTCGTCATCTCCGCCTTCATGGGCACCGCCACCGGCACCTCCATGGGCACCATCACCACCATCGTCCCCATTGTGGTGGGCGTGGCGGAGAAGAGCGGCCTCAGCATCCCCCTGCTGCTGGGAGCCTGTGTGGGCGGCGCCATGTTCGGCGACAACTTGTCCATGATCTCCGATACTACCATCGCCGCCACCCGGACCCAGGGCTGCGAACTGCGGGACAAGTTCCGGGTGAACTTCTTCATCGCCCTGCCCGCGGCCCTCATCACCATGGCGGTGCTGCTGGTCGTGGGCCGCCCGGAGACGGCGGTGCCCCTGGGGGACCTAAACTTCAGCACTGTAAAGGTCCTGCCCTATGCGGCGGTGCTGGTCATGGCCCTGGCCGGGGTCAACGTGTTTCTGACGCTGACCATCGGCATCTTCTCCGCCGGCATCATCGGCATCGCGGGCGGACAGCTGACGGTCTTTACCTTCGCCCAGGCCATCTGGGACGGATTCACCGGCATGAGCGAGGTGTTCTTCCTGGCCCTGTTCTGCGGCGGTCTGTCGGAGATGATCGCCCACAACGGCGGTATTGTGTGGCTCATGGAGAGGCTGCGGGGCATGATGCGGGGCAACAGGTCCGCCCAGGTGGGCATCGCGGCCATGGCCTCGCTGGCGGACTGCGCCACCGCCAACAACACCGTGGCCATCATCGTCAGCGGCAGCGTGGCCCGGGACATCAGCCGGGAGTACCGGGTGGACCCCCGCCGGACGGCATCGCTGCTGGATGTGTTCTCCTGCGTGTTCCAGGGCATCCTACCCTACGGAGCCCAGCTGCTGACGGCGGCCACCCTGACCACCATCAACTATAACATCGTCATGAGTCCCGTGGAGATCGTGCCCTATATGTGGTACTGCTGGATTCTGGCGGCCTTCGGCATCCTGTCCATCTTCGTCCCCTATGCCGACGGGACTTGCCGCAAGGACCCCTGGAACTGGGAGTACGATATGGCGGAATCCCGGGCGGCGGAGCGGAAGAACTCCTCCGGGATTTGAAACGCGCAAGGGACCGGGCGACGGCACAGCCGTCGCCCGGTCCCTTGCATATCCGATCAGGTCAGGTCCAGCTCCTCCAGCTGGGAGAGAATCTCCTGTTGGCGCTCGTAGAACAGCAGCTCCTTGTTGTGGGCGAAGTACTCCTTGCAGCCGTAGCGGCTGATGAACTTGGCGCTGTACGGACTGACGGTCAGCTCCGTCACCAGGATCAGCAGCTCCTGCCCGTCGGGGAAGACCTCCTCGCAGAAGCGGAACAGGTTGCTCAGCTTCTCCCCGGCCTGCCGGGCCTGGGCTTTCAGTCCCTGGACCATCCGGTCGAAGTCCGCCTTGATGACCGGGAAGGCGTCCTGACCGGCGCCGCTTTGAACCACCAGCTCCCGCTGGCGCCGCAGGGCGGCCAGAATACGGCGGCGGGCCCGCTCCGTCTCCCGGGAGAGGCTGCCGGACCGCTTGCTGGTGTCGATCAGTGCCTGCTGGGCTGCGATTTGGCGGTCCAGGACCTCCAGCGGATCGGCGTCCGGCAGGGCCAGCTCGGCCTTGACGCTTTTCAGAACGTCCAGCAGCAGGTGGAGCATCTGCTCGGTCTCCACCGTCTCCCGCAGGTCGGCGGTGACGGCGTCCAGCAGCAGGCCCAGGAGGGACAGCCGCTCGTCGAACCTGGCGGCTTTGGCCCGCTCCTTGATGTCATCGGTGGCCTGTCCGGCCAGAATTTTGTCCACCTGGTAGTCGCTGCGGTATTTGTTGAACAGGTCGTAGTAGATGGCGAACTCCTTGGCGATCTTCCGGTTTTGCAGGTACTGCCCCGTGAGCTTTTCATCCACGGGCAGGCCGTTCTTCTCGTACAGGAAGAGCATCTGGCTCAGATCGTCCCAGCCCCGGGCGGTGACGAAGGTCTTACCGCTGACGGTGGACTCCACCCGGTAGAAATCGCCCTTCCGAATTTCCAGATAGGTCATGACAGCGGGGTGGACGCCCTTCTGATAGGCGAACTCCTTCCAGGCGTCAAAGTCCGGCTCCACGTCGATGCGCTTGAGGCGGTCCCAGGTGACGATGTCGAACTCCCGCACGGACTTGTTGTACTCCGGCGGATTGCCGGCGGTGACCACGATCCAGCCCTCGGGGACCCGGTGGCGGCCGAAGATCTTATATTGCAGGAATTGCAGCATGGAGGGCGCCAGCGTCTCGGAGACGCAGTTGATCTCGTCCAGGAAGAGAATGCCCTCCCGCTTCCCGGTCTCCTCCATGGTCTCGTACACGGCGGCGATGATCTCGCTCATGGTGTACTCGGAGACCTGATACTCCTTTCCGTCAAAGACTTTCTTCTCGATGAAGGGCAGGCCCAGGGCGCTCTGGCGGGTGTGGTGGGTCATGGAGTAGGACACCAGACACACGTCCAGCTCCTGGGCGATCTGCTCCATGATGGCGGTCTTGCCGATGCCCGGAGGGCCCATCAGAAACACAGGCCGCTGCTTTTCCACGGAGACGGCGTAGTTGCCGAATTCGTCCTTGGTGAAGTACGCCGTCATGGCGTTTTTGATCTGTTCCTTGGCTTCCTTGATATTCATCACGATCGTACCTGACTTTCGTTCAAAGTTCAAATTCCGCGTCCAGGGCGTCCACGCCTCCGGCGGCGGGGCACAGCCGGGACCTGCCCCGCTCCAGCAGAAACGCGGTGGTCTCGGACAGCTGCCGCTCCAGCGCCAGGTCCAGAGCGGCCTGAAAATTGTCGCTGGACAGCACGCCCGGGTCCATCAGCCGGTCCAGCATGTCCTGGAACGCCCGGGTGTCCGCCAGCGGCAGGCGCTTTCGGAGAAAGGCGATGTAGGCGTCCTTCGTCTGGATATGGCGGTAGTCATGCTCGCCCTTGACGGCGTAGAATTCCCGGTAGCTCCGCCCGAAGAGGATGGAGAGTCCGTACCAGAGCCGGTCCTCCCCGGAGAAGCGGCGGCTGGGGGGATACCACCGGGCCACAGAGGGCGGATATTCTTTCTCCGCCAGGGCAAAGCCCATGTACAGGGCGTACTCCAGCCGCTTCAGCTGGCCGCAGTTCAGGGCGCAGAGGCACACGTCCTGCCGCCCGTAGCCGTTGCTGCGGGAGACCACGTCGTCAAAGAGCTCCATCAGCCGGTCCCAGCTCTCCAGCGCGTGGGGCGGGACCATGTGGGGGGCGATGATGACCATGAGATCGTCGGAGATGGGGCGGCCCGCCCGCATGGCGGTGGCCACCCGGGTGAGAAATTTCTCGTCGTTCCCGGCGGGGGCGGTCAGCCAGTCCAGCAGCTCCCGGAACCCCAGCAGGTCGGCGCTGCCGTCGTACCGCAGGACCTGCAAGTGCTGAAACCGCTCCAGACCGAACAGCGTCTCCACATGGGCGGGGACGGCCAGCCGCCGGACCTCCCGCAGGCCGGGGAGGTCTCCGATCCGGACCAGACGGTCCGGGGAGACGACCCGGGCCGTGTCCCCTTCGATAAGAAGGGGTGAAGATACAGACTGGCTCATAGCGCAAACTCCTCATCCAGCGTCCGCCGGTGGGACCAGCCCCGCCGCTCCCCCTGCTCCAGCAGCCAGGCCGTGGCGGCGGGAAGTCCGGCCTCCAGAAGCAGATCGACAGCGGCGGGATAGTTGTTTTGGTTCAGAAGCCCGGCGTCCAGCAGGCGGGCCAGTTCGCCGGGAAGCGTCTCCCCGTCCGTCAGGACCAGCCGCTTTTGGAGGGCGGCCACGCAGGCGTCCTTCGTGCGCAGGGACGTATAGCCGTGGGGGCCGTCGGCGGTGTAGACCTCCTGGTAGAAGGGGGCCTGGGGGAGGGAGAGGGCGCA
>CAMBAJ010000079.1 GCA_945864305.1 uncultured Clostridia bacterium | reverse complement strand
TGCTGGACGAGGTGTGGGGCTTTGACTACTTCGGCGACAGCCGCACGGTGGACGTCCACATCAAGCGCCTGCGGGAGAAGGTGGAGAACGTCTCCGACCAGTGGGCGCTGAAGACCGTCTGGGGCGTGGGCTATAAGTTTGAAGTGACCGGCGCCAAAGACGCGGAGAAGGCGAAAGAATGAAGCGGGTCCGAAAGCATTTTGAGGGGCTGTACTGGCGGCAGCTGTTCGTCACCGTGGGCATGGTGATGCTGACGCTGTTTCTGCTGGGCGCGGCCTTCTTCTCCCTGAGCTACAACTACGCCCGGGGCCAAAAGAGCGAAGAGGTGGCCAGCAAGGCCCAGGTCATGAGCCAGCTGTCCATCAACTATCTGGAAAACGGCCGCTACATGGATATCGAGGAGCTGCGCAGCGACCCGGATTTTCAGCAGCTGGCCTCTTTCGCGGCCATGGTGTCCGACGTGCACTTCATGATCTGTGATACCGAGGGGCATGTACTGCTCTCCACGGACAAGGCCCTGGACGGCAAGGTTGTGACCATGCCGGAGACCATGACCCGGGAGGTCATGGAGAAGGGCGTCACCTCCCAGCGGGACGATCTGGGCGGACTGTATGAAAAGAAGCGGTTCGTTGTCGGCGTGGCCGCTGTGAATCCGGAGAGCCGGGAGACAGTGGGCGAGGTCTTCGCCGTCTCCACCACCGCGTCGCTGGACAGCATGTGGAAGGGCTTTATCGGCTTGTTCTTCATGACGGCGTTCGTGGTGCTGATGGTGTCTTTCATGGCGTCCTCCGTGACCACCATGCGGCAGATACAGCCCATCCGGGAGATGGCCCAGGCCACCCGGCAGTACGCCGAGGGAAACTTCGACGTGCGCATGAAGGACTACGGCCGCAGCGATGAGATCGGAGAGCTGGCGGCCTCGTTCAACAACATGGCGGAGAGCTTACAGCAGACGGAGCGGCAGCGGCGGGAGTTCATCGCCAACATCTCCCATGAGCTGAAAACGCCCATGACCACCATCGCCGGCTACACGGACGGCATCCTGGACGGGACCATCCCGCCGGAGAATGAGCGGCAGTATTTGCAGATCATCTCCGACGAGAGCCGCCGCCTCAGCCGCATGGTGCGGCGGATGCTGGATGTCAGCCAGCTCCAGGCCATCGACCCCCTGAAGGGCGGGAACCACTTCGACATCTGCGAGAGCATGCGCCGTGTGCTGATCTCCATGGAGAAGAAGATCACGGACCGGAATCTGGACGTGGACGCCGACATCCCCGAGGAGCCGATCCTGGTCCTGGGCGACAACGACATGATCACCCAGGTGATCTACAACCTGCTGGAAAACGCTACCAAGTTCGCCCGGGAGGGCTCCACGCTGTATCTGGGCATCACCACCATCGACGGGAAGGCACGGGTCACGGTGCGGAATCTGGGCGATACGATCCCGGCGGAGGAGCTGCCGCTGCTGTTTGAGCGCTTCCACAAGAGCGACAAGTCCCGCAGCGAGGACAAGGACGGCGTGGGGCTGGGCCTGTACATCGTGAAGACGATCCTGGAGCAGCATCACGAAAAAATCAATGTGACCAGCGAGAACGGCGTGACCACGTTCACCTTCTCCCTGACCACTGAGTGAGGAACTATGGAGAACTACGGAGAGACCCGCCGGGAAGAGCGCCTTCCCGGCGAGGTCGTGGAGGTATACCGGCAGCCGGACCCCCGGGAGGTGGTGGAGACCTATGTCCGCCCCCTGCCGGGCGTTTCCGTCGCCGCCAGAACAGCGCCGGAAGCGCCGCGGAAAAAGCACAGAAAGGGCCTGTGGATTTTTCTGGCCTGCCTGGCGGGCGCGGCGCTTCTGACAGCGGCGGCTCTGGTGGTGCGGAATCTGCTTGTCCAGGAGCACCGGGACGATTTTGAGTGGTATTACGAGGAATACGACTCCGCCGAGACGACAAAGGATGTCACCATCCCTACGTATCCCACGGGACAGGGGGCCGAGCTGGTGGTCCAGCGGGAACACGGCGAGTCCAAGACGGCGCAGGAGATTTATCAACTGGTCAATCCCTCCGTGGTGACGGTCATGGTGCAGCTGGAGCGGGATGACCGTGTTTCCGTGGGCACCGGCGTCATCTTTACGGAGGACGGCTATCTCATCACGAACTACCATGTGGTGGAGGGCGGTCGGGACTGCGTGATCGCGCTGGACACCGGATACAGCTATCAGGCGAAGTACGTGGCCGGAGACGCCAAAAACGATCTGGCGGTGCTGAAGGTGGAGACGGAGACGCCCCTGCCCGCCGCTGCGTTCGGAGACTCGGACCTGCTGACAGTGGGCGACAAGGTGTACGCCATCGGCAATCCCCTGGGCGTGGAGCTGCGGGGAACGCTGACGGACGGCATCGTCTCCGCCATCAACCGGGACGTGCAGGTGGACGGAAAGACCATGACGCTGATCCAGACCAACGCCGCCCTGAACTCCGGCAACTCCGGCGGCCCGCTCATCAACGAGTACGGCCAGGTGGTGGGCATCAACGTCATCAAGATGAGCTCCTCCTATTCCAATGTGGAGGGCCTGGGCTTTGCCATCCCCTCCGCCTCCATGGGCCGGCTGGTGAACGACCTGCTGCAATACGGCGAGGTCCAGCCGGAGCCGGTGCTGGGCATCACCGTGATGAGCATGGCGGAGCAGGTGGAGACGGATGTCTGGGGCCTGGAGGTCATGGAGGTGACAGCAGACTCCGCCGCCGACGCGGCGGGGGTCCAGGTGGGGGACTATGTGGTCTCAGCGGGCGGACAGGAGACCCTGACCAGCCAGGACCTGCTGCGGGTCAGACAACAGTACCACATTGGCGACACCATGCCCATGACGGTCTGGCGGGACGGCGAGCTGCTGGAAGTCACCCTGGTCTTGAAGGACTCTGTGGATGACGCGGAAGGCGCAGAGGACCTGCCGGACGAAAGCGGACAGGCACCGGAGGAGGACGCCGGACCCTGATTTCTGAAAATAAAATCCAAAAAGACATGGGAACAGAGAGAGCCCCGGACTGCCGAAAAACGGCAGTCCGGGGCTTTGCTTCAGGATCGGTGACCGCCCTTTTTCCCAGGCCAGATCAGGCTGACGCCGGAGAGCAGCAGATAGACGCCGAAGGGGCGGCGGAGAACCTCCACATCCACGGATGTGGACACCCAGGCGCCGATCAGGGCGGCAGCCACGGCCACGGGGACGGCGGCTTTCAGCGTGGGCTTGTCCAGATAGCCGCCTCTGGCGTGGCAGACCAGGGCGCTGACGGCAGTGGGGAGGAAAAACAGCAGATTGATACCCTGGGCGGTCCGCTGGTCCACGCCCAGAAACAGCGTCATCACCAGGAGCAGCAGCGTCCCGCCGCCCACGCCCCAGGCGGAGATGACGCTGGCCCCCAGACCGCACAGGAAGGGAAGCAGCCAATCCGTCACAGCAGATACTTCACCCCCGCGTAGAAGAGAAAGGCCGCGAACAGCCATTTCAGAAATTTGGTGGAGACCTTGCCGTACAGTTTTCCGCCAATCCAGCCGCCGATGAGGCCACCAATCAGATAGGGCAGCGCGGTCATCAGGGAGACGCCGCCCCGGAACAGATACACGGCGGCGGACACCAGGCAGATGGGGAAGATCACGCCCACGCAGGTGGCGTAGAGCTTGCGCTGGGAGAGCTCCCCGCACCGGGACAGGATGGGGAGGAAGAGCATGCCGCCGCCCCCGCCGAACAGTCCGTTGGCGAGACCCGCCGCGCCTCCGGCGATCCGCGCCGGCCAGCTGCCTTTCATGCCATCCCTCCTCTGTGATGTAGGAGCTTCGGGGGCGTATACGCTCCCCCGAAGCCCGGCGCGGTGTTATTTCAGCTTGAAGCTCTCACAGTCAGTGCACTTGATCTCGGTGGGGTTGGCCTCGTGGGTGCCGACCTGAATCTCATTCAGACCGCAGTACTGGGTATCCTGGCAGTGATGGGCGCAGTTGTTCACGGTGCACTTGATGCTCTGGTTGGGGGTGCACTCGCAGCCGCTGTTGGTGCAATCCTTGTTCATGAGAAAGTTCCTCCTGCATGAAGAATTTTGGCTTTCGCCGGTAAGTATTGTGCGCGATATGAAAAAAACTATGTGCGGGAATTTCAGCGCGGCCCACGGCAGGAAATTTGTGGACAGCAAGGGAGATTTGTCCAAATGATTTTTCGAAAACCGAGTTGAAAACGCGGCTGGGTTCTGCTATAATCAAAATTTATAAGGGAGTAGTCGGCACGCTGTGCGGTGATGTCAACATTCTGGAATGGTTCCTGGTATCACCTGAAATGACGAGACTTATCTGCGGCAGCGGGTAAGTTCCGTCTTTTTCTTTTACCCTCCGCCGCAAAATTGAGGCGCGGAGGAAGAATTATGAAAGTATGGGAATTATTTGTCATCGCGGTGGGGCTGTCGATGGATGCCTTCGCGGTATCCATCCGCAAGGGACTATCCACAAAGGACGTCCGGAGAGAGCACATGGTGGTCACCGGCCTTTACTTCGGCGGGTTTCAGGCCCTGATGCCCCTGGCGGGATACCTGCTGGGGAGCCGGTTCCAGTCCATGATCCAGCGGGTGGACCACTGGATCGCCTTTGTCCTACTGGCGCTCATCGGCGCCAACATGGTCCGGGAATCCCAGGGCGAGGCGGAGCATCTGGACGACTCCTTCACGCCCGGGACCATGCTCCCGCTGGCGGTGGCCACCAGCATTGACGCCCTGGCCGTGGGCGTGACCTTCGCATTTTTGAATGTGCGGATCATCCCGGCGGCGGCACTCATCGGGGTGACGACCTTTGCCCTGTCCGCCATCGGCATGGGACTGGGCAATGTCTTCGGGGCCAGGTACCAGGCCCGGGCGGAGCTGGCGGGCGGCATCGTCCTGATTTTGATGGGTGTGAAAATCCTTTTGGAGCACACGGGCATCCTGGGATAGAGAGGAGAATGACTCCATGGCGGATTCCAATATGACCAAGCGGGCGCTGGCCGCGGCGCTGAAAGAACTGATGGGCGAGATGCCCTTCGCCAAGATCACCGTGGCGGATATCTGCGAGAAGTGCGATATGAACCGCAAGAGCTTCTACTACCACTTCCGGGACAAGTATGACCTGGTCAACTGGATCTACGACACGGAATTCATCGCCATCGCCAGAAAACGGGACTATCCCACCACCTGGGCGTTCCTGGAGGACCTGTGCGGATACTTTTACGAGAACCGGTCCTTTTACCGGAAGGCGCTGAGCGTCCGGGGACAGGATGCCTTTTCCGACCACTTTCGGGAGATGATGCTTCCGGCGGTGGCGCTGCGAATGAAGGAGATTTTGCCGGAGGGCGAGGGCCGGGAGTTCCAGATCAGCTTTTTTACGGACGCCATCGTGGACACCATTCAGCGCTGGATGCTGGAGAAGGACTGCATGGAGCCCTCGGAGTTTCTGCGGCTTCTGCGCTCCTGCATCGAGCATGTGGCGGTGAAGGTGTACCGGGACATGGAGGAGGAAACGACCCCGGGACATGCAGAATGACCAATATAGTAAGCAAAAAGCACGATAAAGGAATCAAAAAGATTTCTTTATCGTGCTTTCTTCTTTGGAGAGACAGAGAGATGAAGGCGGCGAGGGAAGTCAAGCGGGACTTCCGGCGTCCGCCGCCTTTGGAAAGGCCTCCTTCAGAATGTCTCGCAGAGGCCGCGTAAAGAGATTGCAGTTCTCGGGGACCGGCTGGCCGCAGCGGGGTGCCAGATCGCCGTTTTCGTCGAAAGCGGCAGAGCAGGCGCCGTCGGAGATGATGCCGTCCACAAAGCGGCTGTCAAAAGTCCACTCCATGGGGACGGTCCGATATTGCTGGGCTTTTCTGATGCGGACAGCATGCTCATAGGCGGTCCGGCGGAGCTCTTCCGTACAGGCGGGGGCGGCCAGAAGCAGGGTAAAGGAGGCGTGCAGGTTTTCTGCGCAGCAGAACAGCTCTCCGCTGGCGATGCGCTCCAGGTCGCTCTCTCCGTAGGGAACATAGACAGCGTACAAAAAACCTCGCTGGCGCAGAAGCGCGCAGGCATCCGCGGCGGCGCTGCCGTATCGAACCAGAATGAGCAGATTTTTCAGTCTGTCGGCCTCGTCCAGAAGAGCGTTCGTGATGTCTTCCGGCCGGCAGAACAGGAGAAACGCGCAGTCGGAATGCTCCGCCGCCAGCCCCAGCAGATTCTGCGGCTGGCTGTCGGGGAACAGCGCCCAGGTGAAAATGCCCAGCTGCCTGCCCTGCCGGATCACGGAGCGGTAGGCATCCGCCTGCTGGGCATAGGACGACCCGTGGAAATCCAGCCGGATGGTCCAGGGGATGTTGAAGTGCTCCCTGGCCTCCACGGCGCGGATCGTTTTAGCTCCTGCCACAAAGCTGTTGTATCCCAGGTTCAGGCCAAAGGAGACCAGTTTGTCCGTATCGGCGGAGGACACCACATCCTGGATCAGACTGTAATACGCGCTGTGCTCGTTCTGGAGCATCTTCTGCGCCATCTCGAAAAACTCCCGCTGGAAGGGGCCGGAGGAGAAGTGGAGCGCCATATCCACCAGATTTCGGGTGCTCCGCTCCGGGGAATCCTTCATGTCACGCAGAGTCTTGCGGACGACGGTCTCAATCAAAATACGGGAAATATCGTTGCCCATCATGTGCCTCTTTTCCTGAATCGATCAGAAATCCTGTTTAACAGTTTATGAGAGATAGAGCGGAGGAGCAAGGGACAAATCAGAGGCAGTGTCCCAAAAAAACGTGAGGGATTGCTCCGGCAGGGGGGAAGCCCTGGGTGCCAGCTGGTGAGAAGACACCATGCTTCTTTCAAAATCGGCTAATATCATATATGAAAAGATTTTTATATTAGACAATAAAGAAAATTACTGGTTTTGCTGCTCCGCGGCCCAGATTTCGGAAAGGCGCTTCATAATGTGGATATAGTGCTGGGTATCCTCTTCTCCCAGCTTTTCCAGCATGGCGGCGCTGTGCTCCAGAAATTCCTCCTGCTTGCCGAGGGCATACGCGCGGCCCTTTTCCGTGATGAAGACATGGATCATGCGCCTGTCATCCGGAGAGGGGACCCGGCGGATATACCCCTTTTTCTCCAGACTGTTCAGAACCGCCGCGGTGCGGGAGGTGTTGACCTGAAACCGCTGCCCTTTAGAATATCTCACAGGGTGAGCGGGCATTCCAGTCTCTGCTCCAGAACCACTTCTGACCGGAGGTACTCTGTGATGGACTATCGAAAAAGCGCTGAGGAATGGATGCAGTACATGCTCCTCGCAGAGGAGCGGGGCCGCCTGATCCTGGGCAAAGTCTCAGAGCTGGCCCGCGGAGAGTTGGCGGTCCTGCGGTTTCTCCTCCAGGGGAACGACGGAGCCGGCGCCAAGGAGCTGAGCCAGCGTCCGGTCTGTCAATCGGAAGCGGCACGGGAGATCAAAAGAAAAATTGACATGAATTTGACAACCATGCGGCGCGAGATTATAATGCGATATCATGGGAAGTGTGCAGAAATAGGGCAGGCGCTTTTTTTTGCATCAAATAACTCATATCATGAGTTATTTGATGCAAACCCGAGTTGCCCGGGGGACAGGAAGAGCGCTGGCCGTTACGGTGGTGCTGGTGCCCAATGTGTCCCAGGCCTTCTGCCGCCTGCTCAGCGGCGTGTTGAAAAAGGACGGCCTCCGGGCGGAGCCGCTGCCCCTGGGCTCCATCCACGAGATTCAGCTGGGCAAGAAGTACGTCCACAACGACATCTGCTTCCCCGCCCAGATGGTCATCGGCGAGGCCATCTCCGCATTGCAGAGCGGCAGGTACGACACGGACAAGGTGGCCGTGGCCATGGCGAAGTACCAGGGCGACTGCCGCCTGTCCCACTACTCGGCCCTGCTGCGCCGGGGCCTGGACGCGGCGGGCTTCCGGGACGTGCCCATCGTGTCCACCGACCCGGTGGATACGAAGGAGATGCACCCCGGCGTCCGCATGGGGGCCTGTTCACTTACTCCCAGAAGGTCCTGGACAAGATCGCCTGCCGCCACCTGCTGTACCGTCCCCAGACGCCGCTGCCCAGGCTGGCGGAGGAGAACGACCGGGTTATCAACCACACCTTCCTCTCCGGCGAGGGCTGGCTCATCCCCGGCGAGATCGAGGAGTACGCCGCCCAGGGCGTGCAGTCCTTTGTGATCCTGCAGCCCTTCGGCTGCCTGCCCAACCACATCTGCGGCAGAGGCATGACCAAGCGAATCAAGGAGGACTACCCGGGCATCCAGATTCTCCCCCTGGACCTGGACCCGGACACCAGCTTCGCCAATGTGGAGAACCGGCTGCAAATGATGATCATGAACGAAAAGAGCCGCCACATCGCGGGGGTGGCGGAACGGACGGCGGTGGGCGAGAAGTCCGGCGAGCCGGTGCCAGCCGCTTCATAAATCCCTGTCGGGGCGCACCGTGTATCATCGCATATAAAGGCAAAAAAACGCCGCCGGGTTCCGGCGGCGTTTTCTCAAGGCTTTCTATGGCTTGCAAAGCGGGGCTCCGCGCAGCATACCGGCAGGGAACTGCATATCATATCAGATGATATAGTCGTTTCCGGCGGTATCGGACTGCACCAGGTCCGCGAGGGTGACGTTGTCCAGATAGTCGTTGATGACCTTGTTCAGCCCCTGCCACAGGGGTAGGGTGCGGCAGGAGGCCATTCTGGGGCAGGAGGCCGCGCCGTCTTCCAGACAGGCCACCGGCGCCAAAGACTCCTCCGTCAGCCGCAGGATGCTGCCCACCGTGTACTGCTCCGGCGCCCTGGTCAGCTGATAGCCGCCGCCCTTGCCCCGCAGACCGTTCAAAAGCTTGGCCTTCACCAGAAGCTTGATGATGCTCTCCAAATATTTCTCCGAAATCTCCTGCCGCTCCGCGATGACTTTCAGCGGAATGAAGTCCTCGGATTGATGTTCCGCCAGGTCGATCATGACCCGCAGCGCGTAGCGGCCCTTTGTTGAAATCAGCATGTCCTATCCCTCCGCCATATATTAAACCTATTATACAGCGCGGTTAATAGGGAATCAATGAAAATATTTTCAGGGGACCTATTGACAAATGGCGAGGATGGCCTTATAATCCTTATAACCTACTTGAAAGGTTGGTAATATATGAAACGCTGCATGAGACAATTCCGATGTTGTCGATGTTGACGCGGGTTTTCGTGAAAACCAGAGCGTTCTGTCAACACATCTAAAACAACAATGACATCAGGAGGAATTGATGATGAGTAACATTTATACATCCGCTGATCAGCTGATCGGAAAGACCCCGCTGCTGGAGCTGGTCCACATTGAGAAGGAAGAGGGCCTGGAGGCCAAAGTCCTGGGCAAGCTGGAGTATTTCAACCCCGCCGGCAGCGTGAAGGACCGTATCGCCAAGGCCATGATTGATGATGCCGAGGCCAAGGGCCTTCTGAAGCCCGGCTCCGTTATCATCGAGCCCACCTCCGGCAACACCGGCATC
>CAMBAJ010000078.1 GCA_945864305.1 uncultured Clostridia bacterium | reverse complement strand
CGACCTGCTGATTACAAATCAGCTGCTCTACCAGCTGAGCTACACCAGCAGTTCCAACAGCAGGATTTATTCTAGCAGACACTTCGCATTTTGTCAACAATTATTTTCTTATTTTTTCGTTTTTAGGGAGGGACTATTTTGCGGCATATCCAGCGCCGTTTAAAACGGCAAGCCCTGCTCTGCACGCTCTGCGGACAGGAGATCACCATGGGGGAGGAATACTGGGCCTGCAACGGCAGCCGCGTCTGTACGGCGTGTCTTGCCGACTTTGCCCGGCAGGAGCTGGCCCCCTGTCACGAGACCCGGGGGAAGGAGATGGGAGAATGACCCTTTCAGAGATGTCCGTTCTGTACGCGGACAGCGCCGCCGCCATCCACGCCCGCATCATTGAGCTGCGGGACCAGGAGAAGCTCCAGACGGACGCCGAGGCTGCCAGACGGCTGCGGCAGCGCATTGAGACACTGGCACCCCTCTGGCGGGAGATGCGGGAGCTGTCCACGCTCACAGCCAACTACTATGACAGGAGCTATCACAGACATGAGAGATACTCAATTTGATACCCGCAGCAGCGAATGGATCGGCGACATGACGGTCTGGCTCCGGGAAAACGCGGAGGACAACTCTGAGCAGCTGGAGCGCCTGCGCCGGAACCTCCGCCGGGCCCGGGAGCAGGAGCTGACGGCCCGACAGCGGCAGATGCTGACGCTCTACTACGACGAGGGAATGACCATTCCCCAGATCGCGCTGAAGCTGGGTCTGAACCGCTCCACGGTCTCCCGGACCATCCGCCGGGCCAAGGAGCGTCTGTACCACTGTCTTCGCTACGCCCTTTAGTCCGGCGAATTTTTCCTCTTGTGGTTTTCTCCGGCAGCCCGTATAATCTTGGTAGAACAGCACAAACACTTCATGTCATGTGTTTCACAGGAGGAACCACCATGCTGTACAATACTCTGCACAACCGCTGGCTGCGGCTGGTCGCTGCTGTTGTGGGCGAGCTTATTGCCGCCGCCGCGCTGAACCTCTTCATTGTACCGCTGCATCTGTACACCGGCGGCATTCTGGGCGTGTGCCAGCTGGCCCGGACCCTGATGCAGACCTATCTGGGCATCAGTTTCGGGCCTTATGACATCGCAGGTATCCTGTACTTCTTATCCAACATTCCCATCCTTCTGCTGGCATATAAAACACTGGGAAAGACGCTGGTCTTTAAAACGCTGATCTGCACCGTGTCCTATTCCCTGTTTTACAGCATCATCCCCATCCCCAGCACGCCCATTGTAGAGGACTATTTGACCGCCTGTCTGCTGGGCGGCATCCTGGCCGGCGTGGGCAGCGGTATCGTGCTGACCTGCGGCGGCAGCGGCGGCGGCCTGGACATTGTGGGACTGTGTTTGAGTAAGCGGGGCAGCAGCTTTACCGTGGGCAAGTTCTCCCTGACCTTCAACGCGTTTTTGTACGCGGCCTGCCTGCTGCTGTTCACGCCGGAGGTGGCCATCTACTCCGTGATCTACAACTTCTTCACCTCCATGGTGCTGGACCGGATGCATCAGCAGAACATCAGCGTGCAGGTGCTGATCTTCACCCGGGAGGATGAGAGCAAGCTGGGCAAGTTCATCATGGAAAATCTGGGGCGGGGCGTCACCTACTGGAACGGCACTGGCGCCTACACCGGGGACAATATCCATGTGCTGTGCGTGTGCCTGTCCAAATTTGAGATTGAAGAACTGCTCCACGCAGTCCACTCCATCGACCCCCACGCGTTCCTCACCGTACAGGAGGGGACCCGGGTCTATGGAAATTTCCGCCGGAAAGTCGAATAAGGAGAGCGCATATCATGTTGAACGAACCGATTGCCGTGCTGGCGGGAACGCCGGTGGATACCCGGATGGGTGTGGACTGTCTGGCGGGTGCCGGTCTGTCCGGAGCCGCCTTTCCTCTGGCGGAGGACCCCCGCCGGCAGACGGCCTTTCAGATCTCCTCTCCGGAGGAAAAAAGCGCCCGGGTGCTGGAGGTGCTCCGCGCCGCCATGGACCGGGGCTGCCGCCGGGCCTTCGTGTACTGCAACTCCCTCTCCTCCGCCGTGGACTTCGGGCCGCTGGCAGCGGAGACCGGACTGCGCATCGTAACGCCGCTGGACGTCTACCGGACGCTGGCCCCCCGGTATCACCGGCTAGGACTGATTGCCGCCAACGCCCAGGGGCTGGCCGGCATCGAGCGGGCGCTGCTGTCTGCCAATCCGTCTTTGGACCTGTTGGGAGCCTGCATGCTGCCGGCAGTGCTGTCCATCGAGCAGGGAGAGGACCCAGCGGAGTTGGTGGAATATCATCATCTTCCGAAGTTGGCGGAGTGGTTCAGCCAATGCGGCATGGAGGCCCTGGTGCTGGGCTGTACCCACTTCCCCTACTTCAAAGATGCCCTGGCACAGCGTACAAGCCTGCCTCTAATTGATCCGGCGGAGGAGATGATTCGGCAACTGATGGCCTGACGGATGCGGCCCATATAAAGAAAGTTCGCAGTTGGAAGCGTGCTTTTCAGAAATACCTACATGTCCAACAAAAAGAATGCTCTTTTGAAACGGCTTCCGCTCATTTTCGAAGCATCAGTATCAGTATTCACCATAGGGTCCCTGCCCGGGAAGCAGGAACTATTGGCGCACTCCCGCTGTCCGCAAGGGAAAGCGTGCGTAGGAAGCCCTCGGCGGGTTTCCCCTCACCCCGCCGCAGCGGTCCATTTTGCTCCAGCAAAATAGGAAAGCGAAGTAAATCCCGTTCGGCGCACGCAAAAAGTCCTAAGGCTTTTTTCGTCGTCGTAGGACTTTTTCTGAGCTGAAGCGGACAACGAGGCTCGAACTCGCTTTCCGGCATCCCACAAATGGCCTTTGGCCATTCGCGGGAACCCTACCGAACCTCTGATTAAAAATGCGCTCCGCGCATGAAGGTGAAGGTACCGAGTTCTCTTCCTTCGCGCAAAAAAGAAGGACATCCAAATCCGGATGTCCTCCATTTGGGCTCCCACCGGGACCCAGCGCAGCGGTCCCGGTGGGAATGCGAAGAAAAAATCCGTTCGGCGCATGAAAAAAGTCCTAAGGCTTTTTCATCGCCTTAGGACTTTTTCTGAGCTGGAGCGGGCAACGAGGCTCGAACTCGCTTCCCGGCATCCCACAAATGGCCTTCGGCCATTCGCGGGAACCCTACCGGACCTCTGATTAAAAATGCGCTCCGCGCATGGAGGTGAAGGTACCGAGTTCTCTTCCTTCGCGCAAAAAAGAAGGACATCCAAATCCGGATGTCCTTCTCAGCCTGGAGCGGGCAACGAGGCTCGAACTCGCTACCTCCACCTTGGCAAGGTGGCGCTCTACCAGATGAGCTATGCCCGCGAGAACAGGTGTTATTTTAGCACGGCGTTTTCCTTTTGTCAACCGTTATTTTCAAATTCTATTCATTTTTTTCTGATAGCTCCTGGGGGGTCTCTCCGCTGTCCCCCTCCGCTTCCGAGGCCGGAAGCTCCGCAAAAGCCGCTTCTTCCAGATCTTCCGCATCCGGGTCCATCAGAAACTCAATGAGACCCACGGGGCCGCTGGCCGGATAGTAGCGGACCACCCAGGCCTGCTCCTCCGTCAGCCCCCGCTCCTCCCGGAGCTGGGACATGGCTGATTCCACCTTGACCGCCCCATCCTGCCCCCAGTAGCCGATCCGCACCGCCAGCTCCGTCCGGCCGCCGTCCAGTGCCGTCTCCAGCAGGCTGTACAGGGCCTCCGTGCTGGTGGCGTTCACCACGGCCTGTATCTGCTCCGCCGTCCGGCGGTAGCTGATCTGCACGTCGATCTCATAGTAGCCTCGCTGGGCACGGCTGGACGAGGTAATATACTCCACCGCGTAGGCACCCATGGCCGTCTCCTGCTGAATCTCCGAGGTGGCCTTTTCCAGCGTGTCCGCCACAGTCAGGTCATCTGTAAAGTTGTACAGGCGCAGGGTGGCCGTCTCCGTATGCTGGCCGATGAGAATCAGCAGGTCATTGACGATGTCCTGATAGTTCTCCGCCCGCAGGGTGTCCGCGGCCTCGCTCTCCCAGAACTTGCTGCTGTGGGGCTCCACGGTGCTGTAGGTCCGCTCCAGCAGAGAGGCGCACCCCGTCAGCAGGCACAGTGCCAGCACCAGCGATATTCCGCATCGAATCCGGCGTCCGCTCACAGGATGCGCCTCCTTTCGTCAAATGCTCAAAAGCCCAGGTCCTCGTCCACCAGGACCACTTCCGTCTCCATGCCGATGGGAGGTCCCCACAGCACCACCAGACCCCGGCAGATGCGGTCCGGGCTCTTGCAGTCATAGCAGCGGTCGCCCTTCACCGCGCAGGGAGTCTTTTTGCCCAGCCGCTGGGCGTTTTTGGGAGAGGCGATGTTCCGCGCGCGCCACAGGGCCTCGTCATAGGTGGGCGCCAGCTTGTTGCGGCCCACAATGAAATACACCTTCTCGTGGCCGAACAGCGTGCCGGCCACCCGGTTGCAGGAGCCGTCGATGTTGATGATCTCGCCGGTCTCTGCCAAACCGTTGGCAGAGGTGAGGTACACTTGGGTCTGCATGGCGATCTTCCGCTCCTCCGGGCCGTTCACCCAGTGCCAGTGCATCTCGTTGTGGGAGGCCAGCATGTCGTAGAGGCCCATCTCCTGCACCGTGGCGGAGCCGCCGATGCCCACGGACACGCCGTCGATGGCGCCGTTCAGATAGGCCGCGGCCTCCTCCTTGGTGGCAAAGGCCGTCACCGCGAAGCCCCGCGCCTCCAGATTCTTCTTCACATTTGTAAAATCTGCCATGTCATATCTCCTCCTGTTGATAATCTCCAAATCCCTCGCCCAGCACATCGTGGGCGTCACAGACGATCATAAAGGCCTGGGGGTCCAGCTCGTGGACGGTCCGCTTGATCTCCACGATGCCCTTCTGCTTGAAGGCCACCATCAGCACCTGCTTCTCCGCGCCGGTCCAGGCGCCCTGGCCCCGGAGGATCGTGACGCCCCGCTCCTGCTCCTCCATCAGGACATCGGCGATCCGCCGCCAGTTATCCGAGATGATGTAGGCCACCTTGGAGGTGTCCAGGCCGTAGAGCACGGTGTCCATCACCCGGGCGGAGACGAAAATGGACACCGCGCCGTACAGCGCGGCCTCCACCCGGCCAAAGGCGATGGCCGCCAGCGTCAGCACCACGCCGTCCGGCACCAGCATCAGCTTGCCCATGGGCAGCCAGGGAAATTTCAGCTTCAGCAGCCGGGCCACGATATCCGTGCCGCCGGTGGTGGCGCCCTGGGAGAACACCATGCCGAAGCCAAGGCCCATCATGGCGCCGCCGCACAGGCAGGACAGCATGGGGTCCATGACCGGGAAGGTGTACAGGGCGGCGATGCCGTCGATGGCGATGGAGCTCACCGCCAGGGAGAACAGCGAGGACGCCAGCAGGTGGAAGCCGATGAACTTCCACCCCGCCAGAAACAGGGGCACGTTCAGCAAAAACGCCAGCATACCCACCGAGAACTGGGGCAGCACCGCGTTGATGACCTGTGCCAGACCGGTGATGCCGCCCATGGCCACCTGGTTGGAGGCAAAAAAGATGTCAAACGACAGGGCAAACAGCACGGAGCCCACCGTGATGATGCCGTAGTTCTTCCATTGTCTCTTCATAAGCCTTTACTCCAGCAGGCCGAGCTGCTGCTCCTCGGAGTCCTCCTGCCGCAACAGCGCGCCGGCGGCGGGGACGGCCCGGACCCGGTAGCGGCTCTGGTTGGAAATAGAGGTCTCCTCCAGGGGCTTCACGGTGTCCAGATGGTACTTGGGCTTCATGTTCATCACCGCCACGCCCTGGGTGGTCCGGGTGGTCTTGGGAGAGAGCAGTGCGGTGTGGAAAATCAGGCAGCGGGGCTCCGTGGAGTAGACCGCCAGCTCCCGGTCCTGATCGATGCGCTGAATGCAGCACAGGGGCGATTTATCGGAGTAAGCGCCGGTGAGCTTGCGGCGGTTGGAGGTGGTCTTGTAGGCCGTCAGGTCCACACGGGCCGCCTTGCCGTTTTCAAAGAAGAACAGCAGCGCGCCGGAATAGTCCCCCGGCAGCACGGCGTAAATGACGGTCTCCCCGGCGTCCATACCCAGTTTCGCGGGCAGGTAGTCGCCCAGAACGCTGGCCTTGGTGTCGTCGAACTCGGAAAGGCGGGTCTTGTACACCTGGCACTTGTCGGTGAAGAACATGATCTCGGCGGCAGAGGTGGTCTCGAAGCTCTGGCGCAGGCCGTCGCCCTCCTTGTACTTCTGCTCGCCGCTCATCCGCAGGGACTGAGGCGTGATCTTCTTGAAGTAGCCCTCCCGGGAGAGGAAGATGTTCACCGGGTACTCCTCCACGGCCTCCTCTTCCTCGTAGGTCTCGATCTCATGTCCGTAGACGATGGAGGTGCGGCGGGGCTCGCCGTACTTCTTGGCCGCCTGGTTTAGCTCGTCCACGATGATCTTCTTCACCCGCTTGGGGTTCGCCAGGATATCCTCCAGGTCCTCGATCTCGTCCTGGAGGGCGGCGGTCTCGTTGACCCGCTTGAGAATATACTCCTTGTTGATGTTCCGCAGCTTGATCTCCGCCACAAACTCCGCCTGGATCTGGTCGATGCCGAAGCCGATCATCAGGTTGGGAATGACCTCGGCCTCCTCCTCCGTCTCCCGGATGATTTTGATGGCCTTGTCGATGTCCAGCAGGATGCGCTTGAGGCCCTTTAAGAGGTGCAGCTTGTCCTTCCGCTTTTTCAGGACGAAGTACACCCGCCGCCGGACGGACTCTGTCCGCCAGGCGGTCCACTCCTCCAGAATCTGCCGGACACCCAGGACCTTCGGCATACCGGCAATCAGCACATTGAAGTTGCAGGAGAAGGAGTCCTCCAGGGGCGTCTGTTTGTAGAGCTTCGCCATCAGCTTGTCCGGGTCCGCGCCCCGCTTCAGGTCGATGGCCAGCTTCAGACCGCTGAGGTCCGTCTCGTCCCGCATATCGGCGATCTCCTTGGCCTTGCCCGCCTTGATGAGCTCGGCCACCTTGTCCAGAATCGCCTCTACGGTGGTGGAGTAGGGGATTTCGTAAATCTCGATGAGGTTCTCCGCCTTCACATAGCGGTACTTGGCCCGGACCTTCACGCTGCCCCGGCCTGTCTCGTAGATTTCCCGCAGGGCGGCAGGGTCGCAGATCAGCTCCCCGCCGGTGGGAAAGTCCGGCGCCAGCAGCGTCTCCATCAGGTCGCAGTTGGGATTTTTCAGGTAGGCGGCGGTGGTGTCGCAGACCTCTTTCAGATTGAAGCCGCAGAACTGGGAGGCCATGCCCACGGCGATGCCGCTGTTGGCGGACACCAGGATGTTGGGGAAGGTGGTAGGCAGCAAGGCCGGCTCCTTCATGGTGTTGTCGTAGTTGTCCACAAAGTCCACGGTGTCGCTGTCGATGTCCCGGAACAGCTCGTTGCAGATGGGGGTCAGCTTGGCCTCGGTGTACCGGGGCGCGGCCCAGGACATGTCCCGGGAGTAGCACTTGCCGAAGTTGCCCTTGGAGTCCACAAAGGGGGTCAGCAGGGCCCCGTAGCCCCGGGACAGGCGGACCATGGTGTCGTAAATAGCGGCGTCGCCGTGGGGGTTCAACCGCATGGTCTGGCCCACGATGTTGGCGGACTTCGTCCGGGCGCCCGTCAGCAAGCCCATCTTGTACATGGTGTACAGGAGCTTGCGGTGGGAGGGCTTGAAGCCGTCGATCTCCGGGATGGCCCGGGAGACGATGACGGACATGGCGTAGGGCATATAGTTGGTCTCCAGCGTGTCGGTGATGGGCTGCTCCACCACCGCCGCGTGGAGGCCCATGACGTTGGGGGACGCAGCGGGTTTCTTGGAGGGTGTCTTGTCGTTTTTCTTCATACAGTACCTCAAAAAGCGGCGGCCGGAGCAAATGGCGCGGCCGTCCTTTTTTCATGAAATCATTTTATCGAGGGAATTATACCATTTCTTTGCCGGAAAGGCAACCGGAGGCATTCCCCTTCTGTTGACAGTCTCCCGCAAAAAAAGTATAATATTTCTGTTCGATTTTACCCAGGAAAGGCTGGTGTGACCCGCGATGCTGACGGTACAAAATCTCTCCCACGACCCCTTTTACAACCAGGCCTTTGAGGAATTCGTCTTTCAGACCTTCCGGGAGGACGACGTGTTTCTCCTGTGGCAGAACACCCCCGCCGTCATCGTGGGCAGCTATCAGAACATCTGCCGGGAGGTCCATGTGGAGACCCTGCGGAAGCTGGGCATCCCCATCGTCCGCCGGATGAGCGGCGGCGGCACGGTGTACCACGACCTGGGCAATGTGAACTACACCTACATCACCAGCCAGGACGGTCTGGTGGACTACGACCGCTGTCTCCAGCCGGTCATCGAGGCCCTGAACGATATCGGCGTGCCGGCCCGGAAAAACCGGACCTGCGACATCGCCATCGGAGACCGGAAGATCTCCGGCAGCGCCCAGCACTCCGCCGGAGGCCGTCTCCTCCACCACGGGACCCTGCTGTTCCAGTCCGATCTGGCGGTGCTGGACAAGATCACCACCCACCACAAAAACGACTGCTTCCAGTCCAAGGGCACCGTCTCCGCCATCTGTTCCGTCACCAACATTGCCGACCACCTGGCCGTGCCCATGACGCTGGAGGAATTCCGGACCCGGCTCCTGGACCGGATGGTGCCCCCCGGCAGCCCCCGGCTGACGCTGACGCCGGAGCAGGAGGCGGAAGTGTGCCGCCTGCGGGACGAGAAGTACCGCTCCTGGGCGTGGACCTGGGGCAAGACCCCTGCCTTTACATACGAGAAGTCCGGCACCTTTGCCGGGGTTCCCATCCGGGTGGCCTATCAGGCGAAGAAGGGCATGATATCCGATGCCGTCATCGACTGCGCCGCTCTGGACGGAGCCGAAGCCGCCCGGCTGCTGAACGGCTCCCGGCTGGACCCGGAGGGCTTTGCCGGTATCTGCCGCGCCCTTGTGGGCAAGCGTGCAGAGGAACTGATGGACTGGCTGCTGTAAAGCCCATTCATAGAACAGTGTCAAGATGACCGCGTTACACGCGGAGAAGGGAAGAATCACCAATGGAAAAAGAACTGACGATGCCGAAGCTGCGCCCCGAGATGGAGAACGGCGTGCTGTGCGCCTGGCTGAAGGAGGAGGGTGACACCGTAACCGCCGGTGAGCCCCTGTTTGAAATCGAGACCGACAAGGTGGTCAACCAGATCGAGGCCACGGAGAGCGGCGTGCTGAAAAAGCAGCTCTTCGAGGAGGGCGACACGGTGAACGTGGAGACCCCGGTGGCCATTCTGGAGACCAAGTGAGGCGGTCCCATGGAAAAGAAACCTGAGTGGCTGAAGGTCCGCTACAATCAGGACGCCGTCAATGAGGTGGCGGAGCTGATGCGGGACCTGAAGCTGAACACCGTGTGCAAGGAGGCCAACTGCCCCAACCTGGGCGAGTGCTACCGCAAGCACACCTCCACCTTTATGAT
>CAMBAJ010000077.1 GCA_945864305.1 uncultured Clostridia bacterium | reverse complement strand
TAGGCCCTCCCTAGGAAACGGCAGATCTGACTAGAATACTGCGCCGCCGCTTAGCGAGGATTAGTATAGCACGGTTTTTATAAATATACAATATATTCCGTATATACAAACTGTGAATTTTTTAATGGCGGACATTCTCCCGGCTATGAAATATATGCCGGACAGACACAGGGTCCATCCGGCACACAGGATACATGTTTATTTGTTCCGCTCCGCCAGACTGTCCGCCAGTGCGGCCAGGAAGCCGTCGGTGTCGCAGGCACGGACAGCGGCCTTGGCCCGTTCCGTGCAGTCCAGCACGGCCCTGTCACAGCCCTCCAGGCCCAGCAGGTCCACATAGGTCACCTTGCCCTCTTCCCTGTCGGAGCCGATGGGCTTGCCGAACTCGTCGGTGCCGATGACATCCAGCATATCGTCCCGAATCTGGAAGGCCAGTCCCAGTTCATAGCCATACTCTCCGGCGGCGGTCAGCAGGGCCTTCTCCCCGCCGGCGGCGGCCACACCCAGCTTGCAGGCGCCCGCGATCATGGCGCCGGTCTTGAGGTGGTCCACCTCTTTCAGAGCCTCCTCGGTTTTCGGAGCGTGAAGCGTGTCGAGAACCTGGCCTGCCACCATGCCGTCCGCACCGGCGGCCGCTGCCAGAATCAGCGCACAGGCGGTCTTCGTATTCTCCGTCAGACCCGGGGCCGTCAGGATCAGGCGAAAGGCCTCCGGCTGGAGTGCGTCGCCCGCCAGCACCGCCAGCGTCTCGCCGTAGACCTTGTGGTTGGTGGGCTTGCCCCGGCGGAGGTCGTCGTCGTCCATGCAGGGCAGATCGTCGTGGATCAGGGAATAGGTGTGCACCAACTCCAGGGCACAGGCCACAGGGACCGCCCGCTTCCAGTCCAACCCGGCCAGACGGGCAAATTCCAAGGTCAGCACCGGCCGGATGCGCTTGCCTCCCGCCAGCAGGCTGTACCGCATGGACTCATACAGGTCCGCCCAGTGGGGCTTGTCCGTGAACAGGCTGTCCAAAAATTCCTCCACAGCCTGACGGTACGCCTGATACCGGGCGTCAAACAGTTCCTTTTCCATACTCAGTCCTCCTCCGTGTCAAAGGGCAGCTCCACCGGCGCGCCGTCAGCGCCCTTCATCAGCTTCACCACCTGCTGCTCCGCTTGGTCCAGTTGTTTGGAGCAGGCGGCAATTAGCTTCGTGCCCTCCTCAAACAAGGCCAGGGAGTCCGCCAGCGGCGCATCGCCCTTTTCCAGTGCCGCCACGATCTCTTCCAGCCGGGCGATCTGCTGCTCAAATGTTGCCTTTTTCGCGCTCATTTTGATTTCTCCTTCCCGAAGGGCTTGTCCACCGTGCAGGTGAAGCCGCCCTCTCCCAGGGTCACGGATACCCGCTCCCCGGCTGTCACGTCCCGATGGCTTTTCAAAATCTGCCCTGCTTCGTTCTGGGCCATGGCGTAGCCCCGGCCCAGGACCTTCAGGGGGCTCATGGCGTCCAGGGACGCCGCCAGCTCCGAAAATTTCTGCCGTTTCCGGGCTACCGCCGCGCCGGACAGGTCGCCCAGCCGCTGCTGGACGTGGACCAGCTCCATCCGCTTGTCCTGGACATAGGCCAGATGGTCCCTCATGACCCGCTTGGATGCCAGGGCGTCCAGCCGCTGGCGCATGGCCGCCAGTCTCTGGCTCTCGCTCTGCTCCATCCGCTCTTCCGCGCCCCGAAGCCACCGCAGCAACTCCGCCTGGTCCGGCACGGCGATCTCCGCCGCGTTGGAGGGCGTGGACGCCCGGGCGTCGGCCACAAAGTCGGAGATGGTCACGTCCGGCTCATGGCCCACGGCGGAGATGACCGGGAGCTCCGAATCGTAGATGGCCCGGGCCACCCGCTCGTCGTTGAAGGCCCACAGGTCCTCCATGGAACCGCCGCCCCGGCCGGTGATGATGAGGTCCCCCACCTTCCAGCGGTTGGCGTACCGGATGGCCCCGGCGATCTCCGGCGGCGCCTCGGCGCCCTGGACCCGCACGGGGAGCAGAATCACCTTGGCGATGGGATACCGGCGGCGCAGAATCCGGATCATGTCGTGGACCGCCGCCCCCGCCGAGGAGGTCACGATGGCGATCTTCTCCGGATACGGCGGCAGGGGCTTTTTGTGGGCCGGGTCGAACAGCCCCTCGGCGTACAGTCTGGCTTTCAGCTGCTCAAAAGCCACTGCCAGATCTCCGGCGCCCTCCGGGGTCATGGTGTTGCAGTATAACTGGTAAGCGCCGTCCCGAGGGAATACGGTGACGCGGCCTGTCACCAGCACCTTCATGCCGTTTTCCGGCCGGAAGCGGAGCCGCATGGCGCTGCCCTTGAACATGACGCAGCGCAGGGCGCCCTCCGGGTCTTTCAGGGTGAAGTAGTGGTGGCCGGAGGGGTACATCTTATAGTTGGACAGCTCGCCCCGGACGCAGATGTTCTGGAGCATGGGCTCGTTGTCCAGAAGGAGCTTGACCAGATTGTTCACTTCGGTGACGCCGAAGATGTGCTGTTCCATGGGATACCTCCTTTTGAGGGGAAGGCGCCCCCCATTTTCTTTGGTCTTGCCAAAGAAAACGGGCCGCGCCCGGTCCAAAAGAAAAACGCTTTTGTGTCCAAATCCCTCCCTGCCGGTCGGGTTTGGACAGGGACGGGGGTCGTTGATGTCGGTGCGGTGGAAACCTGGAGGCTGGTACCGGGGTGCGCTTGAGTCTTGGGGAACAGAGAGGGTGTTTCCCCGCATTTGGAGGCGTAGGTACTGCTTTCGGGGTGGTTGTCGAATGGACTGCCCTTCTCTTTCCGCGCTCCCCGCTTCGCTTAGCGCTGCCGGGGTAGAAAATTAAGATAAACCTCTGCGAGGTCGGCAGAGCGGCAGCGGATGGAAAACGCAGGTCAAATCGGTCTTGCACCCTCCGACGCACGATGGCAGTCCGTCGCGGGCGGACAGCCGAAAATTTCAGCAGGACAGGGGCCCCCGCGCATAAGCAAATAAGGCACAACGTGCCGTTTTGCGCCAAAGCGCCTTTTCCTTTGGACCGTGCACGGCCCGTTTCCTTTTCGGCGCAACCGAAAAGGAAATGGGGGGCGCATCTCCTCGTCCCCCTGCCCAAGGGGGAACAAAAACGCAGAGCCGGAGGGGTCTCCCCCCTGCCCCGCTCTGCGTTGTTCGACTTATTCCGTGACTTCCTGCCGCACGAAGCTGCCCAGGATGCCGTTGATGAACTTCACCGTCTCCGGCGTCTCATACTTCTTGGCGATCTCCACCGCCTCGTTGATGGCGGCGCTGTTGGGCACATCCTGCATATACAGAATCTCATACATGGCCACGCGCATGATGGCGGAGGCCACCAGCGGGATGCGGGAGAAGCTCCAGCCCTTGGCGTACTTGGCGATGTATCCGTCCAGCTCCGCCGCGTGCTCATCCACGCCCTTCACCAGACGGCGGATATAGTCCGCCTGCATGGCGTTGGGGGCCTCCTGATAGATGGGGTCCTCCCCCGCCAAGGTGGCGAAGGTCTCGGCTGTCAGGCGCTCGTCCAGCAGCTCGTCGATGGTTTTATCCGTAAAGCTCAGTTCATAGGAAAGATGGATGGCAATCTCCCGTGCGGTATTCCGTACCATAATAACAATTCGTCCTTTTCTCTCTCGTTTATGCCAGGGTCACGCCGCCCACATGGATGTTGACCGCCTCCACAGGGCAGCCGGTCATGGCCTCCACAGCGGAGGAGACCGCCTTCTGGGCGTTTTCCGCCACCTCGGGGATGGCGTGGCCGTACTCCACGGTCAGATACAGGTCCAGCGTCAGGGCGGCGCCGGTCATGTCGATCTTCACGCCCTTGACGCCCTTCTGGGCGTTCTTCTTGTTGTTCACCAGATCGGTGACACTGCCGCCCATGGTGGTCATCATGCCGGACACGCCCTCCACTTCCCGGACGGCGCCCACGGCGATGGCCGCGATGACCTCCTCCGAGATGTTGATGCTTCCGTTCTCCTCCGGCAGCGTCATGTATTCCTTGCTCTCAGCCATTGTGATTCTCCTTATTCCTTTATCCTTGGTAAAAGCGAAACGCCAATTCATTCCTAGGTTAATATTTTACCATGGTATCCCACAAATTACAACATCTAATTTGTGGCCATGATCTTGATGCCGCTGGCGGAATAGCCCGTCTCCGACTTGGCGATGTCCGTGATCTTCGCCACATCCTCCGCCGTCAGCTCCCCGTCGTCGGTGGAGACCACGATGCTGATGCCGTCCTCCCCCATGAAGGCCACGCAGTCCTGATACCCCTTGGCCGTCACCAGATTTTCGATCTGGGCCTCCTTCAGCGTGTAGGACGCCAGGACCTGGATGCCCTCGCTGGCCTCATTGGCCACGCTCTGGTCCGCGTTCTCCTGCTCCGCCGCCTCCTGTAACAGGGAGATGGCGTTGTCCCGGGCCTGCTGCCGGGTCAGCCGGGCTGAGGCGAAGTAGTCCGAGCCGGAGTACACCGCGTCCTCGTCCAGCGGGGCTCCGGTCTCCTCATCGGTGCCCTCCGCGCCGGACACCAGGGTGGCCTCTCCCAGAATTTTCGTCCCGGCTGCCTCTGCGTCCTGAGAGGCGCTCTTCACCGCCTCCTCCCCGGAGAATTTCCAGTTCAGTCCCACGGCCGCGCACACCAGCACCGCCATGGTCGCGATCACCGCGTTCCGTTTCCATTTTGCTCGCATCGGGTCCTTCCTCCTCCATATGATCACTGCCACTTTGCCACCTTGATGCGGTCGGCGGAAAGGCCGGTCAGCGCCGCCACCGCCTCCGTTACCGCCAGCTTCACCTCCGCCCGGTCCCCGCCCTGGCACACCACCAGCGCTCCCCGGTACGTGGGATACACCGTCCGGGTCACCACAGTCCGGTCCCCGTCGCCGCCGTCCTCGAACACTGTCTCGGATTTGCGCGAGTAGTCCTCCGGCGACGCGGTGTCCCCGCTGTAGGTCAGCTCCGTGTCCTGGGCCAGCTGCCGCTCCCCGTCGGAGTCCAGCGTCAGCAGTACCCGCACCTGCCCCACACCGCTGATGGTCCCCAGGATGCCCTCCATCTGTTCCTGCAAGTCTCCGGCCTCCGCGGCGAGCACGGTCTCCGCCGCGCTGCTCCCGCTCCTGCCGGTATTGCTGTTCCCACTCGGCCATAGCAGCAGCACGGCGCCGATCAGCGCCACTAAGCCCGCGTATTTGTATTTGTCCCATAGCTTTCGCACTCCTTCAGCTTTCTTCATGCCAGCTCTGCCTCTCCCTTGGAATTCCCAGTTCCTGCTCCATATACGATGCCAGTTCCTCGCTTCTGGCGCCTTGGATGTCCGCGGCCGCCGGCACCGGGATGCCGTCCGCTCCCGCCTCGGCCTCCACCCGGACCGTCACCTCCAGTCCCAGAGCGTTCGCTTTGTCCGATATATATGCGGCGGTCTGGGACTCTATGAGTGCTTTCAGCTCCGCATTCCCGGCGGAGGCAAGCTCCTCCTGCCGCTCTTCGAAGGCCCGCTCGTAATCCCCCAGGTCCAGATGCAGCCGCTCCAGGTCCGCCCCCAGCACCGGCCGGAGCAGGGCCACCAGCAAAATCAGCCCGCCGGTGAAGCCCGCGATCTTCCGGATGGTCCCCTCGGGGATCAGCGTCTGGGCCACGGACAGCAGCAGCGTCACCATCACGATGGAGGTGAGCCACACCCGCACCGCGCCGATCATGGCACCACCGCCGCCACGGAGGACAGCACCGAAATGAGAAGCAGCAGCGCGCAGCTCCCCGTCATCCCCAGCACCAGGCCGAAGGCGCCGCCCAGGCCGTCGATGAGCTTGCAGAGGCCGGGGCTCCCCACCGCCGCGGCCAGAAAGGCCGTCAGCTTGTACAGCAGGTACTGGATGCCCAGCTGCAAAAAGGGGTAGGCGCAGGTGGCCAGGATAGCCAGCATCCCGAACACGCCGATGGTGTTTTTCAGCAGCCCCGCCCCGGCCAGCACCGTCTCCGACGCCTCGGCGATGATGCCGCCCACCACCGGCACCACGCCGGAGATGGCAGCCTTCGCCACCTTCACCGTGGCGCCGTCCACGCCGCCGGAGATGACCCGCGCCACGGAGAGGTAGACCGTGAACACCAGCAGGGACGTGGTGAGAAGCCAGGTGGTGATTTTTTTCAATCCGTCGGCGATGGCCCCCAGCCGGTTCTCCGGCAGGCAGGCGGAGGCGGTGAGCACGCCGATATACAGGTACACCAGGGGCATCAGCAGCCCGTCCATGAGGCTGAGCAGCAGGTCCGCGAAAAACACCGTGGTCACCTGCTGAAAGGTGGCGGTGGTCACGGCCCCGGAGGCCGCCGTGGCCGCTGCCAGGGTGGGCAGAAGGACCTGGGAAAACGTATGGAGGTCCCCGATGGTCTCCGCCCCCAGGCCGATGAGGGAGTCCAGACTCCCCGCCGTCAGCAGCGTCACGGACAGCGCCCCCGCCATGGGGAGAAAGGCGGCGGCCTTGCCGCCGGTCCCCTGGGAAAAGCCGTCGATGGCGCCGCACAGCACCACCACCAGCAAAATGGACGCCGCGCCCCGCACCCGCTGGCGGAGGATGTCCCCCACCTTGCCGCCCATCTTCTCCAGAATGTGGCCCACGCCCGCGGCAAAGCCCTGGGCGTCCGAGGCGTCCGTGTCCTCCATCAGTTCCTCCGCCTGCTCCGGCAGGGCGTCCGTCACATCCTTGGGCACCTCCGCCGCCCGGGCCTCCACCGTCAGCGCCAGCAGGCACAGCAGCAGACAAATCAATTTTTTCATTCCATCAGCTCCAGTAACAGCGACAGCACCGCCCGCAGCAGCGGCAGGGCCACCAGCAGGGCGCACACCGCCCCCGCTGTCTCCACCACGGAGGCCAGGGCCGACTCCCCCGCGTCCCGGCAGAGACCGCTCCCCACCTTCACCACCAGCGCGATGCCCACCGTCTTGTACAGTGGGACAAACAGGCTCTGGGATACGCCGCTCCCCTGGGCCAGCTCGTCCAGAAACGCCATCAGCTCCTCCACCGCCCCGCCCAGAAACAGCAGCACCGTGACGGCGGCGGCCAGTGTCAGCAGCAGCGCGGCCTCCGGGCTGCCCTTTTTCACCACCAGGGCCAGCATCGCCCCCACCACGCACAGGGCCGTGATCTGGATGATCTGCTCCATGGTCAAAAGTGGAACAGCGTCTTGATCAGCGCAAAGAGGTCGCTGATCTCCTGGACCATCATCATCAGGACCACCACCAGTCCCGCCAGGACCACCATCATCCCCTGCTCCTCCCGCCCGGAGCGGATAAGCAGCTGGTTCAAAACAGCCACCAGAATGCCAATGGCCGCGATCTTGAAAATCAAATCCACATCCATGTCGTATTCCTCAAATCAGTAAAATCACCATCAGCGCCGCGGCGGAAAAGCACAGCGCCGCCGTCCGCTTCTCCTCCTGCTGCCGGACCCGGTCCGTTTCCTCCAGACTTTTCGCCAGCTGGTAAATGACAAGGGATATTGCCTTACAGACGCTCTCCTCATCGCCGTGGAGGCTGTCCCCCAGGGCGGCCAGCGCCTCCCGGTCCCCGGGCTCCAGAGGCAGGCCCCCGGCGGCATGGTGCCACGCGGCGGGCAGGTCTCCGCCCCTCCGGGCGGTTTCCGCCGCCTGGTGAAAGAAGTCCGCCCCCTCCGGCCCGCAGGACTTCGCCAGGGCGTCCAGCAGGGACGGCAGCGGCGTCCGGGCCATGCGGATTTCCTCCGCCATCCGTCGCAGGGCCATCAGAAGATCGCACAGCGTCTCCCGCTGCCGCCGCCGCTCCGCCAGGCAGCTCCGCCACACCAGACCGCCGCCGCTGAGGACGCACAGACTTCCCAACAGCTTCAGCATGGCAGCTCCTCCACCTCGTAGGCCCGTCCCGCCTCCGTCCGGACGATCCGCACGGCCAGCCGGAACACCCGGTCCTCCAACAGCTGGCGGTATAGGGGCTTTTGCGTCAGCTCCTCCACATCGGCGGCGTGGATGGTAGCCAGCAGCCGCACCCCGCACCCTGCCGCCATGGCGGCGGCCTTCAGGTCCTCCCGGACCGTGATCTCGTCCACGGCGATGATCTGGGGGTTCATGGCCCGTAGGACGATGGGGATGCCCAGGGCCTTCGGGCAGGCGTCCAGCACGTCGGTGTGGGGGCCCACGTCCATCTGGGGCTCCCCCCGGTACATGACCGCCACCTCCCCCCGCTCATCGATGAGGGACACCCGCCGGGGGCCGCAGCCCTCCACGCCCTCCGACAGCCGCCGGACCAGGTCCCGCAGCAGCGTCGTCTTTCCGCCGCCGGGGGGCGACAGGATGAGGGTGCTGGCAAACTCCCCGTCCGGGAAGAGCTTCGGGGCAAGTTCATCGGCGATGCCCCTCTTCTCCCGGGCGATGCGGACCACGGCGGAGGAAAAGTTCTTCAGGTTCGTGTTGGCGCCGTCCTTCATCACCGCCGTGCCGCAGAGCCCTACCCGGAAGCCGCCCCGGACGGAGAGGTAGCCCTCCCGCAGGGTCTCCGCCGCCGCGTACCGGGAAAATTCCGTGGCCAGGTCGCACAGGGTCTCCAGCTCCTCCGGCTCCACAAAGGCGTCTAGCGGCACCTCTCCGCCGGGCTGCAGCACGGTCATGGGCCGTCCGGCCCGGAGCCGGAACTCCTCCGCCTCCGCCTGCTGTTCCTCCGGCAGGGCCAGGGCCAGCTTCCGCAGCCGGACCGGCAGCACAGCCGCCGCGTCCTGATACCGCAGGATGTTGACATCTCTCTCCAAGGGCAGTTCCCCCTTTCGTTAGCTGTTTCAATCTATGACGGCTCGTCCGCCGCTATGACGGATTTTTTCACCGACGCGTGAAGACAGGCCGGTTCGCTTGGAACCGGCCTGTCTGTGTGTAATCTCCTTATTTTGCGAACGTATAGCAGGACTTGGCGTCCTCGTAGTTCTCCGGCATCCGGACGGTGTTGGGCGGGAAGAACTCGCCCACCGGGAAGGAGATGTTCCGGAAGATGCCGCAGGGGTCCTCGGTGCCGCCGCTGCCGCAGGAGCACTCCTTGTCGGGCATGCAGTAGTCGTACACCGGCACCAGCAGCTGGGAATCCCGCTCCAGGCGCACGATGGAAAACTGGCCCAAGGTGACGTAGATGCGGCGGTTATCGTCGCCGCTGGACAGTTCCCCGTTGAAGCAGCTGTTGACGAAGGACGGCACCTCGCACAGATCGCAGTCGCAGTCCCGCTTGCCGCAGCAGTCCATGATCCGGGTGTCCAGCACGATGGGGTCCACGGCCTCCACCACGGCGATGGGGGCGTTGGCCCGGCGCATCATCTGCATGTCGGGCTCGCCGGTCCGCATCTCGGAGGAGAAGATTTTGGCGTTCCCCTCGCTGCCGAACAGGATGGCCCGCTTGTCGAACACGCACAGGCCCTCCACGGTGACGGGAGCCGGGCAGCTCAGATAGGCCTGGAGGGTCACGGAGTAGAAAAAGCGCATATCCACGGTGTAGAAGCCCCGGTTGAAGCTGACGGGCTCCACATCCACGTACACGTACAGCAGCCTGGCGCTGCCGCCCTTCACGGACAGGGCGCGGTTGATGACATCCACATACTGCATCTTCGGATAGAAGCGCAGGTCTTCGATGCAATCCTTATCATAGCAATGAGCACTTTAGAGAAAAGAGGCACCATCAGGGTAGCAGCGCATAAGACAGGTTTATAAGGTTTAGAGAGAACAGCGTGGCGG
>CAMBAJ010000076.1 GCA_945864305.1 uncultured Clostridia bacterium | reverse complement strand
CCGGCGATCTCCGTGCGGCCGATGGTGAGGTTGAAATCCTCCACAGCCTTCAGGCCACCGAAGGTGATGCCCAGGTTGACGCACTCCAGAATGGGCTTTTTATCGATGTCCCGGTCGGGGATCATGCTGCCGGAGGGGACGGGAACGAGCTTTCCAAACATGTCAGACGGCCTCCTTTCCGGAACGGTTGCCGGGTTTGAACCGGCTGAAGAAGGATTTCAGGGTGGGGTTGTTCGTCACCAGCATCACCAGAATCAGTACGATGGCATACACCAGCATCCGGTAGTCGGAGAACTGGCGCAGGGCCTCGGGCAGGATGGTCAGAGCGGCGGCGGCGATGATGGAGCCCAGCATGTTGCCCAGGCCGCCCAGTACCACGAACACCAGCACCAGAATGGAGGTGTTGAAGTCGAACTTGTTGGCCACGATGGTGGAGTAGTTCATGGCGAACAGGGAACCGGCGGCGCCCGCCAGAGCTGCGGAGGTGACAAAGGCCATCATCTTGTACTTCGTGACATTGACACCCACGCTCTCGGCGGCGATGCGGTTGTCCCGGATGGCCATGATGGCCCGGCCGGCCCGGCTGTTCACCAGATGGAATACCACAATCAGGGTGATCATCACCAGGACGAAGCCTGCGGTGAAGGTAGAGATTTTCTGAATGCCCCCGATGCCCATGGGACCGGCGATGATGAGCTTGCCGCCCTCGGCCAGGTTGGTCTTGTCGCTGAGCAGGCTCAGGTGCAGGCCCTTGCTGTCGACACCCACATAGAGGTTGTTGAAAATGCTCTTGATGATCTCACCGAAGGCCAGGGTCACGATGGCCAGATAGTCGCCGTTTAGCCGCAGCACGGGGATGCCGATGAGGAAACCGGCCAGGGCGGCAAAGGCGGCGCCCACGGCCAGGGCGATGGCCATGCGCAGCGGCGCGGCGGGGACGGCGTCCTGCAGGGCAATGGCGGCGGTGACACCAGTGAAGGCGCCCATGCTCATGAAGCCGGCGTGGCCCAGGGACAGCTCGCCCAGCACGCCCACCGTCAGGTTCAGGGAGATGGCCATGACGATGTAGGCGCAGATGGGGACCAGCATACCTTTTAAAGAGGAACTGATGGAGCCGGTGCTTCCCAGCACCTGCAAGATGACATACGCCAGAATAACCAGGAGGTAGGTCAGGTAATTCCAGCGGGTGGTCTTGTTGAGTTTCAGAGATTTCATATCCGCCACCTCACACTTTCTCACGGATCTGCTTGCCCAGCAGACCGGCGGGCTTCACCAGCAGCACGATGATCAGCACGGCGAACACGACGGCGTCGCTGAGCTGCGTGGAGATGTAAGCCTTCGCAAAGATTTCAATGACGCCCAGCAGCAGGCCGCCCAGGAAGGCGCCGGGGATGGAGCCGATGCCGCCGAACACGGCGGCGGTGAAGGCCTTGATGCCGGGCATGGAGCCGGTGGTGGGCACCAGGGTGGGATAGGCGGAGCAGAGCAGCACACCGGCGACGGCGGCCAGGCCTGAGCCGATGGCGAATGTCATGGAGATGGTGGCGTCCACATTGATGCCCATGAGCTGGGCTGCGCCTTTGTCCTCGGAGCAGGCCCGCATGGCCTTGCCCATCTTGGTCTTGCCGGTGAACCAGGTCAGGGCCAGCATGATGACGATGCAGATGATGATGGTGAACAGCGTCACATAGGAGATTTTCAGCTGGCCGCCGAACAGCTCTACACCGGTTTTGGCGGTCTCGCCGGAGCCGGAGGTGAAGAAGTTGGGGAACACCTTGGGGTTGGAGGACCACAGCAGCAGCGCCGTGTTTTGCAGGAAGTAGCTCACGCCGATGGCGGTGATCAGGACCGCCAGGGAGGGCGCCTGCCGCAGGGGCTTGTAGGCCAGCCGCTCCACCACCATGCCCAGGACTGTGCAGACGGTCATGGCCAGGATGACGCCCACCAGCGGCGGCAGATTGAAGCGGGAGACGGCATAGAAGCAGATGTACGCACCCACCATGATGACGTCGCCATGGGCGAAGTTCAGCATCTTGGCGATGCCATAGACCATGGTATAGCCCAGGGCGATGATGGCGTAAATGCTGCCCAGACTGATCCCGCTGATCAGGAAGTTCAAAAAGGTCATAAGACAACACCTCTTTCTATCTTTATCAATAGGGTCCAGGGGTCGCGCTCCAGTGCGTATCTGAAAAATACCGGACACCGGTGCTTTTCAGATACGCGCTGTATGACCGGAACGGGCCGGAGAGGCTGACCGAAGGGACAACCTCTCCGGCTCCAGCGCCGGGAAGGGAGGGTAGTAAAACTGAATCAGTCCAGGCCGACGTAAGCGCCGTTCTCGATGACCATGCCCTTGGGGCTCTTGGACACGGCACCGGAGGCATCCCAAGTCATGCCGTCGCCGGTCAGACCGTCGAAGGTCATGGAGGTGAACTGCTCGATCATAGCGGCGCACAGGTCCTCAGCGGACATGTCGGCGGTGGCGCCGGCATTTTCCAGAGCCTGCTTGTAAGCGTAGACGCAGTCATAGGCGTCGGCGGCGAACTGGTTGGGGACCTCGCCGAACTGCTCCTGATACTTCTTGACGAAGTTCTGGGTGCGCTCATCGGTGGAGTCGGCGTTGAAGGGAGTCAGCAGCATGACGCCCTCGGCCAGAGAGGTGTCAAAGCCCTCCATGGTCAGGATGCCGTCCATGCCGTCCACGCCGAACCAGGTGGGAGCATAGCCCATGGACTTGGCCTGAGCCAGGATCAGGGAAGCGGGCTGATAGTACATGGGCAGGAACACCAGGTCGGCGCCGTTGCTCTGGGCGTCGGACAGCTGGACGGAGAAGTCGGTGTCGTTGCCGTCAGCGAAGGTGGTGTCGGAGACGATCTCCAGGCCCAGCTCACCGGCCTTGGCGGTAAAGGTGTCGTGAATGCCCTTGGAGTACACGTCGTCGTTCTTCCAGATGATGGCGACCTTGGTTGCCAGACCCTTGTCAGCGATGTACTGGGCGGAAGCGGAGCCCTGGTTGGGGTCCATGAAGCACATCTGGAACATGTTGTCCTTGCCCTCGGTGACAGCAGTGGCGGAGGCGGAGGGAGTCAGGGCGAAGATGCGGTCGGCGTAGGTCTCGGCAGAAGTGGCCTCGCAGGGCTTGGAGGTGACGGAGCCCAGGGAGATCTGCATGCCCCAGTCCTTCAGCGCGTTGTAGGCGTTGACGGCCTTCTCGGCGTCGTGCTGGTCATCCTCGTACTTCAGCTCGAACTGGATGGCGCCGCCCTCGGCGTTGATCTCATCAACGGCAATCTGGGCACCGTTCTTGGCCGCGTTGCCGTAGATGGCGGCGCCGCCGGTCAGGGGGCCGGTGCCGCCCAGTTTGAAGGCGGCGCCGGAGGGAGCGGCGGTCTCCTCGGAGGAGCTGCCCGTGCTTTCGGCGGGGGTTTCTTCGGCTTTGCTGCCGCCGCAGGCAGCCAGGCTGAGGACCATGACCATGGCCATCATGAGACACATAAACTTCTTTTTCATTGTGAGTTCTCCTTTTGCAAATTGAAATAATTATACAAAAAAGCGGCCCCGCCAAAGAGCGGAGCCGCTTCACTGTATCACACAGTTACACGCGCCTTTGCGTCTTTGGCAATTTCGTACCTTCGCATACCAGCAGGACTACCAACAGAACCAGTACAGCCAGCAGAACGGACAGGGAAATGCGCAGGAAAGCCGCCGCGATCAGGCAGCAAATCAGGCAAATAATAATGGACGCCATGAAAATGGCGTCCAGAATGAGAGTAATCATATTGGCGGCAGAGGACATGGCGGACATATGGGCGCAGGAACCGGCAGCGGCTGCGCAGGCATCATGATCCATCATGAAATTGTTGTTCATATACATACGGGTCATGACATCCAGCTCCTTTCCAAACCATGTGTGCCGTGTGAAATTGTTTTCATTCTAACGGCTCAAAAGCGGATTGTCAACTACCCTAGAAACGGCAAAATATATAAACTAACACCAGAAAAATTTAAAAAAATATACTAAATATACAAAAATACGAGTTTTTCTGGAAAAACAGACATTTTTTTCTGAAAGACGTTGTATGAAAAAAACAGAAGATGACACCCGGTAGAAAGAGCGGCGCAGCCGCTAAAATAGTTGCCTGTATGCAACGAATTTCCATTGACTTGCGGCGGCAATCTGCTATCCTTAATATATAGCTGTAAACGTTTGAGCGGGGGATGGATATGAGAACTGTTATGGGATACCTGCGTCCCTATGCGCGCCGGGTGGCCTGTGGAGTGACCATCAAGTTCACAGCGGCGATCCTGGAATTGATCCTGCCGCTGCTGCTGGCCCATGTCATCGATGTCTGCGTCCCGGCGGAGGACATGCGGGCCATCTGGCGGTGCGGAGGCCTCATGGCCGTGCTGGCTTTTTCGGCTGCTTTCTGCAATATCACCGCCAACCGGATGGCCGCGTGGGTCTCCATGGAGATGACCCGGGAACTGCGGAACGACCTGTACCAGCGGGAGGAGCAGCTCTCCTGCGCCCAGATGGACCGGTTTTCCGTGTCCTCTCTGGTGTCCCGTCTGACCAATGATACCTATAATGTCCACCAGATGTTCGACAAGGTCCAGCGGGGCGGCATCCGGGCGCCCATGCTGGTGCTGGGCGGACTGGTCCTGACCTTTTTCCAGGAGCCGGCGCTGGCGCTGGTTCAGCTGGCGGCCTGCACCCTGACATTTTTCACGATCTGGTTCGTGACCCGCCGGGGCATCCCCCACTACACGGCGGCCCAGACGGCGGTGGACACGGTGGTCCGCATCATCCGGGAGAACGCATCCGGCGTCCGTGTCATCAAGGCGCTGGCCTGCCAGAAACAGGAGCGGGACCGGTTTGAGACCGCCAACGAGACCGCCCGGCGGACCGAAGAGCACGCCGGCTGCGTCATGGCCGCCGCCAATCCCGCCACGGGCTTCTTCCTGAACATGGGATTGGTGATGGTGATGGTGGTGGGCGCGGTCCGGGTCCAGGAGGACCGGATGGCCGCCGGACAGATCGTGGCGTTCCTGTCCTATTTCACCCTGATCCAGAATGCCACATTGGGCATGGCGAAGATCTTTGTCAAGATCAGCAAGGGCGCCGCCTCCGCCCGGCGGATCGAGGAGATCCTGCTGGCGCCGGCGGATCAGGAGGTCCGCTCGTCTGAGGCGTCCTCGGAGACGGAGCTGGGCATGGACCATGTGACCTTCTCCTATCTGGGGGTGGAAAAAGACCTGGATGATGCCACCTTTACTCTGCGGAAAGGCGAGATGCTGGGCATCCTGGGCCCCATCGGCAGCGGCAAGACCACGCTGGTCTCCCTGCTGCTGCGCCTGTACGATGCCGGCAGCGGCGTGGTCTGGGTCAGCGGCCGGGATGTGGCCTCCCGGAGCCGGAAGGACCTCCAGGGACGGTTTGGCGTGGTGTTCCAGAACGGCGACCTGCTGAGCGACAGCGTTTACGAAAACATCTCCTTCCTCCGGGACCTGCCCCGGGAGGATGTGATCGCGGCGGCCAAGACCGCCCAGGCCTGGGAGTTCATCGAACAGCTGCCCCAGGGGCTGGATACCCATGTAGATATCCGGGGGGCCAACCTCTCCGGAGGCCAGCGGCAGCGGCTGCTGATCGCCCGGGCCCTGGCGGCAAGGCCCGGCATTCTGGTGCTGGACAGCGCCGACAGCGCGTTGGACTACCGGACCGCGGCGGCGCTCCACGAGGCCATCCGCCGGGATTGTCCGGGAGTGACGCTTGTAGTGATCTCGGAGCGCATCGCCTCTCTGCGGGAGGCGGACCGGATTCTTGTTCTGGAGGACGGCGTCATCACCCACCAGGGGAGCCACGCCCAGCTGCTGGGCATCTGTGACCGCTACCGCCGGATGGCGGAGCTGCAGATGGGAGGTGCCGTGGAATGAAGAGACATATTTTGCGGCGACTGGCCCGGTTCCTGCGGCCCTATGGCATCCGCATATTGGTCATTCTGGTCGTCATGCTGGCGGCCAACCTGCTGGCCCTGGCGGCGCCGCTGCTGTCCGGCTGGGCTATGGACGCCATCGGAATCGAAGCCGGCGGCGTGGATTTTGCGGGCGTGTTCCACAACTGCGCGGGCATGGCTCTCTGTTATGCGCTGTCGGCTCTGCTGAATTATGTCATCGCCGCTCAGCTGATCAAGGTGGGGCAGGCTGTCTCTCATGACCTGCGGAAAGCGGCCTTTGACCACATGACCGAGCTGCCGGTGGGGTATTTCGACACCCATCCGGCGGGGGACCTCATCAGCCGCATCTGCTACGACGTGGACACGGTGAACGCCACCATCTCCACGGATATGCTCCAGCTCTGCACCAGCGCTCTGACGGTGGTGGGGTCTTTCATTATGCTGCTGATCATCTCTCCCCGACTGACGGGCGTATTTTTCGTAACGGTGCCGCTGTCCGTGGTGCTGGCTCGCTTTCAGATGAAACGGATTCACCCCCTGTTCCGCCTGCGCTCCAAAGAGCTGGGAAAGCTGAATGGCTTCGCAGAGGAGCGCATGGGCCAGCAGCAGGCCATCCGGACCTATGGCGTGGAGGCGGCGGACCAGAGGCAGTTTGAGACATACAACGAAAAGGCGTCCAGCGCTTACTACGAGGCGGACCGGGCCAGCGCGGCCCTGGGGCCGTCGGTGAACTTCATCAACAATTTCTCGCTGGCGGCCATCAGCGTATTTGGAGCGCTGCTCTACCTGGGCGGCGGCCTGACGCTGGGCAGTCTCTCCTCCTTTGTGCTCTATTCCCGGAAGTTCTCCGGTCCTATCCGGGAGGCTGCCAACCTCCTGAGTGAACTCCAGGCCAGCGCAGCCGCGGCGGAGCGGGTGCTGGACCTGCTGGACGAGCGGCCGGAGGCGGGGGACCCGGCGGACGCGGTACCGGCGGAAGGCCTGCGGGGCGACATCACCTTCGACCACGTGGATTTCGGCTACGATCCAGAGAGGCCTGTCCTGCGGGACTTCACCGCCAGCGTGCCGGCGGGATGCCTGGCGGCGGTGGTGGGTCCCACCGGCGCCGGCAAAACCACCCTGGTCTCCCTGCTGCTGCGGTTCTACGAGCCTCAGAAGGGGAGCATTACCATTGACGGCGTTCCGGTGAGCCTGTACAGCCGGGACGGCCTGCGCCGGCGGCTGGCCTTGGTCTTGCAGGACACTTGGCTGTTCAGCGGCACCATCGCGGAGAATATCGCCTACGGTACGCCGGGGGCCACACGGGAGCAGATCGTGGAGGCGGCCAAGGCGGCCCGCATCCATCGGTTCATCACTTCTCTGCCCGAGGGCTATGACACGGTTCTCACCGACGAGGGCGCCGGTATTTCCAAGGGCCAGCGACAGCTTTTGGCCATTGCCCGGTGCTTGCTGACGGATGCGGATATCGTGATCCTGGACGAAGCCACCTCTAATGTGGACACGGAGACGGAGGGGGAGATCGGCCTCGCCATGGAGCATCTGCGGCAGGGCAGGACCTGCTTTGTCATTGCCCACCGGTTGGCTACTATCCGCAATGCGGACTGCATTCTAGTACTGAACCAGGGCGGCGTGGCCGAGCAGGGGACCCATGACGAGCTGCTGGCAGCGGGCGGTATCTACGCGGCGATGTACGCGGCTCAGTGGGCGAATTTTGCGTAGATTTGGCAAAAGTTTGGCTGCGGGTTTGCAAAACCGCATCGTACAATGGGAGCGCTTTGACATGGGACACGACCCAAAATCCCGGGGACAGTGACCTCGAAAAAGGTGTTCCGGATATTTTTATGGCATCTGAACAACGATTGGCGAAATGACGGAAAGCGGTTGTGTATCTCGGGGAAGTTACAACTTTAAATTGTGAAAATTCATAAAAAAACCCACTGGAAATGGGGAGTATATCAATTGACAAACCTTCTAAAAAAGCATTATAATTGGAACAGCAAAGCGCAAACGTTTGCACAAATCGGGGACCATTGATCACGGTTCCCGGGTGCAAATTCGAGGCGAGAAATGGATGTGAGGGAAGGAAAAGGAAACGTATCCCAGGCAAAGATTCCCGGCAGTATTGAGAAAGAGGTGTTACCGTGTCAAAGAAAAATCTTCCCAAAAAGCGCATGACGAAGACAAGGTTGAAAAACCTGATTTTGAATGTGGTGAAAAACCCGTTCAACATGATCGTGCTGGTCAGCCTGATTGTGCTGTTCTGCCTGATCGTGATCCCCCTGCTGACCATGGTCAAGGAGACCTTCACCCTGGCTCAGTCTGAGTTGCGCCGCGTGGACGGCAAAGTGGGCGACTTTACTCTGTACTATTGGAAATACATGCTGGCCAGCAATATGAGCAAGGCCGTCCTGTGGGAGCCGCTGTGCCACTCCTTGGTCTGCGGTATTTGCACCACGCTGATTTCCGTGCCTCTGGGCTCCGTCCTGGCTTGGCTGATGATCCGCACGGACCTGCCTGGCAAGAAAGTCCTGGGTCTGCTGGTCACCGTGCCGTACATGATCCCCTCTTGGACCAAGGCTCTGGCCTGGCTGGCGGTGTTCCGCACTCCCACCAGCGGCGCCAACGGCTTTCTGTGGGGCTTGGGAATACCAATTCCTGACTGGCTGGCCTATGGCCCTATCGCCATCGTGTTCTGCATGTCCCTTCACTACTATGCATTCTCCTACATCCAGGTGTCCGGCGCACTTCGCTCCATCAACTCCGAGCTGGAGGAGATGGGCGAGATCCAGGGCGCTAACAAGGCCCAGATTCTGCGCCACATCACCCTGCCTCTGATCATGCCCTCCGTGCTGTCCGCACTGGTCATGACCATCTCCAAGTCTATCGGTACATACGGCGTGGCCGCCAACCTGGGCAACCGCATCGGTTACTACACGCTGGCCACCAAGATGCGCGTGTTCATCGACCAGGGTCCCCGCGGCGTCGGTTATGCTATGTCCATCGTTCTGGTCGGTCTGGCGGCTCTCATTCTGGTGGGCAACCAGCGCATCGTGGGCGTCCGCAAGTCCTATGCCACCGTGGGCGGCAAGGGCGGCCGCAGCACTCTGATGCCTCTGGGCAAGGCCAAGAAGCCCATGATGGCCTTCCTGTTCGTGTTCCTGTTCCTGGCCATGGTGATGCCTTTCTTCGTGTTGATCATGGAGACCTTCCAGATTACCACCGGCGCGGGCTACGGACTGGACAATCTGACGCTGTACAACTGGATCGGCACCACGGACGCCGCTGTGAGGTACACCAACTATCCCGGCATCTTCCGCCATGACGAGTTCTGGCAGTCCTTCTGGAACACCATCCGTCTGTCTCTGATCGCCTCCATCATCACCGCCTTCTGCGGCCAGTTCCTGGGCTACATCAGCTCCCGCGGCCGCGGCAAGTGGTACGGCAACCTGACCGAGCAGTTGGTGTTCGTGCCCTACCTGATGAGCGGCGTGGCGTTCTCCACCATGTATTTCTCCATGTTCTCCCGTCAGCATCTGGGCGGTCTGATCCCCTCCCTGTACGGAACATTCACTCTGATCATTCTGACCTCCGTGGTCAAGCACTTCCCGTTTGCCAGCCGCTCCGGTACCGCCAACATGCTGTCCATCAGCGTGGAACTGGAAGAGGCGGCGGATATCGCCGGCGCCAGCTTCTGGAAGCGGATGACCTCCATCATCATTCCCCTGGCAAAGAACGGCTTTATTTCCGGCTTTATGCTGGTGTTCATCTCCATCGCCAAGGAGCTGGACCTGATCATCATCATGATGACCCCCACCACCCGGACCCTGTCCTATCTGGCCTTCACTTACTCTCAGGAGGGCTACAACCAGATGTCTGACGCCATCTCCGTGGTTGTGTTGCTGTACATCCTGGTCTGCTACATCGTTGCCAACAAGGTCGGCGGCGCTGATATCAGCAAGAGCTGGTAATTCCGGAGCACGTGCTATTTGACAGAAAGGAAAGAATGATATATGAGTCGCATTGAATTAAAGCATATTGATAAATTTTACGGCAGCAACCACGTCCTGCGGGATATCAACCTGACCATCGAGGACGGTGACTTCATGACTCTGCTGGGCCCCTCCGGTTGCGGCAAGACCACCACTCTGCGCGTGGTCTCCGGCCTGGAAAAGCCCCAGAACGGCATCATGACCATCGACGGCGTGGAGATGATCAACGCTGACGATGCCTACTACGCCGAACCCAGCAAGCGCGGACTGAACCTGGTGTTCCAGTCCTACGCCCTGTGGCCCCACA
>CAMBAJ010000075.1 GCA_945864305.1 uncultured Clostridia bacterium | reverse complement strand
TCGACGCCAAGAACAAGATGCACATCGCCAGCGTCTATGCCGGCGTGGCCATCACCGCCTCCGGCACCACCGCCGTCCACGCCCTGAGCTACCCCCTGGGCGGCAAGTACCACATCGCCCACGGCGTGTCCAACGCCATCCTGCTGGCACCTGTCATGCGGTTCAACGAGCCCGCCTGCCGGGAGCGTCTGGCCGAGGCCTATGACCGCTGCCTGCGGGGCGACGCCAAGACCGTGGAGGAGAAGAGCGCGGCCGTCATTGCCAAGCTGGAGGGCATCGTGAAGCACCTGGACATCCCCACCAGCCTGACCGAGTTCGGCGTGCCCAAGGAGGACCTGGAGGCCCTGGTCGCCTCCGGTATGGAGGTCACCCGTCTGCTGGTGAACAACATGCGGGAAGTCACCCCCGATGACGCCCGCCGCATCTATCAGGAAGTTCTGTAAAAAGTATTTGTAAGGAGAGCGTCAATATGAAAAACGTTGCAATCAAGGGCATTATCCCTCCCGTCATCACTCCCATGAACCCTGAGGATGAGAGCGTGAACATCCCCGAGCTGCGCAACCAGATCGAGCGGCAGATCGCCGGCGGCGTCCACGGCATCTTCCCCTTCGGCACCAACGGCGAGGGTTACATCCTGAGCCTGAAGGAGAAGGAGGAGGTCCTGGAGGCCACCATCGACCAGGTGAAGGGCCGTATCCCCGTGTATGCCGGCACCGGCTGCATCTCCACCCGCGACACCGTCTACATGAGCAAGCGCGCCGAGGAGATGGGTGCGGACGTCCTGTCCATCATCACCCCCAGCTTCGCTCTGGCCAGCCAGAAGGAGCTGTATGACCACTACGTCGAGGTGGCCAAGCATGTGAACATCCCCATCGTGCTGTACAACATCCCCGCCCGTACCGGCAACAAGCTGCTGCCCGAGACCGTTGGCAAGCTGGCCCGGGACGTGGACGTCATCATGGGCGCCAAGGACTCCAGCGGCGACATTGAGAACCTGAAGGCCTATATCCGCGAGACCCGCGACATCGGCAAGGATTTCTCCGTGCTGGCCGGCAACGACGGCAACATCCTGACCTGCCTGAAGGAGGGCGGCGCCGGCGGCGTGGCCGGCCGTGCCAACCTGTATCCCAAGACCGTGGCCTCCATCTACAACTACTTCGTGGCCGGCGATCTGGAGAAGGCCCAGGAGGCCCAGGACGCCATTGCCACGCTGTCCCGCGTGTTCAAGTTCGGCAACCCCAACACGATTATCAAGAAGGCCGTCAACCTGCTGGGCTATCCCGTCGGCGACTGCCGCAAGCCCTTCAACTATCTGTGCGACGAGGGCATTGAGGAGCTGAAGGCGGTTCTGAAAGAGAACGAGGAAAAGGGCCTCTGCTGAGCATAGGCTTTCATACAAGACTTTCAAGGAGGAGTACATATGAACAAACCCATTCTCGGTATCACCATGGGTGATCCCTTCGGCAACGGCCCGGAGATCACGGTCAAGGCCCTGGCTGACAAGACCATCTATGACCGCTGCCGTCCTCTGGTCATCGGTGACGTCTCCTGCATGGAGTACGCCGCCAAGGTGGCCAAGAAGGTCTCCGGCATCGACATGAAGGTCCGGGGCATCAAGTCTGTCAGCGAGGCCAACTACGAGTACGGCGTCATCGACGTGTACGACATGGGCATCGTCAAGGCTGAGGACATCCCCAACGACCCTGAGAATCCCAAGCCCTTCGGCCTGGGTGCCACCGCTCTGGGCGGCGAGGCTGCGTTCCAGTACGTGGTGAAGGTCATTGAGCTGGCCATGGCCGGTGAGGTGGACGCCACCATCACCAACGCCCTGAGCAAAGAGGCCATCAACATGGCCGGCCACCACTACAGCGGCCACACCGAAATCTACGCCGACTACACCCACACCTCCAAGTACACCATGATGCTGGCCCATGAGGACCTGCGGGTGGTCCACGTGTCCACCCACGTCTCCCTGCGGGAGGCCTGCGACCGCGTGAAGAAGGACCGCGTTCTGGACGTCATCCGTATCGCCAACGAGGGATGCAAGGCCATCGGCATCAAGGAGCCCAAGCTGGCTGTCGCCGGTCTGAACCCCCACTGCGGTGAGAACGGCATGTTCGGCCGCGAGGAGATCGAGGAGATCCAGCCCGCCATCGACCAGGCCATGGCCGAGGGCATCAACATCGTGGAGAAGAAGCCCACGCCTCCCGATACCGTGTTCTCCAAGGCACTGGGCGGCTGGTACGACATCGTGGTCGTCATGTATCACGACCAGGGCCACATCCCTCTGAAGGTGGAGGGCTTTGTGTACAACAAGGCCGAGGGCCACTGGGATGCCGTGGCCGGCGTCAACGTGACGCTGGGCCTGCCTATCATCCGTGCCTCCGTGGACCACGGCACCGGCTTCGGCCATGCCGGCGACGGCCACGCCAACGAGCTGAGCCTGGTCAACGCCATGGACTACGGCATCCGCATGGCCAACGCCAAGGCCGAGCAGTGAGAGACTTTCAAAAAGGGGAAACAGTTTTATGAAAGTTACTATGACCGAAGCGATCTGCCCGGAGGGCATGGCGCTTCTGGAAGGAAAAGCCGACATTTTTGTGGCGCATGACGCCCATCCGCACAACTATCTGGACCAGCTGAAGGACACCGATGCCTTCATTGTCCGCGTGGCCGACAAGGGCGCCATCGACAAGGAGACCATGGAGAGCAGCGAGAGCCTGAAGGTCATCGGCCGCACCGGCATCGGCTACGACAGTGTCGATGTGGAGTCCGCCACCAAGCTGGGCATCCCCGTGGTGGTCACCCCGGGCGCCAACAACCGCAGCGTGGCCGAGCATGCCATCACGTTGATGCTGGCCCTCTCCAAGAACATGGTGGAGAGCGATGTGGAGCAGCGCAAGGGCAACTGGAAGATCCGCGACGCCAAGAAGGCTTTTGAGGTGGAGGAGAAGACCTGCCTCATCATCGGCCTGGGCACCATCGGCAAGATCATCGCCCACCTGTGCATCGGCCTGGATATGAAGGTCATCGGCTACGACAGCTTCCTGTCCAAGGAGCAGATGGCCGAGCTGGGCGTGGAGAAGTACGACGACAAGTTCGAGGCATTGAAGGCCGCCGACGTGGTCATCGTGCAGATGCCCCTGATCGAGGGCGTCACCAACAACACCATCGCCAAGGCCGAGCTGAACGCCATGAAGCCCACGGCCCTGCTGATCAACTGCAGCCGCGGCGAGATCGTCAACGAGCCCGACCTGTGCGAGGCGCTGAAGAACGGCAGCATCGCCGGCGCCGGCCTGGATGTGTTCTACAATGAGCCCACCCATGTGGACGACGAGATTCTGCACTGCCCCAACGTCATTGTCAGCCCCCACAGTGCCGCCCAGACCCGCGAGGCCGTCATCAAGATGGCCAAAATGTGCGTGAATGGCTGCCTGGCCGTGGTGGAGGGCAAGAAGTGGCCCTATGTGGCCGACAAGTCCGTCTATGACCATCCCAAGTGGGCTGGCAAGGAATGGGTTGAGGTGTAATCCATGAAGGAGGCTGTACAGACGCTGAAACGGCAGCGGGTGCGGATGATGCTGGTGAATCTGGCTTATTTCATCGTGCTGCTGATCCTGGGCGTGCTGCTCTTCCTGAAAAACGCCGGAGGCGGCGCCATCGGCTACCTGCTGATCGCCGCCTGCCTGGCGGGATATCTGCTGCTGGTACGGCCTATGAGCCGGCGGTATACCGATGCCGTGCGGGCAGCGATCATCCAATATGCCGTGTGCGGGGAACTGACCGACTGTGAGCACCAGCCCAAGAGCGGTACCACGGCGGAAAAGGTCCGCGCCTGCGGCCTGGTCCCCCCCAGCGCGGATACCTTTATGAGCCGCGAGCATGTCACCGGCCGGTGCGGCACCATGTCCGTGGAGATGGCGGACGTCACCTTCCCCGTGATCGAGGATGGGCATAACGCCATGTTCAACGGCGCGTTCGTGCAGCTGGTCTGGCCGGGGGCGAACTTCGCTCCGGTCACGGTCAAGGCGGGAGAGTGGAAGGCTCTGAAGCTCCCCAAGCAGCAGATGGAGCTTGTGGAGAAGCTGGGGGAGCTCATTCCCGGCAGCCTTTACCTGAAAGCCGGCGGCGAGACGCTGACATTGCTGCTGCGGGGACGGTTCCTAGGCTTCCGGGTGAATCCGCTGATGCAGATCAGCGAGCAGACCCTGGGCGCCAATCCGTTTCCGGAGTTGGGACAGGTCATCCAGCTGGCGCGTCTGATGCGGCTGAAGCAAGCATAAATCCTGTGGCTCACAGAAAGGGAGTGTGTCGCCCATGGAAATCAAGGAGCAGTCCGGCCTGCGGCAAGTGCTGGCCGGCACGCCGATCCCGAAGATGTGCAGGGTACGGCAGATCTTCAAGCGCGATGAGATCGAGGATATTCCGGCCTACCTGCGGGAAAAGCTGGACAATCCGGAACTGCGTTCCCGGATCAAACCGGGGATGCGGGTGGTGCTGACCGGCAGCAGCCGGCAGATCGCCAATATGCCGGTCATCCTGCGGGAGCTGGCGACGTTTGTGAAAGAACAGGGCGCACAGCCCTATATCATCCCGGCCATGGGCAGCCACGGCGGCGCCACGGACGAGGGCCAGCGCCAGATCCTGGAGAGCTACGGCATCACGGAGGAGTTCTGCGGCTGCCCCATCTTCTCCAGCATGGAGACCGTCCGCGTGGGCGAGGTGCTGGACGGCGACGAGGTCCGGATGGACAAATTCGCCCACGACGCGGACGCGGTCATCGTGGTGGGACGCATCAAGGGACACACGGCCTTCCGCGGCCCCTATGAGTCCGGCCTCATCAAGATGATGGCCATCGGCATGGGCAAGCGGGCCGGCGCGGACTCCCTGCACAAAGAGGGCTTCGGCAAGATGGGCGAGCGGCTGCCGGTGTTTGCCAAGGCGGTTTTCGACAGCTGCAACGTCATCTTCGGCGTGGCCCCCATCGAAAACGAGTTCGACCAGACCTGCCGGATCGAGGTCATCCCCGCCGAGGAGATTTTTGAAAAAGAGCCGGACCTGCTGCTGTATGCCAAGAGCCGGATGCCCCGTCTCCTGATCCCGGAGACCGACGTTCTGATGGTCCACGAGATCGGCAAGAACTTCTCCGGCAGCGGCATGGACCCCAACGTCACCGGCACGTTCGGAACGCCCTTCGCCAGCGGCGGCATCCAGAAGCAGCGCACGGTGGTGTTTGATATCTCGGACGAGAGCCACGGCAGCTTCGTGGGCCTGGGCATGGCGGACACCACCACCAAGCGGGCCTTTGAAAAGCTGGACACCAACGCCACCTATTTCAACATGATCACCTCCACCGTGCTGAAGGTCGGCAAGATCCCCATGGTGCTGGAGGACGACAAGCTGGCCCTCCAGGCCGCACTGAAAACGCTGACCCAGATTGACAAAAATCACATCCGCATGGTATATATCAAAAATACCCTGTCCCTGGAGACCATCATGGTCTCCGAGGCCCTGCTGGACCAGGTCCGGGACCGGGATGACATGGAAATCCTTGAGGAACCCCGTGATCTCCGCTTTGACGAAAACGGGACCCTGCTGGATTTTGCCTGAGCAAAACCTACCTAGGATAGGAAGGAGTAGAGCAGCTTGAAGAACAAGCAATACAAACTGGACATCATCCCCGGCATTGTGCTCGCAGTATTTTCTATCGCATACCTCTCCATGATCCCCAGCATCCAGACCTTCACCGGCCTGGGCTCCACCCCCCTGACCAACCACTTTATCCCCTATCTCTGGGGCGGCGTGTTGCTGTTCCTGAGCCTGTGGATCATCGTGAGAGGCCTCCGGAAGCGCAAGAAGTATCTGGCTGAGGGCGGCAAGATCGAAAAGACCTCTCTGAAAGCAATCCTGATGGAAAAGCGCGAGGTCGTCGCCAGCTTCATCGCTCTGGGCCTGTATGTGGGTCTGATGGGCGTCATCGGCTTCCTCATCACCACCGTTGTGTACCTGTTCGTACAGATTCTGATCCTGACGCCCCGGGAGAAGTGGAAGAAGAACTATGTGCCTGCCGCCATTACCGCGGTGGTTGCCGGCGTGGTGCTGTTCTTCATCTTCAGATATGTGCTGAACGTGCTGCTGCCGGTGGGCATCCTGAGCGTATTTGGTCTGTAAGGAGGAGTTGAAGATATGATTCTGCAAGGTTTAACAGAAGTCCTCCAGCCCATGACGATCATCCTGATCGCCATCGGTACCGTCGTTGGTATCGTATTCGGCTCCATCCCCGGCCTGACCGCCACCATGGCCATCGTCATGTTCCTGCCGGTCACCTATTCCATGACCGCCTCCGAGGGCATCTCCATGCTGATGGCCCTGTACATCGGCGGCATCTCCGGCGGTCTGATCTCCGCCATTCTGCTGAACATCCCCGGCACCCCCTCCTCCGTGGCCACCTGCTTTGACGGCAAGCCCCTGGCGGACAAGGGCGAGGCCGGCAAGGCCCTGGGCACCGGCGTGGTGTTCTCCTTCATCGGCACCATCATCGGCATCGGCCTGCTGATGGTCCTGGCTCCCGCCCTGTGCGACTTCGCCCTGAAGTTCCAGGCCTATGAGTACTGCGCGCTGACCGTGTTCTCCCTGTCCATGGTTATTGCCCTGACCGGCCACGACATGCCCAAGGGTCTGATCAGCGCCGTGCTGGGCGCCCTGCTGGCCACCGTCGGCCTGGCTCCCATCGACTCCAAGCCCCGCTTCACCTTCGGCCTGTATCAGCTGAACAACGGCTTCGCTCTCGTGGTCCTGCTGATCGGCCTGTTTGCCATCGCCGAGGTCATGTCCTACGCGGAGACGGTCCGCCAGAACCAGGACTTCACCATTCGCAGCAACGTCAAGATCAAGGGCGTGGGCTTCACCTTCAAGGAATTCGTGGGCCAGATCCGCAACGCCATCGTCTCCGCCCTCATCGGCGTGGGCATCGGCATTCTGCCCGGCATCGGCGGCGGCGTGTCCTGCATGATCTCCTACACCGTCTCCAAGAACACCTCCAAGCACCGTGAGCTGTACGGCACCGGCATCATGGACGGCGTCGTGGCCTCCGAGGCTGCCAACAACGGCACCATCGGCGGCGCTATGATCCCCCTGCTGTCCCTGGGCATCCCCGGCGACGCCGCCACCGCCATGCTGCTGGGCGGCCTGCAGGTCCACAACGTGGCCCCCGGTCCCCTGATCTATGAGAAGAGCGGCAACGTGGTCTATGCCATCTTCTTCGCCATGGTCTTGTCCGCCATCTTCATGATGCTGTTCATGCTGCTGGGCATGCGGTTCTTCGTCTCGGTCCTGAAGGTACCCAAGAACTACCTGCTGCCTGTGGTGGTCGTGCTGTGCGCCATCGGCGCCATCGGCAACGCCAACATGCTGTTTGACACCTACTGCATGGTGGGCTTCGGCCTGATGAGCTATCTGCTGATCAAGTCCAAGGTCCCCACCGTCCCCATGATCCTGGGCTTCATTCTGGGCCCCACGTTCGAGCAGAACCTGCGCCGCGTGTCCCAGCTGACCTCCAGCGATCCCTTCTGGAATCACCCCATTTTCTGTGTATTGATCATTGCCACCGTTTTCGTGGTCATCTTCTCTGTCCGTTCCAACCTGAAGGACGCCAAGCGCGCGGAACAGGCGGAGCTGGAGGCCATGCAGAAGGCCGGCAGTGATGAATAAAAAACTCTCAACGAAGAAAGGAACACAATCACTATGAAAAGAATGTTTGCCCTGCTCCTGACCCTGGCCATGGTCCTGAGCCTGGCTGCCTGCGGCGGCTCCAGCTCTAGCTCCAGCTCCAGCACTTCCAGCAGCTCTTCCAGCACCGAGACCTCCAGCGCCGATGAAGGTTGGCCCGGCAAGACCATCAATGTCTACGTGACCCACGCCGCCGGCGGCGACACCGACTACATGGCCCGCCAGCTGTGCACCGCTCTGGAAGGCGTTCTGGGCGTGTCCGTGGTTGCCACCAACGTCACCGGTTCCAACGGCGCCACCTGCATGCAGCAGTACAAGGACGGCGACAAGGACGGCTACACCTTCATCGCCACCAACACCGCCGCTCTGAACGGCAACGAGGCCACCGGCATGGTGGACTTCGGCTATGACGCCTTCGAGCCCGTGGCTGTCTACGGCATCCAGTCCGGCGAGAACATCGTCGTTCCCGCTGACGCTCCCTATGACACCCTGCAGGAGCTGATCGACGCCTCCATCGCCAACCCCGGCCAGATCAAGTACGGCACCTCCACCGGCGGCGGCGTGTACATCCAGACCTGCGTTCTGACCAACCTGGGCGGCGCTCAGTTCAACATCATCGACGCCGGTGACGGCGCCAACCGTCTGACCGCTCTGCTGGGCGGCGAAGTCGACGCCACCTCTCTGCCCTACTCCACCGCTGCCGACTACATCGAGAACGGCCAGCTGAAGAGCCTGTGCACCTGCCTGTCCAAGGCTCCCGACCTGATCCCCAACCAGCCCGCCGCCAGCGACACCGTCCCCGAGCTGAAGATCGATACCGAGTATGTGCTGCTGGCTCCCAAGGGCACTCCCGCTGAGATCGTGGAGGCTATGAACGCCGCTGTTCTGGAAGCCACCGGTACCGACGACTGGAACACCATGGTCAACGACTATTGCTTCCAGAATCCCTTCGTCCTGAACGTGGAGGACACCATTGCCAACCTGAAGGAGCAGCGCGACCTGTTCCAGAGCTTCGTGCCCTTCCTGTAATTCAGACTGAGGTTTGTTGCACAAAAAAGGGGGCCTCTGTATATCAGAGGCCCCCTTTCCTTTCACTGCGCAAAACCGGAGCCGGCATGTCCGGCTCCGGAGAAATGAGAACATAAGAGGACTGGGAATATGCTCAAGGATCTTTTACAGCTGGAGCTCATCATGGTTTTGCTGGTGCTGACCGGCGTCTGGCTGCGCAGGCGGGGCACCATCACCGACCAGGGGCGGGACTGCCTGACGGATGTGCTGATGACTGTGGTTCTGCCCTGCAATATATTTCTCTCTTTTAAAACCGACGCGGATATGGAGACGCTCCGGAGCTTTTTGGCCACCATTGCGATCAGCGTGTTTGTGATGCTGCTGGTCACGGTCCTGGGGAAGGTGCTGTACCGGCGCAAGGAGGAGCACCAGGAGAAGGTGTTCCGCTACGGACTGATCAACTCCAACGCCCTGTTCATCGGCCTGCCCGTCATCCAGAGCCTGCTGGGGGACGCCGGCGTTTTGCAGCAGAGCATGTACATGATCTTTGTCCGGATGTTCTGCTGGAGCTACGGGCTGTCCCTGTACACCGGCGTGAAATCGGACTGGAAGTCCTCGGCCAAGAGACTGATGACGAACGGCTGCATGATCGCCGCCATGCTGGGCCTGGTGATGATGCTGACCGGCTTCCGGCTGCCGTCCTTTCTGGACCGGACCCTGGGATATGCCAGCAACTGCATGATGCTGATCTCCATGCTGCTGATCGGCGTGGTGCTGTCGGAAATGGATTTCAGGCATCTGCTGCGGGCCGATGTGTGGGGCTTTACAGCGGTGCGGCTGCTGGTGGTGCCGGCAATCGTGCTGCTGGTCTGCCGGCTGTTTCAGGTGCCGTACATCGTCACGGCCGCCTGCACGCTGCTCTCCGGCATGCCCGCCGCCAGCCTGACAGCGGTGCTGGCCGCCCGGTATCACGGGGACTCGGAGCTGGGCGCCCTGCTGGTGGCGGTGAGCACGATCCTGTCCGTCGTGACCATCCCCCTTTGGTTTATGATTTTGCAGTGACCAGCCTGCACCCACAAAAGAGCGGAGGAACAACGACATGATGAAGGAAAACAAGCTGCGCCGCATCCTGCGCCAGGGAAGGACCTCGGTGGCCACCCGCCTATGGAGCACGTGGCCCCTTTACACGGAATCCCTGGGTGCCACGGGAAATTTCGACTATATGGAATTCGTGGCGGAGTACGCGCCCTTTACCCAGGCGGACCTGGAGAACATGGCCCGGGCCGCCGAGCTGTATGAGATGGGCTCCATGATCAAGGTGGACTTTCAGAACCGGTTTTATGTGGCGCAGAAGGCGGTGGCCTCCGGCTTCCAGGCTGTCAACTTCGCGGACCACCGGACGCCGCAGGAGGTCCGGGATTCCATCAATTCCATCCGCCTGCTGGTGGCGGGGACCGACGGCTGGTACGGCTGCCCCAACCGCCGCTTTATCAGCAGCCCCAACGGCGTGACCCAGATGGAGCACATCGCCCGGCTGAATGACATCGTGCTGTGCTTCATGATCGAAAAGAAGGAAGCTGTGGACAACATCGAGGAAATCTGCTCCATCCCTGGGGCGGACATGGTCCAGTTCGGCCCGGCGGACTACTCCATGAGCCTTGGCTGGAACCGGACGGAGCACGAGGCGGAGTGGAAGGCGGCGGAGCGCCATGTGATCGAGGTGGCCCTGCGCCACGGTGTGCAGCCCCGCTGTGAGATCAGCAG
>CAMBAJ010000074.1 GCA_945864305.1 uncultured Clostridia bacterium | reverse complement strand
CGTCGGCGGTGTAGACCTCCTGGTAGAAGGGGGCCTGGGGGAGGGAGAGGGCGCAGACCAGCTGCTCCCTGGGGGAGAAGCAATTCTCCGGCACATAGAGGGACGCCGTCTCCTCCGGGTAGGGAATTTCAGACACCGCGAAGCCCATGTACTGGGCGTATTCCAGCTGCTTGAGCTGGGCGAAGCTCCGGCAGAGGCAGACGTTCTGCCGGGAGGAGTCCTGCCGCCCGTTGCTGCACTCCGCCAGCTCGTGGATGGCGTCCAGCAGGCGCCGCCAGGACGGTGCGGCGTGGAGCGGGGGGACATGGGGCGCGATGACGGCGGTCAGGGCGCCGCTGATCGGCGGCGCGGCCAGCATATTGGTGGCCAGCCGCTGCATGAGGCCGTCGGGGTCGGCGGCCTTCTCCGCCAGCCAGGCCGCGCCCTCCCCGAAGCCGAACACGTCGGCGTCCCCGTCGTAGGAGACCACCCGCAGGGCGGGGAAGCGGCTCAGCCCCAGAAAGGTCCGCACGTGGCCGGGAATCACCAGCGTCTCGACCTCCGCCAGAGCCGCCGCGTCCTCCTTCCGGACGCGGACGGCGGCGTCGGGGCCTGTGACGGCGGCCCGCCGGCGGGCCGGGTCCAGGGTCAGCGGTCCGATTTGAAGTTCAGAGTTCTTCACGTTGCAGCACCAGCTTGATGGCCCACACCGGTACATCCGGTGAGACATAGTCGTCGTTGACAAAGACAAAGGCGGCGTCGTACGCCGGGGGATGGTCGGGGAACACGCCCTGTCCGTCGGTGAAATAGATCATGCCCTTGAGGTTGGTGAACTCCCCGGCGCGGATGAGGTTGTCCACATAGCGGAACACGGGCCGGAAGTCCGTGCCGCCAAAGCCCCGGAGCTTCATGGTCTTCAGATAGGTCTCAAAGTCCTTCCGGCAGGTGATGCGGCGGTCCTCCTGGACCTCCGCGTCGCACTGGATGATGTGGAGGTTGATCTTGGTAAAGAAGTTCTCCTGCTGTTCCAGGATGTTGTAGGTCTTGGTGATGAACCGCTGCACCAGGTCGCCGCTGACGGAGCCGGAGGTGTCGATGGCGATGACGAACTCCTTGACCCGCCGGACCTCCTTGTACTCCAGCGGCTCCACCAGGGGCATGTTCTCATACAGCTTCAGCCCGTAGGTGTAGAAGATATAGTCGAACTCGTCGTCGTTGATCTGGACGGTCTCGCCCAGGGTCATGTACCGGCGGAGGAACTCCCCGTAGTCGTAGGTCTCCCGGTTGACGGTCTTCAGCTCCTGAATCAGGCCCTTGGCGCCGGTGGACTGCCGGGCGGAGAGGGTGTCCAGGTCCACCTGGAGCCGCTGGCTGATCTCCTTCCAGGTCTCCTCCAGCTGCTTGCGGCGGGCCTCCGAGGCGGAGCTGGGGGCATTCTGCCGGGCGGGACTGCCGCCTTGGCCCTCTTTTTCCTTGGCGGCGGAGCTGTTGGGCATCTCCGCGGGCGTGCCGCTCTGCTCGCCGCCGCCCCCCTGGGTCCCGCCCTTCACGGGGAGATACCAGGCCCGGTGGTCGTCGGCCAGGAACGGCTCCCGCAGCTGGGAGAGCTGGTCGTCCCGCAGCTTCCGGTCCACCAGATGGCGGTAGAGCTTCTCGGCGGTCAGAGGCGTGACCTGCCGCTCCAGGTCCCGCAGGATCTCCTGCTGGGCGGTCTGGCGGCGGCAGGCGGCGCAGTCCAGCCCCAGGTCGTTGATGGCGGACTCCACGGCGATGTCGCAGGCCAGGTCCCAGCACCGGCGGTCGATGTCCGGGCTGATGAACAGATGGCGGAACACGCAGTGGAGCACGATGTGCAGATAGTCCCGGACGGAGCGCTCCCGCTCCGCCTTGTAGGCGGAGAGCACGTAGTAGGCGTCGTAGAACAGGTGCTGGCCGTCCGTGGCCAGGGTGCCGGGGTAGGAGGCGGGGGTGAACTGGTTCAGCGCCATGTCCAGAAACCGCAGATGGACCAGCAGGGTGTTCCGGGCCAGGCGCAGGACGTCCTGGGCCAGTGCCTCCATTTGATGAAATTTTTTGACATTGTCAGGCATATGGGCTTTACGCCTCTTTTACGGGCGGCAGAGCGCCGCTGAAATTAATCTTATATTTTACCATGCGGACTTTTCCTGTGCAAGAAACAGCGGCCGGTTTCCGTGAAAAAATGACGGGCTGCTGAAAAAAGACTTTGAAAAAATCAAAAAAACAGGACTTGACAAACGGACGATCATCCTGTATTTTATAACCCAACAGCAAAACGAACAGATACGTTGACAGGGAAAAAGTCTTTCCGCAGACGCTTCAGAGAGTTGCCGGCCGCTGCGAGGCAATGCAGAGTGGGAAGATGTCACTGGCCCTCGAGTATTTCCGCTGAGACCGTGGTTTAGGCGGAAACGGGTTTCCTCACCGTTACCAGAGAGGCGGGATTCGCACAGCAAGGAGCTGTGCCGATGCCGGAAGCGGGCATTTTTTATGCCAATGAGAGTGGTACCGCGGAAGTTCAGGCTTTCGTCTCTTCTTTGAAGAGACGAAAGCTTTTTTGTTTGTCAGGGAAAATTTTCAGATAGAAAGCAGGAGGAACCAGACCATGAAGCGCATCAAGATTTTTGACACGACGTTGAGAGACGGCGAGCAGTCCCCCGGCTGCAGCATGAATCTCTCTGAGAAGATCGAAATGGCAAAGCAATTGGATAAGCTGGGCGTGGACATCATCGAGGCCGGCTTTGCCATCGCCTCCCCCATGGACCACAAGAGCGTCCAGGCCATCGCGAGTGCCGTCACCAACTGCACCGTGGCGTCCCTGGCCCGCTGCACGAAGGGCGACATCGACGCCGCCTGGGACGCGGTGAAGGAGGCCAACCACCCCCGCATTCATGTATTCCTGGCCACCAGCAACATCCACATGGAGTACAAACTGAAGATGACCCGGGAGGAGGTCCTCCAGCGCATCACCGACATGGTGGGCTACGCCAGAAGCAAGTGCGCGGACATCGAATTTTCCGCCGAGGACGCCTCCCGCTCCGAGTGGGATTTCCTGGCCCAGTGCTACTCCAACGCCGTGGCCGCCGGCGCCACCACCCTGAATGTCCCCGATACCGTGGGCTACTCCACACCTCAGGAGATGGCGGACCTCATCACCTATCTGCGGGCAAACGTCACCGGCATCGAGAACGTGGACATCTCCGTCCACTGCCACGATGACCTGGGCATGGCCGTCGCCAACTCCCTGGCCTGCATCAAGGCCGGCGCCACCCAGGTGGAGTGTACCGTCAACGGCATCGGCGAGCGGGCGGGCAACGCCAGCCTGGAGGAGATCGTCATGGCCCTCCACACCCGCCGGGATTTTTACGACGCGGAGACCAACATCAACACCAGGCAGATCTACCGCTCCAGCAAGCTCCTCAGCAACATTACCGGCGTGCCCATCCCGCCCAGCAAGGCCGTCGTGGGCGCCAACGCCTTTGCCCACGAGTCCGGCATCCACCAGCACGGCGTCATCGCCAACGCCCAGACCTACGAGATCATGAACTCCACTGACGTAGGCATCCCCCAGAACACCATGGTCCTGGGCAAGCACTCCGGCAAGCACGCTCTGCGGGAGAAACTGGCCTCCATGGGCTACGAGATCAGTGACCAGGAGATGGAGAAGGTCTTTGCACGCTTTAAAATTCTGGCGGACAAGAAGAAAAACATCACCACCGCCGATCTGGAGGCCCTGGTGCTCCACCGCCACAACGCCAATTATGAGACCTGCCAGTTGGTGAGTCACGTGGTCAATGCCGGCGACGGCGTGCCCAACACCTCCTGCGTGAAGCTCAAGCGCGCCGGGGAGGAGCTGGAGGAAGTGGCTATCGGCTCCGGCCCCCTGGATGCGTCCTTCAAGGCCATCAACCGGATGCTGGGGCTGGATATCAAGCTGGACAGCTTCAGCCTGAACGCCGTCACTGACGGCGAGGACGCCATCGGCGAGGCCGTGGTGAAGATTGAGGCCCCCAACGGCCGCCGCTACACCGGCACCGGCCTTTCCACCGATATCATCGAATCCTCCATCCGGGCCTATGTCAACGGCATCAACAAGATGATGGAGACCACCGCTTAAAAGGAGACAGAATACTATGGGAATGACCATGACACAAAAGATCCTGGCCAGGCACGCGGGCCTCGAGAGCGTGCGGGCGGGACAGCTCATTCAGGCCAGGCTGGACCTGGTGCTGGGCAACGACATCACCACCCCGGTGGCCATCAATGAGTTCGAGGCCGCGGGCTTTGACAGGGTGTTTGACAAGAGCCGCATCGCCCTGGTGATGGACCACTTCGCCCCCAACAAGGACATCAAGGCCGCCACCCAGTGCAAGCAGTGCCGCACCTTTGCCCGGAAGTTCGACATCGACCACTATTACGACGTGGGCACCATGGGCATCGAGCATGCCCTCCTGCCGGAGCAGGGACTGGTTGCTCCCGGCGAGGCCGTCATCGGCGCCGACTCCCACACCTGCACCTACGGCGCCCTGGGCGCCTTCTCCACCGGCGTGGGCTCCACAGACATGGGCGCCGCCATGGCGGCGGGGGAGACCTGGTTCAAGGTGCCCTCCGCCATCCGGGTGAATCTCACTGGAAAGCTGCGGCCCTATGTATCCGGCAAGGACGTGATCCTGACCCTCATCGGCATGATCGGCGTGGACGGCGCCCGGTATCAGTCCCTGGAGTTCACCGGCCCCGGCGTGGCGGAGCTGAGCATCTATGACCGCCTGACCATCTCCAACATGGCCATCGAGGCCGGCGCCAAGAACGGCATCTTCCCCGTGGACGACATCACCCGGGCCTACGTGGCGGAGCGCGTTGACCGCCCCTGGACTGCCTACGAGGCGGACCCCGACGCGGAGTACGAGCGCACCGTGGAGATCGACCTCTCTCAGGTGGACTGCACCGTGGCCTACCCCCATCTGCCGGAGAACGCCCACCCCGCCCGGGAGGGGAAAGACATCGCCATCGACCAGATCGTCATCGGCTCCTGCACCAATGGCCAGCTGCCGGATATGGCCGCCGCCGCTGAGATTCTGAAGGGCCGCCATCTGGCCCCCGGCGTCCGGGGCATTATCATCCCCGCCACCCAGAGCGTCTACCGGGAGTGCATGCACCGGGGCTACACCGACATCTTCCTGGACGCGGGCTGCATCGTCTCCACCCCCACCTGCGGCCCCTGCCTTGGCGGCTACATGGGCATTCTCGCCGTCGGAGAGCGCTGCGTCTCCACCACCAACCGCAACTTCGTGGGCCGCATGGGCCACGTGGACAGCGAGGTCTACCTCGCCTCTCCCGCCGTGGCTGCCGCTTCCGGCATCGCCGGACATATCGCACATCCCGAGGAAATTTAAAGGGAGAGCAGGCTTCCCCTTTAGATCCCCCACCACCAGTGACATCGGTCACTGGTGTGTGCGCCCCAAGGGCGCACGAGTCGAGGTATTTTCGCCACGTACAGAAGGTGAATTGCCGCAAGGCGGCAAGAGAAGCCGCTCTGGAGCGCGCCGCGGCGAAAATGATTTCAATATTCGCCGCAGTGCGGCGAAATGGAGGATTTTGTTAAATGAACGCACACGGAACAGTCCATAAATACGGGGACCACGTGGATACCGACGTCATCATCCCCGCCCGCTATCTGAACACCCAGAGCCACCAGGAACTGGCCTCCCACTGCATGGAGGACATCGACAAGACCTTCATCACCAAGGTGAAGGACGGCGACATCATGGTGGCCGGCGTCAACTTCGGCTGCGGCTCCTCCCGGGAGCACGCCCCCATCGCCATCAAGGCCAGCGGAATCTCCTGCGTCATCGCCAAGAACTTCGCCCGCATCTTCTACCGCAACGCCATCAACATCGGCCTGGCTATTCTGGAGTGCCCCGCCGCCAGCGAGGGCATCGACGACGGCGACGAGGTGGCGGTGGACTTCGACACCGGCGTCATCACCAACGTCACCAAAAACGAAACGTACCAGGCGGAGCCCTTCCCGCCCTTCATCAAGGACATGATCGCCAAGGGCGGCCTGATGGCCTCTTTGAAGGCAAAGGAGGCCCGGGCATGAACAAGAATATCGCCATCATCAAGGGCGACGGCATCGGCCCCGAGATCGTGAACGAGGCCATGGGCGTGCTGGACGCCGTGGCCGCCAGATTCGGCCACACCTTTACCTATACGGACGCCCCCATGGGCGGCAACGCCATCGACGCCTTCGGCGTGCCCCTGCCGGACTCCAGTCTGGAGACCTGTCTGGCCTCCGACAGCGTGCTGCTGGGCGCCGTGGGCGGTCCCAAGTGGGACAGCCAGCCCTCCGTCAACCGCCCCGAGCGAGGCCTGCTGAAGCTGCGGGGCGCCATGAAGCTGTACTCCAACGTCCGGCCCGCCCGGATGTTCTCCGACCTGTCCGCCGCCTGCCCTCTGCGCCCGGACATCGCCGCCCGGGGCATCGACTTCGTGGTGGTCCGGGAGCTGATCGGCGGTGTGTACTTTGGCGAGCACTCCACTGAGGAGGCGGACGGCGAGCAGAAGGCCACGGACATCATGTCCTACACGGAGCATGAGATCCGCCGGGTGGCCCATGTGGCCTTCCAGATGGCCCAAAAGCGCCGCAAGCGGGTGACTTCCATTGACAAGGCCAATGTGCTGGACACCTCCCGCCTGTGGCGGCGGGTGGTCACCGAGGTGGCCAAGGTGTACCCCGATGTGGAGCTGCTCCACATGTACGTGGACAACGCCGCCATGCAGATCGTCCGGGACCCCAGCCAGTTCGACGTCATCGTGACGGAGAATCTGTTCGGCGACATCCTCTCCGACGAAGCCAGCCAGATCACCGGCTCCATCGGCATGATCCCCTCCTCCAGCATGGGCGAGGGCACCCGGGGATTGTACGAGCCCATCCACGGCTCCGCCCCGGACATCGCGGGCCAGGACAAGGCCAACCCCATCGGCACCATTCTGGCGGCGGCCATGATGCTGCGGTACAGCTTCGACATGGCGGCGGAGGCCGACGCCATCGAGGCCGCCGTGGACGAGACGCTGAAGGCGGGCATCCGCTGCGGCGACATCTGGCAGGAGGGCTGCGCCCTGGTGGGCTGCCGGGAGATGGGCCGGCAGATCAGAAGCCGCATCTGAGCCGAAGGTTCAAACAGAAAATCACTGCTTTTACAGAGAAAGGACATGGCGTCTGCCATGTCCTTTCTTTCGCTCTATCTGTGGGATGTAATGTGGATGCTGCCCAAAGCCGGGCGGAACGGATGAGAATGAGTCCGGCTTACTTCAGAATAGCCTCCAGGTCCCGGGTGACGGTGCCGTCCTCCAGGACGAAGCAGGGGATGCCGATGCCACCGCCCTCGCGGATGTCGGCGTAGACGGGGCTGTCCTGCCGCAGGGCCAGGTAGACCTTCAGGTCGGCCAGACTGGCGGACAGGTTCTTGAAGTCGATCTCCGCCCTGGCCTCATTGAGGCGGTTCAGGGCGTACAGGGTATCAGGGCACAGGTGGCTGCCGATGACAGTGACTTTCATGGTAAAAACTCCTTTGATAAGATGAATTGTTTATTGGACGGCGATGGCTTCGATCTCGCACAGGACGCCCTTGGGCAGGTCCTTCACCGCCACGCAGGAGCGGGCGGGCTTGGAGGTGAAGTAACGGGCGTAGACCTCGTTGAAGGCGGCAAAGTCGCCCATGTCGGCCAGGAAGCAGGTGGTCTTGACGACCCGGTCAAAGCCGGTGCCGGCGGCTTCCAGAATGGCGCCCACGTTCTTGCAGCTCTGCTCCGCCTGGGCGGCGATGCCCTGGGGTACGGTGCCGTCGGCGGGGAAGCCGAACATGCTGACGATCAGCATCTCACCCACCAGACCGCCGCCGGGAGCGCCGGAGAGCACGAAGGCGCTGAGGATGGCCACGGCGATGGCCATGGCGTAGGTGCCCGCGCCAGTGAAGTCCATGCCGAACACACCGAACAGGAACGCAATCTTCACGATGGAGCTGAGGACGGAGCCGTCCATGTGCATGGTGCAGCCCATGGGCAGCACCAGGTCGCTGACGTCCTTGGGCACGCCGATGTTGTCGCAGGCCTCCTTGTTGACAGGCAGGGTGGCGGCGGAGCTCTGGGTGGCGAAGGCGGTGACGGCGGGGGTGATGATGTATTTCAGCATCCGCCGGAAGCCCAGCTTGCCGCCGGCGAACAGGGCGTACAGGGGGAAGAAGATGACCACATACAGCAGGCACAGGGGATAGTAGACCACCATGGCCCGGCCGTAGTCGCCCAGCAGCTGGGGACCGTACTCACCGATGAGGTTGGCGAAGTAAGCGCCCAGGCCCAGGGGGGCAATGGTCATGATGACGCCCACGAACTTCATGATGATGTTGTTCAGGTTGGCCAGCAGCTTGCCCACAGGGCTCTCCTCGCCGCCGCAGACGGCGGTGCAGAAGCCGAAGATGATGGAGAAGATGATGAGGGGCAGCATGTGGGACTTGCTGAGCAGCTGGTCAAAGTCGCTGACGGTCAGAGACTCCACGATCAGCTCCGCAGCGGTCTTGGCCTCGCCCATCTCGGCGGCGCCCAGCTGGATATTGGTGCCGGCGGAGGGGCTGAAGATGTTGACCCAGGTCAGAACGCACACGCCGGCGATGGCGCCGGTGATCAGGAACACGGCGATGGTGCCGCCCAGAATCTTGCCCAGGCGCTTCATGTTCACCATGCTGACCACGGCGGAGGCGATGGACACGAACACCAGGGGGACCACGATGGTGAAGAGCAGGTTCAGGAAAATGTCGCCGATGGGCTTGAGCTTCTGACCGAAGGCAGGGGAGATGATGCCGATGATGGAGCCGATGGCGATGCCGCCCAGCAGCAGGATGGGCATTTTGTACTGTTCCCAAAAAGTCTTTTTCTGCATAGTGATGTCTCCTTTTTTCTATTTCTCTATGAGAGGAAGGAACCGGTGAATCTGGCCGTATATGCCTGCGGACAGGGAGGCGGACTGACAAGAGAGAGGGGACGGCGCCAGAGCGGTGCCGCCGCCAGCCCGGGCTTCCGCGGCCCGACGGGCGGATGGACCGTCTCACCGGAAAGGGGAATATCCCGCCGCCCTTACAGGCTGTTGACGGCGGCCTCCAGCTGGCGCATGGCCTGCTCCAGCACGCTGCGGGGGCAGGCGGCGTTGAGCCGCATATAGCCGTTCAGACTCCGGCCGAAGGCGCAGCCGTCGTTCAGGCCCAGCTTGGCCTTCCGGATCATGAAGTCGTGGAGCTCCTCGTTGGTCAGGCCCAGTTCCCGGCAGTCCAGCCACATGAGATAGGTGGCGTCGGGGGCATAGGTCTTGATCTTCGGGATGTGCTTTTCGCAGTAATCTACCACGAAGTCGAAGTTGTCGCTGATGTAGGGCAGCAGCTGCTCCAGCCACTCCTCGCCCTCGTTGAAGGCCACCTCCATGGCGGTGACGGAGAAGGCATTGTTCCGGTGGATGTCCATGTTGGTCCAGAACTTGTCGAACATGGCCTTCATGTGGGCGTTGGGGAACACCACGGTGCTGGCCTGGAGGCCCGCCAGGTTGAAGGTCTTGGTGGCGGAGATGCCGGTGACCACGTTAGCGGCGATCTCCGGGGACAGGGAGGCGGTGGGAATATGCTTCTTGCCATGGAAAATGAGGTCGGAGTGAATTTCGTCGCTGACCACCAGAACGTGGTATTTCAGGCACAGCTCCATCATCCGGCGCAGCTCGGCCTCCGTCCAGACGATGCCAAGGGGATTGTGGGGGTTGCACAGCAGGAAGATGTCCGCGCTCTGGAGCTTCTCCTCGAAGTCGGCCCAGTCCACCGTCCATTTCCCGTCCTGCTCCACCATCTGGTTTTCAATGACGTGCCGTCCGGCGAACTCGGCCATGTCGTAGAACTCGCCGTACACGGGGGGCTGGATCAGAACGTTGCCGCCCTGGGGGGTGTAGAGCTGGATCATGACGCTGAGAGTCTGGACCACGCCGGGGGAGAAGCTCATGAGAGCGGTGTCGGTCTCCCAGCCGTTGCGGCGCTTCTGCCAATTCTTCACGGCTTCAAAATAGCTGGCGGGCCGGGCGGTATAGCCCCAGATGCCCTCCTCCGCCCGGGCCTTCAGGGCGTCGATGATGGGCTGGGCGGTCTTGAAGTCCATGTCCGCGATCCACAGGGGGATCACGTCGTCGGTGCCAAATTTCTTTACCCGCTCGTCGTACTTGGCGGAGAGGTTTTTGGACCGGTCCACCACTTGGTCGAAATCGTATCGCATGATTTCCGCTTCCTTTCTCTGTATGGTAAATGGTTTGTTCGCGTGTTTTCAACAGGATATTAAAGCAAGAAATGTGCCAAAGATGAACGGACGGAGACTTTTCAAAGAAAGTGGCTTTGAAATCAGAAAAGCGCATAAAACATCCGGGAGGGATTTTGGCAGATCGCCAAAATCCCTCCCGGGTGTTCTTCTGAATCAAATGGTCGGCAAATCGTTCTAAATGGTTATTTATTGGTTCAAATACTTGAAATGGTCATAGCTGCTTATCTTTGACCTGTTTCCCACAGCGCCCGCCCTTTGGGGGTCAGCTGGCTGCCGCCCCGGCCCCGGCTGACCCGGGCCAGGCCCCGGGCCGCCATGTCGGAGAGGATGGAGCGGACCTCCTGCTGGGAGAGGGGCACGTGGGCCTCCCGGGCCTTTTGCAGCAGCTTGTCCCGGCCCATGGGCGTGCCTCCCTCGGAGGCTTCATACAGCTGGTAGAGGACGAACTGGAAGGCGTCGGACATGGCGGGAGACCGCTCCGCCGGCGCCGCCGGGGCGGGTGCCGGACGGGAGAGGGGCTCCCCGGAGAGGAACAGCGTGGGCGGCAGGTCCTCCATGGTGATGTCCTGATGCCCTGTATAAATAAAGTATTCCACCACGTTCCGCAGCTCCCGGATGTTGCCGGGCCAGGTGTGGCGGCGGAA
>CAMBAJ010000073.1 GCA_945864305.1 uncultured Clostridia bacterium | reverse complement strand
ATGGTGACCCGTACGGGATTCGAACCCATGTTACAGCCGTGAAAGGGCCGTGTCTTAACCACTTGACCAACGGGCCATATGAGTCACGGGATGCTTTCGCATCCCGTGCTTCTGGTAGCGGCACCTGGATTTGAACCGGGGACACTGCGGGTATGAACCGCATGCTCTAGCCAACTGAGCTATGCCGCCAAATCTGCGACCCATAGCGGGCACAAATTAATATACCAGAATGCTCCGCAATTTGTCAACCCTAAATTTAAAAAAAGAAAATTTTTTTGATTTTATAAATAACAGGGGGGAATTAGGCGGAAATTTCGACGCCGCTGCGAAATACGCTTTGAAATTCACGGACAGGCGTGCTATACTAAAAAGAACGTGTGGCAGAACTGCGTAAATCCAGTTGTGCCCGCGTTTTTTCTTTTATCACGGATTTGGGAGAAACAATATGTGGAAGTATGTGAGAAAATATCTGTACTTTGCCATTCCCGCCGCCCTGTTCATGGTGGGAGAGGTCTCCATGGACCTGCTGCAGCCCGGGCTGATGCGCCGGATCGTGGACGAGGGCGTGCTGCGGCTGGACGCTGCCGGCGCGGGGGGATTGGACCTGATCTTCACCCTGGGCCTTACCATGGTCGGCCTGGTGCTGTTCGGCGGGATGTGCGGTTCCCTGAACAACATGTTCGCCCATCTGGCCAGCCAGAACATCGGCAACGAAATCCGGAAGGACTGCTTCCGCCGGATCATGTGCTTTTCCTTCCCCCAGATGGACCGGTTCGGGACCGGCTCGCTGGTCACCCGGGTCACCAACGACATCACCCAGATACAGAACTTTGTGGCCCAGTTTATCCGGGGGATGATCCGCACCACCATGCTGGTGGCGGGCAGCATCTTCTGCATGTTCCGATTGAACCGGCAGTTCGGGTTGATGCTCCTGTGCGCGTTCCCCCTGCTGGCGGGGTGCATGGCCGTCTGCCTGTACAAGGCGGGCCCGCTGCTGCCCCGGCTCCAGGAGCAGCTGGACGAGATCAACAGCGTCATGCAGGAGGACGTGGCCGGCATCCGCGTCATCAAGGCCTGTGTGCGGGAGACCTATGAGACGATCCGCTTTGGCAAGGCCAACGACGCCCTGGTGGGGACCCAGCTGTGGGTGCTGGTGATCTTCGCCTTCATGAACCCGGTGATGAACGCCCTGATGTATATCGTGGTGGTGCTGCTCCTGCTGTCCGGCTCCGTTCAGGTGGGGGCGGGCACCACGACGCCGGGCGCCGTCATGGCGGCCATTACATACACCACCCAGATGCTCAATGGCATTTTGAACCTCGTCATGCTGTTCCAGACCCTCACCAAGGGCGCCGCGTCCTGGAAGCGGGTCCGGGAGATTCTGGACACCCAGCCGGAGCTGGCCGACGGCGACTTTGAAGGAAAGACGGCGGCGGGGGCCGGCGTGGAGTTCCGGGACGTCTCCTTCGGCTTCCCCGGCGCCGGGCAGACGGTGCTGCGGCACATCGACCTGACCATCCGGCCGGGGGAGACCGTGGCCGTCATGGGCGCCACCGGCTGCGGCAAGACGGCACTGGTGAGCCTGATCCCCCGGTTCTACGACGTGACGGAGGGCGCCGTGCTGGTGGACGGCGTGGACGTGCGGGCGTGGCGGCAGCGGGCCCTGCGGGACCGGGTGGCCGTGGCGGCCCAGAAGAGCGAGCTGTTCAGCCGCACCATCGGAGAGAACATCGCCTGGGGCGCCCCCGGGGCACCGGAGGACGCCCTGCGCACCGCGGCGGTGACGGCCCAGGCGGACGGCTTCATCTCCGCCGCGCCGGAGGGCTACGGCACCATGGTGGCCGAGGGGGGCGCCAGCCTGTCCGGCGGCCAGAAGCAGCGTATCTCCATCGCCAGAGCCGTGCTGAAGCCCGCCGGCATCCTGATCTTTGACGACTCCACCAGCGCCCTGGACCTCAAGACGGAGGCGGACCTGTACGCCGCGCTGAAGGCGGCAAAGCCGGGGACCACGAAGATCATCGTCGCCCAGCGTATCGCCTCCGTGCGGCAGGCGGACCGCATCGTGGTCCTGCGGGACGGCCGGATCGACGCCTGCGGCACCCACGAGGAGCTGCTGGCGTCCTGCAAGACCTATCAGGACATCTATCACTCCCAGATCGGAGAGGAGGAAGAGAGCCATGGCTGATACCAAACTGGTGGAGCGGAACATCCCCGGCATGAACATCCGGGCCTCCCGCTTCGCGGAGGTGGAGCACGCGGAGAACGCGGGGGCCACCCTGCGGCGCCTGTCGGCCTACTTCACCAGGGAGAAGGGCCTGGTGGCCGGGATGCTGGCGGTGGTGGCCCTGGGCACGGTGTGCGGCGTCTGCGCCCCCAGCCTCCAGAGCCGGGCCATCGACGTCATCGCCGGGGAGGCCCCGGGGCCGCTGGTCCCCATCCTGCTGGTGATGCTGGCTGCCTACCTGCTGTACAGCGCCGGCCAGCTGCTCCAGGGCCGCATCAGCGCCCACCTGAGCCAGCGCATCGTGAAAAAGCTGCGGGAGGAGCTGTTCGGCAAGATCGTGGAGCTGCCGGTGGGGTATCTGGACACCCACTCCCACGGCGACATCATGAGCCGCATGACCAACGACATCGAGAACATCTCCACCACAGTGTCCCAGTCCCTGCCGTCCCTGTTCTCCGGCGTGCTGATGGTCTGCGGCACCGTGGCCATGATGCTCTGGTACTGCTGGCAGCTGGCGCTGCTGAGCTGCGTCACGGTGCTGCTGACGGTGCTGGCCACCAAGCTCCTGTCCGCCAAGGTGCGGAAGTTCTCCCGCCGCCGCCAGCGGCTCCTGGGAGAGCTGAACGGCACGGTGGAGGAGATGGTCTCCGGCTACCGGACGGTGGTGGCCTACAACCACCAGGCCCTCACCACGGAGGAGTTCTGCGCCACCTCTGACGACCTGACCAGGGCGGGCATCCGGACGGATATTTTCAGCGGCGTCATGGGTCCCGTCATGAACTGCATCGGCAACATCGGCTTCGTCATCATCGCGGTGTTCGGCGGCTGGTTCGCCGTCCGGGGCATCATCTCCGTGGGCGTGATCTCCGCTTTCATCGTGTACGCCAAGCAGTTCAGCCGCCCCATCAACGAGATCGCCCAAATTTACGGCCAGGTGCAGACCGCCATCGCCGGCGCCGAGCGGGTGTTCGCCCTGCTGGACGTGGCCGGCGAGGACAAGAGCGGCGAGCCCCTGGCGGAGGAGGAGCAGGCGGAGGTCTCCTTCCGGCACGTGACCTTCTCCTACCAGCCGGGGCACCCCGTGCTGCGGGACTTCACCCTGGCGGTGCCGTCGGGGAAGAAGGTGGCGCTGGTGGGCGCCACCGGCAGCGGTAAGACCACCGTGGTGAATCTGCTGATGCGGTTCTACGACCCGGACAGCGGCGAGATTCTGGTGGGCGGCCAGAAGATTCAGGACGTCTCCCGGGACAGCCTCCGGAAGGAGATCGCCATTGTCCTGCAGGACACGGTCCTGTTCACGGATACCATCCGCAGCAACCTGACCTACGGCAACCCGGACGCCACCCAGGCCCAGCTGGACGCCGCGGTGGAGATGAGCCGCTGCGACGAGCTGCTCCGCCTGCTGCCCCAAGGCTGGGACACGGTCCTGACCGGCGGCGGCACCAGCATCAGCCAGGGCCAGCGCCAGCTGCTGGCCATCGCCCGGGCCTTCATCGCGGACCCCCGCATCCTGATCCTGGATGAGGCCACCTCCAACGTGGACACCCGGACGGAGAAGGCCATCCAGGACGCCATGCGGCTGGTGATGAAAAACCGCACCAGCATCATCATTGCCCACCGCCTGTCCACCATCCGGGACGCGGACCTGATCGTGGTCATGGACCAGGGACAGATCGTGGAGCAGGGAACCCACGAAGGCCTGCTGGCCCGGAAGGGGAAGTACTACGACCTGTACATGACGCAGTACGCCGGATTTGCCACGTGAGCCGACACCAATAGACAAAAAGTCCTCCTGTTCAATTGGCCCCGGCGGACGTAAACTGAAAATGGGAAAGCCGCTGCAGAGGCTGATCGCCAAGAACGTGCGCGAAAAAGCCGCAGGCCATTGGCCTGCGGCTTTTGGGAGAACTATTGCTTAGTACATGCCGCCCATGTCGGGGTTGGCGGGGGCGGCGGGCGCGGGGGGCTCGGGCTTGTCGGCTACCAGGGACTCGGTGGTCAGGACCATGGAGCTGACGGAAGCGGCGTTCTCCAAAGCGGAGCGGGTCACCTTGGCGGGGTCGATGATGCCGGCGGAGACCATGTCGCAATACTCCTCCTTATAGGCGTCGAAGCCGTAGCCGTTCTTGCCGGAGGTGCGGACTTTCTCCAGGATCACGGAGCCGTCCAGGCCGGCGTTGGCGGCGATCTGACGGATGGGGGCCTCCAGGGCCTTGGCGACGATCTGGACACCGGTCTTCTCATCGCCCTCGACAGTGTTCAGCAGAGCCTCGACAGCGGGGATGATGTTGATGAAGATGGTGCCGCCGCCGGCGACCACGCCTTCCTCAACGGCGGCGCGGGTGGCGTTCAGGGCGTCCTCGATGCGGAGCTTCTTCTCCTTCATCTCGGTCTCGGTGGCAGCGCCGACCTTGATGACGGCCACGCCGCCGGCCAGCTTGGCCAGACGCTCCTGCAGCTTCTCCTTGTCATACTCGGAGGTGGTGTTGGCAATCTGAGAACGAATCTGGGCCACACGGTCCTTGATGGCGGCGGCATCGCCGGCGCCGTCCACGATGGTGGTGTTCTCCTTGGTGACCTTCACCTGACGGGCACGGCCCAGCATGGAGATGTCGGCGGTCTTCAGCTCCAGACCGACTTCCTCGCTGATGACGGTGCCGCCGGTCAGGGTGGCGATATCCTGCAGCATCTCCTTGCGGCGGTCGCCGAAGCCGGGGGCCTTGACGCAGACCACGTTCAACGTGCCGCGCAGACGGTTGACGATCAGGGTGTTCAGAGCCTCGCCCTCAACATCCTCGGCGATGATGACCAGCTTCTTGCCGGACTGGACCAGCTGCTCCAGGATGGGCAGGATGTCGGCAATGACGGAGATCTTCTTGTCGGTAATCAGAATGTAGGCGTCGTCAATGACAGCCTCCATCTTCTCGGTGTCGGTGACCATATAGGGGGTGATATAGCCGCGGTCGAACTGCATGCCCTCGACGACCTCGGAATAGGTCTCGGCGGTCTTGGACTCCTCGATGGTGATGACACCGTCGGCGGAGACCTTCTCCATGGCGTCGGCGATCAGCTTGCCGATCTCCTCGTCACCGGAGGACACGGCGCCGACACGGGCGATGTCCTTGGAGCCGTCCACGGTCTTGGCCTGCTTCTTGACCTCAGCCACGGCGGCCTCGACAGCCTTGGCCATGCCCTTGCGGACCACGATGGGGTTGGCGCCGGCGGCCAGGTTCTTCAGACCCTCGTGGATCATGGCCTGGGCCAGCAGGGTGGCGGTGGTGGTGCCGTCGCCGGCGACGTCGTTGGTCTTGGTGGAGACTTCCTTCACCAGCTGGGCGCCCATGTTCTCGAACGGATCATCCAGCTCGATTTCCTTGGCGATGGTCACGCCGTCGTTGGTGATGAGGGGTGCGCCGTACTTCTTATCCAGGACCACGTTGCGGCCCTTGGGACCCAGAGTGACCTTGACGGTATCGGCCAGCTGATTGACACCGGCCTCCAGAGCCTTGCGGGCGTCGTCGCCGCGCTTGATGAGCTTAGACATAATAAACAACCTCCAATTAGAGCTAAAAATTTACAGAGAAAAAAAGGAAAGGGGCCAGGGGAAACCAAGGTTTCCCCGGTTCTTTCGCCGGAGGCGAAAGAAGAAAATCAAATCATTTTCGGCAGGACATGCGCCTGCCGAAAATTCCCCGACCTGTGCGCCCTTGGGGCGCACACACCAGTGACCGACGTCACTGGTGAGGGGGAATCTACTGCGCAGCCGTTAGCAGCTTTGCTGCTTTACGGATGCGGCGTACCCTTTACGGGTAAAGGGGGGACAAAGTCCCCTCTTTAAGACGGCAGTTACTCGACAATCGCCAGGATATCGTTCTGACGGACGACCACGTACTCGACGTCCTCCAGAGTGACCTTGGTGCCGGCGTACTGGCTGGTGATGACCTTGTCGCCGGGCTTCACGGTCATGTTGACTTCCTTGCCGTCCACCATGCCGCCGGGGCCGACGGAGATGACTTCAGCAACGGAGGGCTTTTCCTTGGCAGAGCCAGTCAGGATGATGCCGCCCTTGGTGGTTTCTTCGGTCTCGACCATCTTCAGGATGACGCGATCTGCAAGCGGAGTGAGTTTCATTTGGGGTTCCTCCTTATAGATATAAAAAAATTGAAAAAACGAATTCAGCGTTAGCACTCAGCTCTTTCGAGTGCTAACGCTGCTATCTTAGCGCAACCGCCCCGGTTTGTAAAGGGGGTAACTATGAAATATTTGTGAATTCGTTGGAAGAATTATAAAAATGCCGCCGGGATATGGAAGCGGCCGGGGGCGGAACAGCGCTGTCCTGGCTGCCTCGCCGCCCCTCAGCGGGCGGTGGCGTTGGGACTGCATCCCTTGGGGCCGAAGAAGTTCAGCCGCTTGTCCGCCAGGCGCATGACCACCTCACGGCCCCGGAGGGACTCGCCGTCCAGACAGGTGACGATGTCCTCCCCGCCCTGAATGCGGACCTCTTTGGCGGTGACGACCCGGATCAGCTCGGGGGGCAAATTGCGGTACTCCCCGGCGGAGTAGGGGGCGAACAGCCGGGCAAAGGTGGCCTTGGGAACATTTTTGATGAGCACCGTATGTAACACCCCGTCGTCCATCCGAGCCTCCGGCACCGGCATGGAGCCGCCGCCGTAGTACCGGCCGTTGCACATGGACACCAGGGCGAAGTCGTCCTCCAGCTCCTCGCCGTCCAGCCACACCTTCCAGCGGCGGCCGATGGGCTTGAACAGGAAGTTCACCGCCACGGAGGCCAGATAGCTGCCCCGCCCATGGAGCAGGGGGGAGTTGCCGTACTGGTGGACGCTGTCGGCGATGCGGGCGTCGATGCCGTTGCAGGCGATGGTGAGACAGTACTGCCCGTTGCAGTCGATGAGGTCCAGGGGGAACTCGTCGCCGTCCCAGAGGTTCTCCGCGTCCCGGAACTTCTCCATGTCCGCCCCGAAGTTTTTCAGAAAGTCGTTGCCGGTGCCGGCGGGGACGCAGGTCATGGCCGCGTTGTCAAACCCGGCGATGCCATTGGCCACCTCGTGGATGGTGCCGTCGCCGCCACAGGCGTAAAGGCGAATCCCTTCACCGCTCTCCGCCAGCTTCCGGGCCATCTCCGTGGCGCCGCCGGGGCGCTGGGTCAGCATGCAGGCGCAGTCCAGCCCGTGGCGCTCCCGCAGACGGTCCGCCATGTCGTAGATGCGGGCAGTCTGGTCCTTTTTTCCCGCGTGGGGATTGATGATGAAGATGTGCTTCATGGGACGAAATCCCCCTTTGTTCGTTTACAATCTGTATATTTCGACAGAGAAATCACTTTCCGTACATGAAAACGTCGCACTTCAGCATGCCGTTGTACAGCTTCCGCTTCTTGTCCGCCGGACGGCCGAAGCAGCGCTCGAACTCCGTGTGGGAGGAGAGCACCAGCACCCGCCACTTGGGGGGCAGGGTCCGGACGGCCCGGCCGAACACCCGGTACAGCTCCTCGGCCTCTTTCTTCTCCAGCAGCCGCTCGCCGTAGGGCGGGTTGGTCACCAACTGGCCGTACTCGCTGTCCCGGTGGAACTTGCCCGCATCCGCTACCTCGAACCGGATGCAGTCCTCCACCCCGGCCAGCTCCGCGTTGTGCCGCGCCAGCTCCACGGCCTTGGGGTCGATGTCGCCGCCCCAGATGTCGTAGCTGCCGTGGAATTCCTTATCCATGGCCTCGTCGGCGGCGTCCAGCCACAGCTTGGAGTCCATGCGCTTCCACTTCTGGGCGGCAAAGCTCCGGTCCAGGCCGGGGGCCCGGTTTTTGGCGATGAGGGCCGCCTCGATGGGGATGGTGCCGCTGCCGCAGAAGGGGTCGCAGAAGGGGTCCCTGCCCCGGTAGCGGGACAGCGTCACCAGCGCCGCCGCCAGTGTCTCCCGCAGAGGGGCGCCCATGTTCTGGGCCCGGTAGCCCCGCTTGTACAGACCCTCGCCGGAGGTGTCCAGATACAGCGTGGCCACGTCCTTGATAATGGCGAACTGAATCTGGTACCGGCTGCCCGTCTCCGGCAGCGTCTCGCAGCCGTAGGCGGTGCCCAGCCGCCTGGCGGAGGCTTTCTTCACGATGGCCTGGCAGGCGGGCACGGAGTGCAGCGTGGAGTTCAGGGAGTAGCCCTTGACGGGGAACTCGCCGTCCCTGGGGATGAACTCCTCCCAGGGCAGCGCCAGCACGCCCTGGAACAGCGCCTCGAAATCCCTGGCGGGAAAGCTGCCCAGCTCCATCAGCACCCGGGCGCCGCAGCGCAGATTGATGTTGAGACGGGCGATGTCAGCCATGGAGCCTTCACAGTGGACACGGCCGTTTTCCGCCCGGACGTTGTTCAATTGCAGGCGCTTCATCTCATCCGCCACCAGGGCTTCCAGCCCGAACAGGCAGGGGACCGTCAGTGTCATGGCCCGCACCTCCTTTAAAGATTATTGAGATTCGTAATTCGACACGCCCAGTATAACAGGAAACCGTCCGCTCCGCAACGGCGGAATGGCCTTGCGGGGGCACGGAATCCATGATATAATATAAATATCCGGAATGATTTGCCCGCTTGGAAAGGAGAGAGCCCCATGGAGCTGTATCAGACGGTCAAATGGACCCTGACCATCGCGGCGGCAGCGCTTCTGCCCGCCATGTATTGGGTGCCCGCCCTGGCGGCGCGGCGGGGCCTGATCTCCTGGATGCTGTACGGCCTGCTGGTCCTGGTGGTGTTCGTCTGGGGCGTCACCGGCAAGGGAAACCGGAACGTGAGCCGGGGCTTCGACCCGGAGACGGACAACCGGAAGCTGGACGAGACGAAGGAGATCATCCGGGAGCGGAGCCGCTGGAGCGCCCTGTGGCGGTGAGGGCGGCTTGACAGAAATCCGATTCTGTGGCAAAATCTTGATACACAATTTGATAGGCGCATGGACGACACACGTGGTGCTTTCCGCACGTAAATCTGATCACGGGACCTGAGACCGATGAGGGGATTTCCGGCGGATAGGCGGACCATGTGTGTCTTTTTTGCTATGCAAAAGCATAGCAAAAAAACATCGGATGTGCCATTTCCTCGCCCCTTCGGGGCAACCGGAAATGATGCACGAGAACTTCGCGTGCATAAATGGCGCACGCGAAGTTCTATGCGCCTAAAAAGGAGAGAGAAAATCCCATGCCGAAAAACCAATTCCAGCGAATGATCTTTGCCCTGCTCACCGTCATCATCACCGTCCACGGCTACGTGTTTTACAGCCTGTACGTGGTGAACGGAAGCCTGCTGATGGAGCTGAACGGGGCCGACAGCGTCCTGGCCGCCATCGCCAGCCAGGGCGGCGTGTACATGTGCGGCCGCTTCCTGCCCATCTGGGCGGTGGTGCTGGTGGAGTTCTGCCTGGCCTACTGCCTGGAGGTCACGGTGGGCAGCCCCTGCTCGTTCAGGCTGGCCTGCCGGGTGTTCGACCCCCGGACCACCCATCCCATGCTGTTCGAGACCACTGTCATCTGCGCCACCGTGGGATTGATGTGCCCCGCCATGAGCTTTCTGGCGGCGCTGCTGTACTACCCGTACTATGCGGGCTTCCACGTGGTGACGCTGCTGGCCAACTGGCTGGAGCTGGTGTGCTGCAACTTCCCCTTCGCGTTTTTCTCCCAGCTGTTCTTCATCCAGCCCCTGGTGCGGACGCTGTTCAGGGCGCTGTTCCGCGCCTCCGATGCGCGGGAGGAGAAAGCCCCCGCGTGACCTCAAGAGGCCGCCTTGCAAAAGGCGGTCTTTTTATATGCCTGCATGTTTTGTGCGATTGTAACCAAAATGATATCGTTTTTATGCGAATCGTGTGATACACTGAAACCACCTGAACAGGAAAATCGTCTGTATTTCCAGAGAGGAGGACTTGCCTGTGAATGTTATGAGCTGGCTTTGGCTGGGGGGCGTCGTGCTGTTCGGCGCGGTGGAGGCCGCCACGGCGGGGCTGGTGTCCATCTGGTTCGCGGCGGGCGCCGTGGCCGGACTGATCGCGGCCTGGCTGGGCGCGGGCGTGGCCGCGCAGGTGGTGCTGTTCGCAGTGGTGTCCGCGGCGGCGCTGGCGGTGACCCGGCCTCTGGTGCGGCGGTACGCCGCGGGAAAGGCCGTGCCCACCAATCTGGACCGGGTGCTGGGAGACACCGGCCGGGTCACGGAGACCATCGACAACGCCCGTTCCGCCGGCGCCGTCTACGTGGACGGCAAGACCTGGACCGCCCGCAGCGACGACGGCGCCGTCATCCCCCAGGGGACTACGGTGAAAATCCTGCGCATGGAGGGCGTCACGCTCTTTGTCAAAAAAATCGAGGAAAAAGTGGAGGTAACATCATGAGCTTTGGTTGGATCGTCCCTGTGGTTCTGGTGATCCTGGTGCTGGTGGTGCTCATCAGCAACATCCATGTGGTCCAGCAGTCCCGGGCCTACGTGGTGGAGCGCCTGGGCGCGTTCTACTCCGTGTGGAACGTGGGACTGCACTTCAAGGTCCCGTTCATCATGCGGGTGGCGAAGAAGGTGTCTCTGAAAGAGCAGGTGGCGGACTTCGCCCCCCAGCCCGTCATCACCAAGGACAACGTCACCATGCAGATCGACACCGTCATCTACTTCCAGATCACGGACCCCAAGCTGTACACCTACGGCGTGGAGCACCCCATGAACGCCATCGAGAACCTGACGGCCACCACGCTGCGCAACATCATCGGCGACATGGAGCTGGACCAGTCCCTGACTTCCCGTGACATCATCAACTCCCGGATGCGGGCCATCCTGGACGAGGCCACGGACCCCTGGGGCATCAAGGTCAACCGGGTGGAGCTG
>CAMBAJ010000072.1 GCA_945864305.1 uncultured Clostridia bacterium | reverse complement strand
AAATTAAAAATCAACTGTTTTTGTAATAAGAGGAGTCTCAGAAATGAGACAACTATTTATTGATTCCGCTGGAAAGCCCTCTTATTCAAACCGCACCTTCATCAGGACCTCTTCCTGCCAAAGGGCTGTCTTGCCCCTGGCGAACAGGCTGTCGATCTCCAGGCCGTCCCCCAGAATCAACAGGTCCGCGTCGGCGCCTGGAGCCACGCAGCCCTTCCGGCCGGTCTTACCCAGCACCTCGGCAGGGGTGGAAGTCAGCAGCTTCAGGGCCTCCTCCAGCGGCAGGCCCCGGCGCACCAGACTCTGGATGGTCTTGTGCAGGTACTTGGGAGATGCGTAGGTCAATCCGACGCACTCCCCGGCCGCGTTGAATCGTGGCTGGCTGCCGAAGGCGTCGCTGGACAGGGTGACATGGTCGGCGGTGACGCCGTCCCGGCCCAGCAGGTCCAGCAGCATGGCGGCCCCCTTCTCCATGCTCTCCTCGTCCCCGCCGGCAGTGCAGTCCATATAGCCGCCCCGGCGCACCAGCTCCGCGCCCTGATCCGCCAGCTCCGGCGTCCGGAGCATGTGGGTGGGCAGCAGGTTTCTGGCGGGGATGTCGGAGTGGTCCAGGACATCGAAAACAGGGGCCAGTCCTCCCTTCCCTGTACCCATGTGCATGGTGACAAGGCCCGGCGTATTGCTCAGCAGTCCGGCCCGGCGGGCCGCAGAGGCCAGCGCGATCAGGTCCTCCCCCGTGGGGTTGGAGCTACGGTGGTCGGACACCGCCACCTTTACGCCGATGATGGGCGGGATCATCATGATATCCTTCTCCACGCTGCCGGTGATGGTGGTAGAGGGATAGCCGTAGGAGCCGGTCAGGCAGTAGACGGTGATGCCCTCCTCCGTGAGAGCCCGGGCCTTGGCCACCAGATTCTCCACGCTGCGGGTCACGCCGTCGGTGCCCAGCAGACCCATCACTGTGGTGATGCCATTGGTGGTGAACGCGCTCAGCTGAGACTCCGGCACCCTGGAGGCCGGGCCCTGTTCTCCGCCGCCGCCCGTGATATGGACATGCAGGTCAATATAGCCGGGGACCAGGAGCTTGCCGGCCAGGTCGAACACCTCCACGTCCGGAAGGCCGTCATAGCCTTCGATCCTGTCGTCTATGCGGCATATCTTCTCCCCCACGATCAGGAGGTCTTTTCTGCCCAGGGGCGCCGGCGCGTAAACCTGAGCGTTTTTCAGCAGTTTGATCATGCTGTCCCTTCTTCCTCTTTCCCGTCATCCAGTCTGGCGATGCCGAAGCTGGTGTAGCCCCAGAGGATGGCGAAGATAAAACCGGTGTAGCACAGAACCGCCCAGGGCAGGTAGTCCAGCGTCTCCACGCCCAGCGTGGCGGTCATATAAGCGCCGGCGGCGGACCAGGGCACCAGGGGCACCAGCACCGTGCCCGCGTCCTCCAGCGTACGAGACAGGTTTTTGGCGGCAAGGCCCCGGGCCTTGTAGGCGTCTCGGAACATCTCGCCGGGGATCAGAATGGACAGATAGGAGTTGCCGGTGGTCAGGGCCATGACAATGCAGGAGGCCACGGTGGCGGTGATCAGAGCGCCAGTGGACTTTGCCGCGCCGAGGATTTTCTCCAGCACCACGTCCAGGCACCCCGCCCGGCTCATGATACCGGCAAAGCAGAAGGCACAGAACACCAGCAGCGTTGTGCTCATGATGCTGTTCATGCCGCCGCGGTTCAGCAGCTTGGTGATCTCCGCAGAGCAGGCGGCGGGGTCAAAACCGGCCCTCTGGATCATGGACACATCAAAGCCGCTCACCGTGGCGATCAGAACATCCTTCAGGGAGACGCCCTGGATGACCAGACCCTCGATACCGGCCACCACTGTGGAGAGCAGCATCACAGGAATGGTGGGCTTCCGCAGCAGGGACCCAGCCAGGACAATGGCGACCGGAACGAGCAGCAGGATATTCCAGTGGTACATGGTGTCCAGCTGGGCCAGCATGGTGGTGACTGTCTCCGAGGTGACATCCGCCGTGATATCAGTCTTTAGACCGGCGATGGCATATACGATCAGGGAGACGATGCTAGCCGGGATGGTCGTATAGAACATATGTCCGATATGCTCATACAGGCTGCTTCCGGCGGCGATGGGCGCCAGGTTGGTGGTGTCGGACAGCGGGGACATCTTGTCGCCCAGATAGGAACCGGCGATGCAGGCGCCAGCGGTGGCGGGCAGCGATACGCCCAGCGCACCGGAAATCCCCATCAGGGCCACGCCCATGGTGGCCACGGAGCCCCAGGAGGTGCCGGTGACAACGGAGACCACGGCGGTGATCAGGAAGGACGTCACCAACATCCACTGGGGATTCACGATCTGGATTCCGTAATAGATCATCAGGGGGATGGTTCCAGAGGCCATCCAGGTCCCCACCAGAGCCCCTACTGAGATCAGAATCAGGATGGCGGGCATGCCTTTTGCGATTTTATTGGAGATCTCCTCCAGCATCTCGTCCCAGGTCACGCCCACACGAAACGCCACGAACGCCGCCACACAGGCCACCATGATCAGCAAAGGCTCCGTGCTGTAGCCCATCACGCCTTTGCCAAGAGTCAAGATCACCAGCATGGCGATGATAGGGACCATCGACTCCAGGAAGGTCGGCCTGCGTTTGGAACGTGTGTTCTTTTCTTTCATGTGTCTTTCTCCTCCGCTTGTTTTAGACAGAAAACGCTGACACTTTATCACAGTATCAGTTTAACGACAAGAAGCCAAATGTATCCTTCTCTGCCAGATTCTAACGTCTTTCATACCGGCACTTGGTGTCAGCCGCTTTCAGACACCTTGGATTTTTCCGGAAAAGTCTATTTTTTATAGCTTTCCTCTTGACACGAACTTTTGTTCGATTTATACTGTAATCGAACAAAAGTTCTGCAAGGGAGGATTTTCTGATGACTGGTTGGAGCTTCTTTTTTATTCTGGTGGGTGTGGTCTCCCTGACCGTTCAACTGTTCCGCATTATCGACGCCATTGAGCGTCCCACCCGCAGGGCCCACCGCCGGGCCGCTGTCCGGTAATCTCCGGATCATGGATGTCCTGGAAAAACTGACCATCCTGACCGATGCCGCCAAATATGACGCAGCCTGCACCTCCAGCGGCGGAAACCGCGCTGCCAAAAAGGGCTATATCGGCAACACCTCCACTTCCGTCGCGGGCTGCTGCCACACCTTTTCCGCCGACGGCCGGTGCGTCAGCCTGCTGAAGGTCCTGCTGACCAACCGCTGTGTCTACGACTGTAAGTATTGCGTCAACCGCCGCAGCAACGACACCCGGCGGGCCGCCTTCACGCCGGAGGAGTTGGCGGACCTGACCATCAGCTTTTACCGCCGGAATTATATCGAGGGGTTGTTCCTCTCCTCCGGTGTATTCCGCAGCCCGGACTACACCACGGAGTTGATGATCCGCACGCTCCGTCTGTTGCGGGAGACCTATCGGTTCAACGGCTATATCCACGCCAAGGCCATTCCCGGCACCGCGCCGGAGCTTGTGGAACAGCTGGGGCTGCTGGCGGACCGGCTCAGCGTCAATATCGAACTTCCGTCCGAGGCTGGTCTGAAAACTCTGGCGCCGGACAAGACCAAATCCGCCATTCTGACCCCTATGCGGCAAATCCAGGCCAGGAACTGCCAGAACAAGGAGGAACTGATCAAATACCGCCACGCGCCCAAATTCGCCCCCGCCGGGCAGAGCACCCAGCTGATCGTGGGCGCCACACCGGATTCCGACTTTCATATTCTGCGCCTGACCCAGGGATTATATGACCGTTATCATTTGAAACGCGTGTTCTACTCCGCCTATGTGCCGGTGATGGAACACGCACTGCTGCCCGCCAAAGACGTAAAGCCGCCCCTTCTGCGGGAACACCGACTCTATCAGGCGGACTGGCTCCTGCGCTTCTATGGGTTCCGAGCCGAGGAGCTGCTGGATGAACAGCACCGGGATTTCGACACCCGGGTGGACCCAAAATGCAGCTGGGCTCTCGCACATCTGGAGTTCTTTCCCGTGGAGGTCAACACAGCGGACTATGAGACACTGCTCCGCATCCCCGGCGTGGGTGTCATCTCCGCCAAGCGCATCCTGTCCGCCCGCCGGGCCGGGCGGCTCCGCATCGACGATCTGCCGAAGCTGGGCGTGGTCATGAAGCGGGCCCAGTATTTCCTCACCGCCTCCGGCAAAATACCGGATGGTCTTCGGTTCACCCCGGACAGCCTGCTGCGGAGCCTGATTGCTGCGGAACGGCCGCAGCTTCCCCAGCAGGAAATGGTGCAGCTGTCGCTGTTCGACGCGGTGGTTTAAACCGCATTTCTTGTCTTTTCCTCAAAACTACGGCCGCCGCACGGCGCCACTGTCTGCTTATCTTTACCATGGAACATGAAATGATCTATATTTACGATGGCAGTTTCAACGGATTTCTCTGCTGTATCTTTGACAGTTACGCCAACAAAGAAGTCCTCACCGCGATCTGCCGCGATGAGGACTTTGTTCCCACGCTGTTTGCGTCCCGGGCCATTCAAACAGACCGCGATCACGCAAACCGTGTACTTCGTAAAATCGTAAAGTGTTCTCCCTACACAGCTGAGCTGCTGCAAAAGGGCTTTCTCACCTGCCTTCCGGACAAGGAACTGTACCTGTATCACCTGGTGGTCAAGCTGCTGAAAGAGGGGCCCGGCTTTCTGCGCAATTTCTCCGACGAAACGCTGTATCCCGTTCTCAAGGCCGTCCGGCACCTCCAGGGCGAGGTCCATTTGCTCAAAGGCTTTATCCGCTTCTCGGAGCTGGGCGGCGTCCTGGGCAGCGAGATTGAGCCGAAAAACCGGGTTCTCCCCCTCCTGCGGAGCCACTTCTGCGCCCGCTACCAGAACGAGACCTTCTTCATCTATGACCGCACCCACAAAGAGGCGTTGTTTTATGCTGCGGGCAAGGCCGTTATCCGCCCGCTGGAGGACTTCCAGATGGCCCCGCCGGATGAGACTGAGGCTCGCTACCGGCTTCTCTGGAAGCGCTTTTATGACACCATTGCCATCAAGGAGCGCTACAATCCCAAATGCAGGATGACCCAGATGCCAAAGCGCTACTGGGGCACCATGACGGAATTTCAGAATGCGGACTACTTTAAGGCCCAAAGCTCTTCCGCAGCCGCTCCAGCCCCCGCCGCTCCAGCCGGGATATCTGGACCTGGGACACCCCCAGAACACGGGCTGTCTGCTCCTGGGTCAGACCCTTGAAGTAACGGAGCAGAATGGTCATCCGCTCCTTCTCCGGCAGCTGGTCGATGGCCTCCCGCAGGGCGATCTTCTCCACTAGTTTTTCCTCCGGGGCCTCCGTACCCAGCATCCCCTCCAGCGTCAATCCGTCGGTGGTCTCCTGCTGTAGCGATTCCGGCGTGTCCGTGGCCAGGTCGATCTCCGCAATCTCCTCCGGCGTCATCCCCGCCGTCTCCGACAGCTCTGAGAGGAAGGGCTCCCGGCCCAGCTCGTGCCGCAGCCGCTCCCGAATGCTGTAAAGGGTTTGTGCTTTCTCGCGAATGCTGCGCCCTACTTTCAGCGTTCCGTCATCCCGCAGGAACCGCCGAATCTCCCCGGCGATCTTTGGGACGGCATAGGTGGAAAAGCAGGTGCCGTAGTCGAAGTCAAAGCCCTGCACCGCCTTTAAAAAGCCCAGGCATCCAAGCTGGTACAAATCATCCGGTTCCACGCCCCGGCCATAGTATCGCCGGACCACACTCCAGATCAGGCCGTTGTTTTCAATGACCGCCTGCTCACAGGCGTCCCGGTCTCCCTTCTGGGCCGCCCGCAGCAGCTCCAGCGTGGCGCTCATTGTGGTTTCTTCAGCCGGGGCGCCAGCTTCTTTTTCATGATGACTGTGGTGCCCCGCCCCATCACAGAGCGTACCGTCAGCTTATCCATGAAGCTCTCCATGATGGTAAAGCCCATGCCGCTGCGCTCTTCTCCGCCAGTGGTGAACATGGGCTGGCGAGCCTTGTCCACATCCGGGATGCCCCGTCCGTGGTCCTTGACCGTCAACTCCAGCACATTGCCCGGGCAAATGCGTGCTTTCAGCTGCACGGTCCCGATGGCGTCTGGGTAGGCGTGGACGATGACATTTGTCACCGCCTCGCTGACCGCCGTCTTGATGTCCTCCAGCTCATTGAGAGTCGGGTCCAGCTGGGCCGCGAAGCAGGCCACGGCGGAACGCGCAAAGCTCTCGTTGCTGCTGCGGCTGGGAAATTCTAAAGAGACTTCGTTCATTGCCTTGGTTTTCATTATGTACTCTCCCTCCTTTCACCGAATGGTGACAAGCCGACCGATCCCGGCGGCATCCAGCACCCGTCTGGCCTGATCCGGCACATTGCAGACCAAAAGACTGCCATCCAGTAATTCAATCCGCTGCTGTGCCCGCAAAATAAGCGCGATGCCCGAGCTGTCCATAAACGTCACACCGCTCATATCCAGCACAAGTTTCTTCGGGAGCGCCGCGTCCACGGCCATCTCCAGTTCCCGAAGCGCATTTCTGGCTCCGTGATGGTCCAGCTCCCCACTGAGCTCCAGCAGCAGGTTCCGATCTGCACTTTTCGCATGTATTTCCATAAAAATCCCCCATGTGGCCGCTGTGCGCGGCAGTCGTAAGTAAAAGTCTCCCCCTGTGGAATGGGGGTGGGACATTCGCTCATATGCCTTGTGGTTTCTCTCCCATTATAGGAGTCTGTCCTCTCTTTTTTTGTCGGATTCTTTCCGTCCTCACGACTTTTTGCAAAAATCCTCGCCATCTGCCGCTTGCGTCTTTTTCTCGTGGCGAATATAATGGTGATCGTTCCATGCGGTATGGAACTTCTCATTTTAAATCGCTGTTAGAATTCAGGGAGGAGCAATTCGATATGAAAGTACTTCTGCTCAATGGCAGTTCCCGTCCTCAGGGTTGCACATACACGGCGCTGCGGGTCATCGCGGATTCTTTGGAAGCCACCGGGATTGAGAGTGAAATTCTGTTCCTGGGCAACGAGCCCGTCCGGGACTGCACCGCCTGCGGCACCTGCGGAAAGCTGCCAGGCCGTTGTGTCTTCGACGACGACATCGTCAACCGCTTGATTGAAAAGGCCCGGGAGGCCGGCGGCTTTGTCTTTGGCTCTCCGGTGTATTACGCCCATCCCAGCGGTCGCATCCTCTCTGTGCTGGACCGCGCTTTCTACGCCGGAAAGGATGCCTTCGTTCACAAGCCCGCAGCCGCCATTGCCTCCGCCCGGCGGGCCGGCACCACTGCCACACTTGACGTGCTGCAAAAGTATTTCACCATCTCCCAGATGCCGGTAGTGGCCTCCACCTACTGGACCATGGTCCACGGTGCCAAGCCGGAGGATGTCCTCCAGGACGCCGAGGGACTCCAGACCATGCGGAATCTGGCTGGCAATCTGGCTTGGATTTTAAAGTGCATTGATGTCGGCAAAGCCGCCGGCATTGCGGCGCCCACGGCGGAAAGCGGCGCCCGGACCAATTTCATCCGCTGACTATGGATGATTTTTCCCGGAATAATCTATTTTTATCCATATGCGGCCGCGGCCACAGCCTGCCAAAAAAAGCTGAAAAGATGTCAAAATCCCTCTGACAATACGTCAGAGGGATTTTTTATGTGATTTTACCCCACATACTCCATGGGCGTATAGCGGATGCCGTCGGTGAGCTGTTCCGCTGCCGTCGGATGAAAGCCCAGACGACGATAGACCTCCACCGCGTAAGGGGAGGAATTGACCGTTACCTTTCCGGCGCCGCTGTCCGCCAGGAAATGGAAAAACAGCGCCTTCCCCACCCCTTTTTGATGCCAAGCCGGGTCCACGAAAAACAGGGAGATGTGGGTGCCGCCCTCCCGGACAGCCAATGCACCGATGACCGTCTCTCCCTCAAAAGCGCCGTAGACCGTCAAAGCGGACACCGCTGCCGGGTCCGTGATATATGCCCGGAAGTTTCGGACGCCTTCCGGGCTGTATACCGGCGCTTCATATGCCTGAAATACCCGCCATGCCAGGTCTATGGCGGCTGGCTTTTCAGTCTCTGTCAGTTTCCTGATTTCCACGGGATTCCCTCCTATATACCACAGGGCCTCCGCGTATGCGGAGACCCTGTTTTCATCTATATGGGGTATTACGCCTGCATCGCCCTGGCGGATTCCTCCAGCTTGGCGATGAGCTCGGTATACTTGGCGGCCTTCTCCTTCTCGGCGTTGACCACCGCCTCAGGGGCCTTGGAGACGAACTTCTCGTTGGAGAGCTTCTGCTCCACGATGCGCAGGCCGTTCTTGGCCTTCTCGATCTCCTTGTTGATGCGGTCCAGCTCGGCGGCGATATCCACCAGCTCCGCCATGGGCATATAGGCCGTGGCGTTGTGGGTGACAACGGACACCATCTTCGCCACATCGGCGGGGGCGGCGTCGGCGAAGGTCACCTGGCTGGCGTAGGCCAGACGCTGGATGAAGTGCAGGCCCTGCTGGTAAATTTCCGGCGTGGCGGTGACCAGCAGCACCTCCGCCTTCTTGGAGGGCGGCACATTCATCTCGGCGCGGCGGGCACGGATGGCCTTGATGGTGTCCATGACGGCCTCCATGGCGGACTCCTCGGCGGGGAAGCTCAGGGCGTCCTGGTACTCCGGCCACTGGGAGGTCATGATGAACTTGCCCTCGTGGGGCAGAGCCTGGAAAATCTCCTCGGTGATGAAGGGCATGAAGGGATGCAGCAGCTTCAAAAGCTGAGTCAGCACGTAGCACAGCACGTTCTGGGCCACCAGCTTGGCCGCCTCATCCTCGCCGTTCAGGCGGGTCTTGGTCAGCTCGATATACCAGTCGCAGTAGGTGTCCCAGATGAAGTCATAGACCTTGGCGGAAGCCACGCCAATCTCATAGCTGTCCAGATTCTCGGTGACTTCCTTCACCAGGGTGTTCAGCTTGGAGAGGACCCACTTGTCCTCGGGAGCCAGCTGGGAGCCTTCGGGCAACTCACACTTGTCGATGGTCAGGTTCATCATGACGAAGCGGCTGGCGTTCCAAATCTTGTTGGCAAAGTTCCGCATGGCCTCGCACTTCTCGGTATAGAAGCGGGTGTCGTTTCCGGGGCTGTTGCCGGTGATCAGGTTGAAGCGCAGAGCGTCGGCGCCGTACTTCTCCGCCATCTCCAGGGGGTCGATGCCGTTGCCCAGAGACTTGGACATCTTGCGGCCCTTGTCGTCCCGGACCAGGCCGTGGATGAGGACGGTGTGGAAGGGGATTTTCTTCATCTGCTCGCAGCCGGAGAAGATCATCCGGGCCACCCAGAAGAAGATGATGTCGTAGCCGGTGACCATGACGGACGTGGGATAGTAGAAGTCCAGGTCCTCGGTCTGATCCGGCCAGCCCATGGTGGAGAAAGGCCACAGGGCGGAGGAGAACCAGGTGTCCAGCACGTCGGGGTCCCGGGTCAGGTGGGTGCAGCCGCACTTTTCGCACTTGGTGGGGTCCTCCCGGGAGACATTGATATGGCCGCACTCGTCGCAGTACCAGGCGGGAATCTGGTGGCCCCACCACAGCTGACGGGAGATGCACCAGTCGTGGACGTTTTCCATCCAGTTGATATAAGTCTTGGAGAAGCGCTCGGGGACGAACTTCACCTCGCCGTTCTTCACGACCCGCAGGGCCTCCTTGGCCAGGGGCTCCATCTTCACGAACCACTGGGCGGAAATCAGGGGCTCCACGTCGTTGTGGCAGCGGTAGCAGGTGCCCACGTTGTGGCTGTAAGGCTCGGTCTTGACAAGATACCCCTGCTCCTCCAGGTCCTTCACGATGGCCTTGCGGCACTCGTAGCGGTCCATGCCCTCGTAGGGGCCGCCGTTCTCGTTGATCTTTCCGTCGTCGCCGATGCAGCGGATGACCTCCAGGTTGTGGCGCAGGCCCACCTCGAAGTCGTTGGGGTCGTGGGCGGGGGTCATCTTCACCGCGCCGGTGCCGAAGCCGATCTCGCAGTACTCGTCGCCCACGATGGGGATTTCCCGATTCATGATGGGCAGGATGCAGGTCTTGCCGATCAGGTGCTTGAAGCGCTCGTCCTCAGGGTTCACGGCCACGCCGGTATCGCCCATCATGGTCTCAGGGCGGGTGGTGGCGATGACCAGGTCGCCGGAGCCGTCGGTCAGGGGATAGCGGATATACCACAGGTGGCCGGGCTTGTCCACATATTCCACCTCGGCGTCACTCAGGGCGGTGACGCAGTGGGGGCACCAGTTGATGATGCGGCTGCCTTTGTAGATCAGGCCCTTGTCGTACAGCTCGCAGAAGGTCTCCCGGACGGCCTTGGCGCAGCGGTCGTCCATGGTGAAGCGGGAGCGGCTCCAGTCGCAGGAGACGCCCATCTTCTTCTGCTGCGCCACGATGCGGTTTCCGTAGAGGTTCTTCCACTCCCAGACGCGCTCCAGGAACTTCTCGCGGCCCAGGTCGTAGCGGGTCTTGCCCTCCTTGACGCGGAGCTCCTCCTCCACCTTGATCTGGGTGGCGATGCCGGCGTGGTCGGTGCCGGGCAGCCACAGGGTGGAATAGCCCTGCATCCGCTTGAAGCGGGTCAGGATGTCCTGGAGGGTGCAGTCCAGGGCATGGCCCATGTGCAGCTGGCCCGTGACGTTGGGAGGCGGCATGACGATGGAGAAGGGCTTCTTCTTGGGGTCGGGATCGCCGTTGAAGCAGTCATTGTCCTCCCACATCTGATAGATGCGGGATTCCACCTGCTGCGGCTCATACACCTTGGGGAGTTCTTTGTTCATGTGTGTTCTCTCCTATTCTCTGAACTTGTGTTCTTATTGGATATCATCTATCGTTTTCCGGTAAGAAACGTTGAAAAATGCAGCGTCAGGCGAAAGAAAACGCCCCGAGCCTTTCGGCTCAGGGCGAACAACTGTCCGTGGTACCACCTGGATTCGGGAAAATCCCGCGCTCATGGGCGCTTTCACGCCCTTCCCCGGTAACGGAGGGACCACCGTTGCGGCTTACTCCTCTTTCAGCCCAATGCTCCGGGACGACTTCTCCGGCCGCTTCACGGGAGCTCTCACCATCCGCTCCCTCTCTTGGCATCCGCCTGCCGGGTACTGCTTCCCATCCTCGCAGTTTCCAATATACTTTGTCAGTATAGTATACCCGTTTCCGATTGTCAAGAGACAGGATAGCCGTAAAATCTCCTT
>CAMBAJ010000071.1 GCA_945864305.1 uncultured Clostridia bacterium | reverse complement strand
GCCTCCCGCTCCTTGCTCAGGGGCGGCGGCAGCGTATCGCTTCCTCCGATATAGTGGATGGCCTGGTCCGGCAGAAGCCCAAGTCTTACCAGCAGCTGTTTCCATCGGATTTGCAATCGGTTCATGGCGCTCTCCCTTCCTGACTTCACCGCCCCAGAGGGCTTTATATCCGTTTCCCAGTTCCGTGGGAGACAGGGCCGCCGGCAGGCCCGGATACCGGGTCCCGGCGATCTCCGTCCAGTCCGTGCGCACCGTCAGCAGCAGCCCCCCGGGCATCCCTACCGCATGGTACGGCAGCAGCCTCGGCCGCAGGCCGGGCGCCGCCTGACGCACCGGCTCCAGCAGGTCCGCCGGAAACCGCAGCAGGTCCGGCGTCAGGAGCTTTTGGACCCGCTCCGGCAGAATGCTGTCCAGACTCCCCGGCGCCGCCACCAGCACCGGCCGCCCGCCGGAGGGGTCCCGGAGGCCGTTGCCGCTGTCCCACAGGGCCGTCAGCTCCGCGACGCGCCCGCCGATGCAGACGCGCACCGGCAGCAGTTCCCCGCCGATGCCGTGCTTCGCCGCCGCCCGGAACACCACGTTCAGCACCAGATAGGCGGCGGCAGCGGCGATCAGCAGGACCCTGGCGTCGATATTCGTGTAAAAAATACCGTTGATTGCCGGGATCTCGCTGCCCGCCAGCAGTCCCAGCGCCAGTACACAGCCCGCCAGACCGCAGGAAACCGCAAACAGCAGCAGCGTCAGCCGCAGGAGCTTTTCCTCCCCGCCGAAAGCCAGCACCGAGAGCAGGACGCCTGCCGCGATCTTCGCCGGTGTCTCGGCCAGAAATGCCCAGCCCGGCAGAAAGACCGCCACGGCGTAAGCTCCGCCCGCCAGAGCCGCCAGCAGATATCTGCCCCGGTGAAGGGAGATCCCCGCCAGACGGCCGGTGCACAGAATCACCAGATAGTCCATGGCTGTGTTCAGAACGAACACACTGTCCACGTATACCACCGTCATGACATCCCACCTCCCCTTCGGTCATGGTCTCCATTATAGGGCAGGCCTTCCGTAAAAGAGGTCGCAAAAACAGAGGACCCTTGAAAACAGAGACGCGGTTTTGGCCGAAAAAAGCGGACAGTCTCTCAACTGCCCGCCCTCACTTTACGTATCTTGTGTATTTGTTAAATGTAAGGCACGATCATGGAGGCCACCAGGGCCACGATCATGACCACCACCAACACCAGGGCGATAACCCGCGTGGTTTTTTTGCTCACTTTGACTCCTCCTTCGTCAGAATCTTCCGGATACTCTTCTCCGCCTTGCTGCGGGGCAGCATCAGCTCATGTCCGCAGCCCAGACATTTCAGCTTGATATCCATGCCCACCCGCAAAATCTCCCATTGGGTGCTGCCGCAGGGATGGGCTTTTTTCAGTTCCACCTTGTCATGCAGATGCAGGTCCATAGCGTCCTCCTGTCAATCCGGTCTTTTCCTTGCATATAGTATTCTATAACCAGGTATCCACGCGGCAGGACCGCGTCTGCAAACAGATGTTTGGCAGGGTCGGCATCTCTTAATGCTCGACCGGATACAAAATTATCATGTCAAGCCGCTTCCAGCGGCAGATAGGATGCGATCAATGATGCCGGAAAACAATCTCTTCCCGCCCGAGGGGCTGCGCCCTTCCAGTACCTTCTCCCTTTCCGACCTCCGGGAGGCCATGGAGAACCGCTCCATTCTGGAGGCCCCCGTGCAGCGCTGTGATACGAACCACACTCTCCACATCCGCCTGGGCAGCGTGGAGGGGCAGATGCCCCGCCAGGAGGTCATCGCCCCCTGGATCAGCGGTTCCAGCCGGGATATTGCCGTTTTATCAAGGGTTGGAAAGTCAACATGCTTTACAGTAGAATCCATTTCCGCCGACGCCAAGGGCGCACCGGTGGCCCGGTTGTCCCGCCGGGCGGCCCAGGAGACCGCCATGGCGTACTTCCTGGAGCACCTGGAGCCGGGGACCGTTCTCACCTGCCGCGTGACCCGGCTGGAGTCCTTCGGCGCTTTTTTAGACATCGGATGCGGCATCATCGCCATGCTGCCCATCGAACACATCTCCGTGGCCCGCATCTCTCACCCCAAAGACCGCTTCCGGACAGGGCAGAAAATTCTGGCGGCGGTCTGGTCCATAGACCGGCAGACGCGCCGGATCACCATGACCCACCGGGAGCTCCTGGGCACCTGGATGGAGAACGCCAGCCGCTTCTGCCCCGGCGAGACGGTACGGGGTACGGTCCGCAGCGTGAAGGAGTACGGCAGTTTCATCGAGCTGACGCCCAATCTGTCCGGTCTTGCCGACACGCGGGAGGGCCTCTCTCCCGGTGACGGCGTCTCCGTCTTTATCAAGAGCATCCGGCCGGAGCGCATGAAGATCAAGCTCCAGGTCATTGAGAAGCTGCCGCCGCTGGCGGAGCCGGAGCCGCCGCGGTATCAGGTCACGGACGGCAGGCTGGAGCACTGGGTCTACTCTCCCCCCAACTACGAAAAAGTGCCGCTGGAGACGGATTTTACAGCTCCCTCCCCTTGATCTTCTCCCAGTAGGCCTTGGCTGCCTGCTCTGTCTTGTTGTCGCCCCACTCGTAATAGCGGGCGTCCTTCAGCTCGTCGGGGAGATACTGCTGCTCCACCCACCGGTGGGGGAATACGTGGGGATAGAGGTAATGCTGCTGGTTGTCAAAGCCTGTGGTGTCGGCGTGGACATTTTGCAGATGCCGGGGAATGTCGCCGGTCTTTCCCTTTTTCAGGTCATCCATGGCGGCAATGATAGCGTTATGGGCGGTGTTGGACTTGGGCGCGGTGGCCAGCAGAATAGCCGCCTCGGCCAGGGGGAGCCGAGCCTCCGGTAGGCCCACCTGCAAGGCGGCGTCCACACAGGCCTTCGTGATGGCGATAGCCATGGGATACGCCAGGCCCACGTCCTCCGCCGCGATGACCAGCAGCCGCCGGCAGGGGGACAGCAGGTCGCCCGCCTCCAGCAGGCGGCCCAGATAGTGGACCGCCGCGTCCGGGTCGCTGCCCCGGATGGATTTTTGCAGGGCGGAGAGGATATCGTAGTGGGCGTCGCCGTCCCGGTCGTAGCGCATGGCGCTGCGCTGGGAGACCTGGGAGGCGTCCTCCTTCGTCAGATACAGCTTGCCCTTTTTCGGCACCGCCGCCTGACACAGCAGCTCCACGGCGTTGATGGCCTTGCGGACGTCGCCGCCGCAGGCCGTGGCGATCTGGAGCGGCACGTCCTCCTCCCAGTCCAGGGGGAGCTGGCTCCGCTCTTTTTCAATGCGCAATGCCCGCAGGACCGCCGGCTCCGCCTCTTTCGCTGTCACCGCCTTGAATTCAAACACCGTGCTGCGGGACAACAGGGCGCTGTACACGTAAAAATAGGGATTCTCCGTGGTGGAGGCGATCAGCGTCAGCTTGCCGTTCTCCATGAATTCCAACAGGCTCTGCTGCTGCTTTTTATTGAAATACTGAATCTCATCCAGATACAGCAGCACCCCGCCAGGGGCCAGCAAAGTCCCAACGTCGGCCATGATGTCCTTTACATCCTGCAAGGACGCCGTGGTGGCGTTCAGACGGTACAGGGTCTTGTTGGTCTTTTCCGCGATGATATTGGCAATGGTGGTCTTGCCGGTGCCGGAGGGACCGTAGAACACCATATTGGCGTCGGTCCCGCTCTCAATCAGCCGTCGGAGTACAGCGCCGGGAGCCAGCAGGTGGCGCTGTCCCACCACTTCCTCCAGTGTTTTGGGACGTATCTCATCCGCCAGGGGACGGCCCATGGTCCTCCCTCCTTCCGTGTCAAAATTCCATGTCTGACTCTGTATTTTACCATATCAGTCCCGCAATTACCATGGTTTTTTCTCTGGCCTTTTGCCGAAGTTTATGGTATCCTGTCGGCAAGAGGTGAGGCGTATGAAATCCAAGGCCGCTGTCAAGCGGATCATTGAGACATTGAAGAGCATCTACCCTGATGCCCTTTGCTCCCTGCAATATGAAAAGGACTACGAGCTGCTGTTCGCCGTGCGGCTGTCCGCCCAGTGCACCGACGAGCGGGTGAACAAGGTGACGCCCGCGCTGTACCAGCGGTTCCCCACCCTGGAGAGCTTCGCGGAGGCGGACCCGAAGGAGGTGGGCGAGTACATCCACTCCTGCGGTTTTTACAACGGCAAGGCCCGGGACATCGTGGCCTGCGCCCAGCAGCTGATGGAAAAGCACGGCGGCAAGGTCCCCGGCACCATGGAGGAGCTGACGGCTCTTCCCGGCGTGGGCCGCAAGACCGCCAATCTGATCCTGGGCGACATCTTCGGCCAAGAGGGCTACGTCTGCGACACCCACTGCATCCGCATCACGGGACGCCTGGGCATTACCGACGGGTCCAAGGACCCCCTCCAGGTGGAAAAGCAACTGCGGAAGTCGATTCCCCCCAAGGAGTCCAACAACTTCTGCCACCGGATGGTCCTCTTCGGCCGGGATACCTGCACGGCCCGCAGTCCCAAGTGTGAGGGCTGCCTGCTGGCGAAGGACTGCGACACCGCCAAAGCCGCAAAAAAGAAATAAGAACCGGTGCCTGCGTGTCCACGCAGGCACATTTTTATGTGCTCACTCATATATTGATTTGGAACCCAAAGCTCTTTCCAGATATAAGGAGGCACTATGGACGAAAAAACAGCCAGGCTGGCAGAACAGCTGAAAAACAACCCAGCCATGCTTCAATCCCTGATGCAGTCCCGGGACGGGCAGATGCTCATGCAGATGCTGACCCAGGGGGACCGGGGTGCCGGACTGCAGCGGGCGGTCCAGTCCGCGGCCCAAGGCAACACCGCAGAGATGGTAAAGATGGTGAACCAAATCATGAAGAGCCCCGACGGGGCGGCACTGGTGGAGCGGATCAACCGGGCAATACAGAAATAATCTGAGAAAGGCGGGCGGCGGACATGGCCGAGTTCGAAGAAAAACTGAATAGTCTGCTGTCAAATCCGGACGCGATGGCGCAGATCATGCAAATGGCGCAGTCTCTCTCCGGCGGAGGCGGACAGACGCAGCCCTCCCCGCCGCCCGCGCCGCCCCAACAGCCGCAGCAGCCACCTCCGCAGGCGTCTCCGGTGCCTGCCGCTCCTCGACCCGCTCCGGGACCCCAAGCGCCGCCAGCGGGAGGCGACCTGCTCTCCTCCCTCTCCGGTCTTGCCGGCAATATAGACCCCAAGCTGCTGATGAAGCTGCTGCCCCTCATCCAGGAGCTGAGCGGACAACAGGACTCTAACGCCCGCCAGCTGCTCTACGCCCTGCGCCCCTATCTGAAGCCTGAGCGGCAGGAAAAGGTCGAGCGTGCTCTCCAACTGGCAAGGCTCTTCCATCTGGGCAAAAAATTTCTGGCAGGATGGGAGGGTTGATGGATGTATAACCGGTATATCCGCAACGATAACGGCTCTTACACCCGGGTCCCCCAGGAGGAGGCGTCCCCATCGGCTGCCTCCGGTCCGGCGCAGACGGTGCCGCAGGCAAATCGTCCCCAGTCTCCCCCTCCGCCGCCTCCGCAGGCGGAAAGAAGGGCCGGTACGGGCAGTCCCCGTCCTCCCGGTCCTCCGCCTGCTTCCGGCGGTCCCGGCGGCGTGGTGGACAGTCTCACCGGCCTTCTGCGCCACATCCTTGACCAGCTTCATCTGGAGCATGTGGACACCGGAGACCTGCTGCTTCTGGTGCTGCTGTTCTTTTTAGCCCGGGAGGACGCCGACGAGGAACTGCTGGTGGCCCTGGGACTGCTTCTCATCTTATAAAAAAACGGAGCCTGATGTTTGCTCCCCCCTGGCAGGGGTATATTGAATGATGTCCGGAACCCCGGAGGGTTATCATGTTTACGATCCCCTCCGGGGTCTTTCTGTTTCCAGGGTATCTGCTGTGGTTTCCTGCTGGATCTGGGTGCCATCGACGTTGCCTACATAACCGATATCGGTGTAGTGGATCTCCGCGGTCTGCAGCACGTGTTTAGACCACTTCACGCTCTTTTCGTGGGCCACAGTCTTCCGGATGAACAGCCGCAGCAGTTCCGGCGTCAGTTCCGTAATGTCTGTATACCGTCTGGCTTTGGAGATGAAGCTGTCGGCGCCAGATACCTGATCCCGCAGGTTTTGAATAGCGGGTTCTTTTTTCGGAATCTCATCCTTAAGTCCAGCCTGTCCATCTGTATAACTACTGCTGGGATTTGACCACCATCTACATTCCCGAGTCGGCGGCTACGATTGGCAGCAGCGTGTTGTTCCGGTGCTACAAGCTGACCACGATCTATTACGGCGGAACGGAAGAGGAATGGGCTGCCCGCGCTGCCAATATCAGTGCTCCAGAGACGGCCACGATCCATTATAACTACGAGTACAATTGATTTTCCAAACGCGGCACTCTGAACCTGCGAATGCCATCCCTGATGTTATACACAGACGCAAGCAGCCCGGACATCCGTGTCCGGGCTGCTTTTTTACAGTAACCGTCAGAGCTGACGTTTCGGGCAGATAGAACCAGAGCCATCCAGCACAGCGTCGGCAGAGTTGCCGCGCCAATTGAAGGGACTGCTGAATGGCGCAAGAGGATTCAGCCGCATCATCATTGCGTGGGGGCGCATTTTTGAAAGGGACGGATATCTGCTCGTATACAGAAGACTTTCAGCGGGGCGTTTCCGTTGGCCTCGCACTCAGGAAGAGGCCACGGCCATTACATAGGAACCATTTCCCGACATTACTCTTATTCACTTTTCCATTGGGATGACGGCAACCACTCGAGCGGGTTGCCGCCATTCTTGGTACGTGTTATTTGCTGTTTATACCCTGTTCCCTAATAGCTCTAAACGGTTTTTCATGTTGTCCTCATGCAGGGGTAGCATTCAGGCTCCGTTTTTTTTATTTGTCTTGTAAGACCGTGCCGTCCGGCAGGGTAAAGCTGGCAGCGTCCGGCGCCATCTGATCCACCGTCAGGGCAGCCATCCGGTAAACTGTCTCCCCGTCCAGCAGTTTTTCCGCCGCCACCAGCAGGCCTGTATCCACACTGACCCAGTACCGCAAGGCGTAACCCTCCGCTGTTTCCCCAGTCTCCACGTAGATGCAGTTCACTTCGGAGATGGTCCGGTAGTCGGCCTCCACAATCTCCTCCACAGGCAGATTGAGAACATCCTCATATGTAGGGATTGTCTGCTCATTGTCCGCCGACACCCCTCCGGCAGAGGTCGTGTACACCGGATTCTGGCTGTTATACCAGATGTAGGTGGTCTCTCCGTTGGTCGCGGCATGGCGGACGCGTCCGTCCGGCAGCGTGCGGTCGGTTCTGGTCCATCCTCCCCGAACAGTTACCGTTACCGCATAGGTCCCGCTGCCGCTGCCCCAGAACTGCTCCACCGTTACAGTGCGGCGGTAGGCCTCCGGCCGGTCCAGGGTCTCAATGGCAGTCTGGACCGTCTCCGGTGTCACAGTCACTACCGTGGGCATGTCGCCGCTGCCAGTACTGTCCTCCGGCTGTGTATCTGACGCCGTCGTGCTGGACGGCAGGGTGATGCGTGAAGTCCGGCGCAGGCTGCCCGTCAGCATCAGGGCAACGGTCAGCACGGTCACGGCCACAAAGGCCCATGTGATCCGGTTCAGTTTCCGTTTGTCCATACCGGCCTCCTCTGTCTGGTCTCGCTCACATCAGATAGTCGGCGGGCTTTTTTCCCCGGCCGAAGTGCCACAAGATCGCGTCCGCGATGCGGCGGCAGGCATTTCCGTCACCGTAGGGATTGACCGCGTGTGCCATTTGGGCGTAGGCGTCTTTGTCGCAAATCAGCCGCTCCGCCATGGTGACGATGTCGTCCTGCACCACGCCGGCCAGCTTGACGGTCCCCGCCTCCACGGCCTCGGGCCGCTCCGTCTCCCGGCGCAACACCAGGACGGGCTTGCCTAGGGCGGGTGCCTCCTCCTGGAGGCCGCCGGAGTCCGTCATCACCATGTAGCACCGGGCCATCAGGTTGTGCATCTCATCGGCGGGCAGCGGGTCAATCAGGTGGACCCGGGGCGTACCCCGGAGATAGGTGTCCACCGCCTCCCGGACCACCGGGCTCAGGTGGACGGGATACACCAGCTCCACGTCCTCGTGCTGCTCCGCGATCTGCCGCAGGGCCAGCATGATGTTCTTCATGGGCTCGCCGTAGTTCTCCCGCCGGTGGCAGGTCACCAGGATGATTTTCTTCTCTCCGTAGGGCAGGCGGTTCAGCTCCTCGGTGGTGAAGCGGTAGTCCTCCCGGACGGTGGTTTTCAGGGCGTCAATCACCGTGTTGCCGGTGATGAACAGGCCCTTGCCAATGCCCTCTTTCAGGAGGTTATTCTTATTGTTTACCGTGGGGCAGAAATACAGGTCCGCGATGGCGGACACCAGCTTGCGGTTCATCTCCTCCGGGAAGGGGGAGTATTTGTCGTAGGTCCGCAGGCCCGCCTCCACATGGCCCACGGGGACCTGGTGGTAGAAGGCGGACAGGGCCCCGGCAAAGGTGGTGGAAGTGTCTCCGTGGACCAGAATCATGTCCGGCTTCAAGGCGTCGATGGCCTCATCCATACCCAGCAGGCATTTGCTGGTGATGGTGGACAGGGTCTGGCGGGGCGTCATGATATCCAGGTCCCAGTCGGGCTTCAAGTCAAATACCTCCAGCACGCTGTCCAGCATCTGCCGGTGCTGGGCGGTGACGCAGCAAAGGCTCTCGATTTCAGGGCGCGCGGCCAGCTCCTTCACCAGCGGGCACATTTTGATGGCCTCCGGTCGGGTGCCGAACACGCTCATGATACGCAGCTTGTCCATTTACGGTTCCTCGTCTTTCTTCTCGTCCGTGTCTTTCTGCTCTTCCTCGTGCTGGACATGCTCTTTCAGCTCCTCCAGCTCCTCGTGGACTTCCTCCCGGAGTTCCTTGGGGAACACCACCCGGGCCGCCACCACTGCCACGATGCAGAGGGCGGCAAACAGCAGCATAGCCTTCTGCTCACCGCCGGTGGTCAGCACTACGGCAGAGAGACCCAGGATGGCGGAGATCACGTACAGCGTTGCCACCGCCTGCTTCTGGTTCAGGCCCATGTCAATAAGCCGGTGGTGGATGTGGCTCCGGTCCGCGTGCATGGGGCTCTGCCCGTGGGCAATGCGGCGGATGAAGGCGAAGGCCGTGTCAAAGATTGGCAGGCCCAGGATCAGGAAGGGCACCACGAAGGAGATGACGGCGTAATACTTGAACAGTCCCTGGATGGACATGGTGGCCAGGATATAGCCCAGAAAGGTGGCGCCGGTATCTCCCATAAACATCTTGGCGGGGTTCATATTATAGGGCATGAAGCCCACGCAGGCGCCCACCAGAGCCGCCAGGACGATGGCCACCTGCCCCTCGGAGGCCAGCAGCGCGATGACCAGCATCGTGGTGGCGGAGATGGCGGAGACGCCGTTTGCCAGGCCGTCCAGGCCGTCGATCAGGTTCACGGCGTTGGTGATGGCCACGATCCACAGAATCGTGACGGGGATGGAGAGCCATCCCAGGACCCAGTAGAGGTTTTTGGAAAAGATATTGGGGTTGGAGAACGCCTGGATGACCACGCCATGGGTGGCGGGGATGGCAGCCGCGATGATCTGTACCACGAATTTCAGCATGGCGGGAAGGGCCATGATGTCGTCCACCACGCCCAGCACCACGATGATGGCGGCGCCCAGGAGGATGCTCTTCATCTCCGGGGTGATTTTGACGAACAGCAGAATGCTGACCATGAAGCCGATGAAGATCGCCAAGCCGCCCAGCCGGGGGATGGGTACCTTGTGCATCCGGCGGGCGTCCTTGGGCACGTCGATGGCGCCCACCTTGTAGGCGAAGGTCTTGACCACCGGCGTCGCCAGAAAGCTGATGACCAGAGCCGTCAGCAGCGCCATGAGCACATAGGCGATCAGCTGATTTTCAAATGCCATGTCAGCCCTCCGTCAGCGCGCCAGGAAGCCAATTTTTTTGTAGACTTTGCTGACAGTGCGGTTGGCGACATAGGAGGCCTTCTCCGCGCCGGCGCGGTAGACGCTCTCCAGATAGGCCTTGTCCGCCAGCAGGCGCTCCGTCTCCTCCCGGATGGGGCGCAGCAGCTCCACCACGGATTCACCCACGGCCTTCTTGAAGTCGCCGTAGCCCCGGCCGGCGAATTCCGCCTCGATGGCCTCGAAGCTGCTGCCGGTGGCAACGGAGTAAATCTGCATCAGGTTGGACACGCCGGGCTTGTTGGCGGGGTCGTATCGGACGCAGGCGTCGGAGTCGGTGACAGCCTTCTTAAACTTGCGCATGATGTCCTCGGGCTTTTCCAGCATGTAGATGCAGCCGTTGGGGTCCTTGTCGGACTTGGACATCTTGTTTTCCGGGGAGGTCAGGCTCATGACCCGGGCGCCCACCTTGGGGATGTAGGGCTCGGGAATCTTGAAGGTCTCGCCGTAGATGCCGTTAAAGCGGTTTGCAATGTCCCGGCAAATCTCCACATGCTGCTTCTGGTCGCCGCCAACGGGCACCAGGTCCGCCTGATAGAGCAGGATGTCAGCAGCCATCAGGGCGGGATAGGTGAACAGACCCGCGTTGATGTTGTCCGCATTCTTGGCGGACTTGTCTTTGAACTGGGTCATGCGGCTCAGCTCGCCGAACATGGTATAGCAGTCCAGCACCCAGCCCAGCTGCGCATGGGCGGGGACATGGGACTGGACAAACAGGACGTTCTTCTCCGGGTCCAGACCGCTGGCGATATAGGCCGCCACCTGGGTCAGGGTATGGCGGCGCAGGTCCGCCGGCACCTGCCGCACCGTGATGGTGTGCATATCCGCCAGCATGTAATAGCAGTCATATTCATCGGCCAGAGCCGCCCAGTTTTTGATCGCGCCCAGATATGAGCCCAGGGTCAGATCGCCGGAGGGCTGGATGCCGCTGAGGATTCTCTTTTTCTGTACTACGTTTTCCATGATTCGCACCTCAATATTCAACACCGCCGGACGCCATGGCGCAAGGCGGCAATTTAACTTTTATATTGTAGCATGGAAGATAGAAAAGTGCAATCACTTTCCACGAAGTCCCTCTGATCGGAAATGTCCGTTTTTTTGTGCAGGATACCAAAAGCAACCGCCATGATCCGTTTCTCTTTTTCTCATGGATCATTTCTGTTTGTCTGCCCTGAAAAACACCTTGACAATTTTTCTTCAAATAGAGATAATGTAATTTGTTGTATTGCGTAAAATTCTGGCATGGAGGTACTTTCATGGCACTTGATATGAAATTCTTTGAAGAGATGGAAGCCCGCATTCCAAAGGGGAAGGTCCGCACCCGGTTCGCCCCCTCCCCCACCGGCTACATGCATGTGGGCAACCTGCGCACCGCGCTGTACACCTGGCTCATCGCCCGGCACGCGGGCGGCACGTTCATCCTCCGCATCGAGGACACCGACCAGGGCCGTCTGGTGGAGGGCGCCACGGACGTCATCTACCGCACCATGACCGAGTGCGGCCTGACCCACGACGAAG
>CAMBAJ010000070.1 GCA_945864305.1 uncultured Clostridia bacterium | reverse complement strand
ACCTGCAGGTTGTTGATGCAGCCGAAGGAGGCATTGTCGAACAGGCAGATGTTGATCTTCTTGTGCTCCATGACAGCGGTCACCAGTTCGCCGTGCAGCATATTGAAGCTGCCGTCGCCGCACATGGCATAGACCTCGCGCTTGTCGCCGATAGCCAGCTTCACGCCCAGAGCGCCGGCTACCTCGTAGCCCATGGTGGAGTAGCCGTACTCCATGTTGTAGCAGTCGATGCCGGTGGGACGCCACATGCGCTGCATATCGCCGGGCAGAGAGCCGGCGGCGCCAATGGCCACGTCGCCCTCGCTCATCATGTGGTTGATGGCACCCAGAACGGTGGTCTGGCACAGGCCTGCGTTCAGGTCCTTGGCGAACCGCTTGGCGGAATCGGCGTTGGCGTCGTTGATGATGGGCTTCCAGGACTTCTTGTCCTCGAAGACGATGCTGTCCAGACGGTCCAGCTCCTTCTGCCACTTCTCGCGGGCGGCAGTCACCTCGGTGGTGTAGGGGGCCTTGTAGCCGTCCAGCTTGGCAAGAAGGCGGGGCAGGGTGTCCTTGGCGTCGGCCACCACGGGGATGGCTTCCATCTTCAGGGCCTGGAACTCGGAGACATTGATGTTGACGAACTTGCAGGTGTCCTTGAACAGCCACTTGGAGGAGGTGGTGAAGTCGGTGTAGCGGGTGCCGACACCGATGACCAGGTCCGCCTTCCTGGCGATGTCGTTGGCCGCGGAGCAGCCGGTGACGCCCACGCCGCCCAGGTTCAGGGGATGGGTCCACTCAATGGCGCTCTTGCCTGCCTGGGTCTCAGCGAAGGGGATACCGGTGGCCTCGGCAAAGGCGCGGAACTCCTCGTGCGCCTCGGAGTAACGGACGCCGCCGCCGCAGATCAGCATGGGACGCTTAGCCTTCTTGATGGCCTCGGCGGCGTCGTTCAGAGCGGCCTCGGTGGCGGGGCGGCGCTCCAGGCGCCAGACGCGCTTTTTGAAGAAGGTCTCGGGATAGTCATAGGCCTCGCCCTCCACGTCCTGGGGCATGGCGATGCAGACGGCGCCGGTGTTGGCGGGGTCGGTCAGCACCCGGAAGGCGGAGATCATGGCGCTCATCAGCTGCTCGGGACGGACGATGCGGTCCCAATAGCGGCAGACGGCCTTGAAAGCGTCGTTGGTGGAGATGGACAGATTGTTGGTCTGCTCCACCTGCTGCAGCACGGGATCGGGCTGGCGGCAGGCATACACGTCGCCGGGCAGCACCAGCAGGGGGATGTTGTTGGCGGTGGCGGTGCCGCAGGCAGTCACCATATTGGCGGCGCCGGGGCCCACAGAAGAGGTGGCGACACAGATCTGCTTGCGCTTCATCTGCTTGGCGAAGGCCACGGCGGCCTGGGCCATGCCCTGCTCGTTCTGGCCGTGCCAGACCTCCAGGTGCTTGGCCTCCTGGGTCAGCGCCTGGCCAAAGCCCACCACGTTGCCGTGGCCGGGGATGATGAACACGCCGCGGACGAAACGATTCTGCACGCCGTCCACTTCGATGTACTGGTTCTCCAGGAACCGGACCAGGGCCTGGGCCATGGTCAAACGTACGGTTTTCATGGGAATCTTACCTCCTGTCAATGATTGGGATAGATGTGGTCATTGGCGTCGGCCTTCCACAGCCAGGCGTGCTCAGGATCGTCGATGCGGGTCTTATCCCAGGGATCGCCGTCGAGATGCCGGATGCCCCAGGCGTAGCACATGGCGTAGCCGGGCGCGGCGGTCTGGGAGTGGAAGCCGTGGTTGATGACAGCCAGGCCGTTATGGCCGGTCTTGAAAATCTCACCGTTGGCAAAGCCCGCGCCGAAGCCGTCGGGATAGTCAAAGCGGTAGAAATAGACCTCGGGCTGGGGATGATGATGAGGGGGATAGGAGGACCACTTGCCGGGATGGTTCAGGACCTCGCCCAGGACCATGTTGGAGAAGGGGGCGTTGTCCAGATCGAAAAAGGTCTTGATCTCTCGCTCCATGCAGCCCATCAGTTCACCATTGGAGCCCTTGTATTCGGTCTGCACGGTCTCGGGGGTGTACATGACGGCCTCATAGGGCTTGTCGTTCAGGGTCTTCTGGATGTACAGCTCGCTGTGGGCGTGGGCGGTCAGGGTGATCTTGGTGCCCTTGCCGGCCAGCAGGCAGTAGGCCTCGTGGTGGAAGCAGTCGGGGCGGTCAGCCTCAACCTTCTTGCCATCCCACTCGTAGGTGACCTTGCCCGCGAACAGCAGGACCGCGATCTCCTTGTCGGCCTCGTTGAAGGTAAAGACGTCGCCGTCCTCCATCAGCAGCAGGCCCACATCCATCTGGGTGCCCATATCGTCCACAGCGGTGTCGATATAGGCATTGTAGCCGTTCTTCAGTTCGGCGTTCTTATTAAAATAGGTCATCGGAAACATCTCCTATTTTAGAATTGCATTGGAAAGGGGGCTAGGGGAAACCCACGGTTAACACCGTTACGGCATTACGATTCCCGGCTCTTGCCAGAGCCGCCAATCGTGCCGCTGCCTCGAAAGCGGCTCGCTGCTTCCGCCGCAGGCGGCGCTTCGCCGCTTTCCCCAGTTGATTTGCCATAGGCAAATCAAGAATGTTCAACTATTTTTGTCAGGACATGTGCCTGACAAAAATACCTCGACTCAGCCGCCGGGGGCGGCGTTCACTAGTGACCGATGTCACTGGTGGTGGGGGTGTTCGAGGGGGAGCCTGCTCCCCCTCGAAGCTTACATCAAAGGCCCGTATGGGCTTTGATGTAAGCCCGGCCCTTCATGGCGTACTCCAGAGGATTGGCCTTGGCGGGGTCCTGCTCGGCTTCCACCAGCAGCCAACCCTGATAGCCGGCGTCCGCCAGGACCTTGAATACGGGATCGAAGTCCACGTCGCCGTCGCCGGGGACGGTGAAGGCACCGTTGCGGACGGCCTGCAGGAAGCTCCAGTTGTTCTTCCGGGCCTCCTCGACAACAGGCAGGCGCATGTCCTTCAGATGGACGTGGCCCACGCGGTCCACATACTTCTTCAGCATGGTCAGGGGGTCCTCGCCGGCAAACGTAAAGTGGCCGGTATCATAGCACAGGAACACATAGCGGGGGTCGGTGTTGGCCATCATGCGGTCGGTCTCCTCGGAGGTCTGGACCACGGTGCCCATGTGGTGATGGTAGCACAGCTTGAAGCCGCGCTCCACGGCGATCTTGCCCAGGGTGTTCAGGCCCGCGCAGAAGCGGTCCCACTCCTCGTCGTTCATGACGTGCTTGTGGCCGCCGGTGAGGACGGGCGTGTCCATCTGGCCCTGGATGGAGTAGCTCTGCTCGCTGACGTTGATGCGGTTGGCGCCGACAGCGGCCAGGAAGTCCAGATTGGCGGTGAAGTCGGCGATCTCCTCCTCCATGGGACGGGTCAGGATGAAGGAAGAATACCAGCGGCTGGCGATGCGCATGCCCCGCAGATCCAGTGCCTTCTTCAGTTCCGCGGGATCGGTGGGATACTTGTTGCCGATCTCGCAGCCGGTGAAGCCTGCCAGCGCCATCTCACTGACGATCTGCTGGAAGGTATTCTCGCCGCCCAGTTCCGGCATATCGTCGTTGCACCAGCCGATAGGAGCGATACCCAGGGATACGTTTTTGGAGTCAAACATTGGAAAAGTCCCCCTTAACAAAATGAAATGTGACATAACTGCGAGGACCCGCCGGGACGGGCCCTGCACAAAAGCGATTGATTTTCTGTGTTCGTTCACAGGAATGACTATAAAACACCTGTGAACGCAATCGTTTTCGCTATTAAAAAGTTATCATCGTTTTGTCCAAAAATCAACGCTTTTTCAAGGGGAATTTTGATTTTTTCCGATTTCGCCAAAGGTGTTTGCGGTTTTTTGTATATGTGACAGAAAGATTTTTACGCTGAAAAAATGAGGGCGGCTTGTCGAAAGTTCACGCTGTATCCATGGTACACGGACAAGTGTAAAATTTGAGTTAAATTTGGGTAAAAAGTTGAAAAGATACGGACTGTGAAAATGCAAAAAAATTTATATTATAAACAAAAAATGAACAAATTATTAATGAAAAGCGCACAGATTTTGTGCATTCTATTGACTGTTTGCCCCGGGTTGTGCTAATCTTAAGTCGCATTCACCGGAGAGTGAAATCAAGCACGGACCCACGCGTCCGGGCAATCGATTTTTTGCTCCCCGGAAACTTAGTCGAAAAGGAGAAAAGAAGTAATGAAGAAGATTTTTGCACTGATCCTGGCTCTGGTTATGGCTCTGTCTCTGGTCGCCTGCGGCGGCAGCAGCAAGCAGGAAGAGACGAAGCCCGCCGAGAGCACCACCACCGAGGCTCCCGCTGAGAGCACCGGCGACGTGGAAATCGCCGTCGTCCTGAAGACCCTGGCCTCCGAGTACTGGGGCTATGTGAAGGCCGGCTGCGACGCCGCTGCCGCTGACCTGGGCGTGAAGGTCACCGTTGTCGGCCCCGGCGCCGAGAGCGAGATCGAGCAGCAGGTCGCCATGATCGAGCAGCAGATTGGCGCTGGCTGCGACGCCATCGTCTGCGCTCCCAATGACGCCGGTGCCGCCGGCGCCGCCCTGCAGTCCGCCATCGACCAGGGCATCCCCGTCCTGGCTGTCGACACCAACGTCGGCATCGAGGGCCAGACCAGCTTCGTCGGCACCTCCAACGTGGACGCTGCCTATGAGGGCGGCATCTGGGCCATCGACACTGTCGGCACTGACGCCAAGGCTGTCATCATCTACGGCCAGGAGGGCGACAACACCTCCAACATGCGCCGCGAGGGTTATGAGAAGGCCTGCTCCGAGAAGGGCGTTGAGGTCCTGTCCGCTCTGTCCGGCCAGAACACCACCGACGGTGCCACCAAGACCATGGAGGATATGCTGAACGCCTATCCCGACCAGATCGACATTGTCTTCTGCCACAATGACGATACCGCCATCGGCGCCATGAACGCCTGCAAGTCCGCCGGCTACACCGATGTCACCATCGTCGGCTTCGACGGCAACGCCTCCGCCGTGGATCTGATCCTGGCCGGCGAGCTGGTCAAGGCCACCGTCGCCCAGCAGCCTTATGAGATGGGCTATCAGGTCGTTGAGGCCGCTCTGAAGGCCATCAACGGCGAGTCCGTGGACGAGGTCATCAATGCTCCCGTCAAGGTCGTCACCGCTGAGAACGGCCAGGAGTATCTGGACGGTCTGGCGGCTATGAAGGGCTGATACGCGCATCGCGTAAAACTTCATTGCCGTTACACAGTCGCTACACAGTCGAAAGCTGAGGGAGATATGGCGGCAGAATGTTCTGCCGCCATATCTCCGTTGATATTCCGCCTTCCCGTTGGAGCGGCGGAAAACGCAAATCAGGAAATGGAATTGAGGTAATTACATGAGCGAATATGTCGTTGAACTGAAAAATATTACCAAACGTTTTCCTGGTGTCGTTGCACTGAAAAATATGTCCATTGGCATCAGACCCGGCGAGATCCACGGTCTGATCGGCGAGAATGGCGCCGGTAAGTCCACCCTGATCAAGGTGCTGACCGGCGTACACACTCCGGAGGAGGGAGACATTTTTGTCGACGGCAAGAAGGTCGTCTTCAGAAATCCTGTTCAGTCCCGTGAGGCAGGCATCGCCTGCGTGTATCAGGAGCTGAACATTGTCAAGCAGCTTCCCGTTACGGACAATGTTTTCATGGGACGCGCCGTGAAAAAGGGCCTGCTTCTGGACTATCCCAGAATGCACAAGGAGGCCAAGGAGGCACTGGCTTCCCTGGGTCATCCCGAGATCGACGTGAAAATGGAGTGCGGCAAGCTGGGCACTGGCCTGCAGCAGATGGTGGAGATCGCCAAGGCTGTCTCCCTGGACGCAAAACTTATTATCATGGACGAGCCGACGTCTTCTCTGGGCAAGGAGGAGATATCTCAGCTGATGGAAACGGTCCGCGGCCTGAAGGCCAAGGGCGTGGCCATCCTGTTCGTCTCTCATAAGCTGGAAGAACTCTTTGAACTCTGTGACCGCGTGACCGTCATGCGCGACGGCGAGCACATCGTCACCAAGGACATCGGTGATCTGACGGAGGACTCCCTGATTACCGCCATGGTGGGCCGGACCCTGGATAACCTGTATCCCAAGGAGTTCGGCGTGAAGGGCGATGTGTGGCTGGAGGGCCGGAACCTCAACGAGGCCGGCGTGTTGCACGACGTCAGCTTCCAGGCCCACGCCGGCCAGATCACCGGCTTTGCCGGTCTGGTGGGCGCCGGCCGCACCGAGACCATGCGTGCCATCTTCGGCGCTGACAGACTGGACAGCGGCGAGGTCTATGTCAAGGGCGAAAAAGTTACCATAAAGAACCCCAAGGACGCCATCAAGAGAAAGATCGCGTTCCTCACCGAGGACCGCAAGGGCCAGGGCCTGGTGCTGTCTCTGGACGTGCGCACCAACCTGATCCTGGCCAACATGAAGGGCTTCAGCAACGGCCCCTTCCTGGATAAGGCCCGCATCGAGAAGTCCGGCCAGGAAAACGTGCAGGCCCTGAAGATCAAGACCCCCTCTCTGGACGAGGTCACCGCCCAGCTGTCCGGCGGCAACCAGCAGAAGGTGGTTATCGGCAAGTGGGTCAATATCGACGCCGACATCTTTATTTTCGATGAACCCACCCGCGGTATCGACGTGGGCGCCAAGATCGAGGTTTATCGTGTTATGAATGACCTGGTCAAGGCCGGCAAGTGTGTCATCATGGTCTCTTCCGAATTGCCTGAGATCCTGGCCATGAGCGATCATGTGGTGGTCATGCGCGGCGGCCGCGTCATGGCGAATATTGATCGCGATTCGAAGCATTTCAACTCTGAAGACATCATGAAAGCGGCCTGGGGAGGAGAGTTAGACTGATATGAAAAAGAATAGTTCTGCGAAAGAGCTTCTGCAGAAGCTCGGTACATTGTTGGCACTGATCATTTTGATCGCCATCTTCTGCATCACGATGCCGGATAAGTTCCCGAAGATCGCCAACGTGATGAACATCCTGAAGCAGGCGTCCATCAACTGCCTGATCGCTTCCGGTATGCTGTGCTGCCTGATCACCGCCGGTATTGACCTGTCCGTGGGTTCCAACTGCGTGCTGTGCACCTGCACCATCGGCGTTCTGGTCCAGAACTTCGGCGTTACCAACGCATTCCTGCTGGCTGTCTGCGGCCTGGCCGTCAGCACCCTGGCCGGCTTCATCAACGGCACCCTGCTGACCCGTCTGGATCTGCCCCATCCCTTCGTGTCCACCATGGGCATGAAGAACGTGCTGTGGGGCCTGGCGCTGGTCATCACCGGCTCCAAGTCCATCGGCTTTACCAACACCGGCGTGGATTCCCTGATGTGGATCGGCGGCGGCTCCCTGTTCCAGATGAAGGACGCCGCCGGCAAGGTCACCTTCCCCGGCATCCCCGTCAGCTTCATCCTGGTCATCATCGTGTTCTGCATCTTCGACGTGTTCCTGAAGAGAACCGCTCTGGGCCGTCAGATCTACTGCTGCGGCGGCAACCCCGAGGCCGCCCGCCTGTCCGGCATCCCTTCCAAGAACGTGCTGACCTTCGTCTATGCCCTGTCCGGCTTCATGGCCGGCATGGCCGGCGTGGTCTCCGTCGGCCGTCTGGCTTCCGCCAACGGCAACGCCGGTACTACCTACGATAACGACGCCATCGCGGCCTGCATTGTGGGCGGCGCCTCCTTCACCGGCGGCAAGGGCACCATCTGGGGCACCCTGATCGGCGCCATGATCATGGCTGTCATCCGCAACGGCCTGAACCTGATGGGCGCCTCCAACGATGTCCAGTACATCGTGATCGGTGCCGTCATCATCCTGGCCGTCACCATCGATGTTGTCCGCAACAAGATGGAGGCCAAGGCCCGCAAGATGGCCGCTCAGTAAGCGCCATCCGGACAAATCTTACATCCAAAAAACGGGCTGGTCCCAGCAAAGGGACCAGCCCGTTTTCAGGATTTGCGATGAAGCGGTATCAAAATTTTACCGGGTTGTTTACAAATTGTTCCTTGTTTTTGCGAGGAAAAGGTTGTACGATACGGACAACGAAGCATGGACGCAAAGGCCGCAAGGCCGGAAAGGGACAAGACGTTGATTATGATAGACCGCTGCGCCGCTGCCATACTGGCGGCTCTGACAATGCTGACACCCGCTGCCCAGGCAGCAGGTCCCGGGTCAGCTGCGGGTTTGGCCATGAGTCTGGCGGATATGCAGCTGACGGCGCAGATCGTAAAACAGCCGGCGGAGAAGTCGGAGGACTGGCAGCTGATCCTGGTGAACCCCTGGAACAAGCTGCCTGAGAATTTCCAGGTGGAGCTGAAGAAGCTGCCCAACGGCCTGCAGGTGGACGCGCGTGTGTATGATGATCTGTCGGCCATGCTGACGGACTGCCGCAAGGCGGGCCTGCGCCCGCTGGTATGCTCCGCCTACCGTTCTCAGGAGACCCAGACCCGTCTGTACCGCAATAAGATCGCCCGTCTGCGGGCCGCCGGCTATGCGGCGGAAAAGGCTGTGCAGGAGGCGGGGCGCTGGGTGGCAGTCCCCGGTACCAGCGAGCACCAGACGGGCCTTGCCGTGGACCTGGTGGCGTCCAGCTATCAGATTCTGGACAAGAAGCAGGATGAGACGGCGGAGCAGAAGTGGCTCATGGAGCACTGCTGGGAGTATGGCTTTATCCTGCGCTATCCCACGGATAAGAGCGAGCTCACCGGCATCGGATATGAGCCTTGGCATTACCGCTATGTGGGAAAGACCGCGGCCGCGGCCATGCACGAGACCGGCCTGTGTCTGGAGGAATATCTCCAGCAGCTGGAAGCGGCAACGGCAGCGACGGCAAAGCGTACATAAGCAACTCCGGAATGTCCGCTCGGCGGAGATTCCGGAGTTTTTTTGTGAATTGCCCCTGAATGTGGAATTCCCACTTGACAACTATGAAATTATATGCCATAACTATATCATAGTAATTTAATAGGAATTCAAAAACGGAGGAATTCTATGAACGTTTATGCGGATAATGCGGCAACCACAGCTGTCAGCAAGACGGCAGTGGAGGCTATGGTACCCTGTTTTCAGGAGATTTACGGAAATCCGTCCAGCCTCCACAGCCCTGGCCAGCGGGCGGCGGAAAAGCTGGCGGAGGCCAGAGAGATTTTTGCACGGAACCTGAATGCCGAGCCCCGGGAGATCACCTTTACCTCCGGCGGCAGCGAGGCGGACAACCAGGCGCTGCGCAGCGCTGCGGCTTTGGGCGCCCGGAAGGGAAAGAAGCACATCATCTCCACCAAGTTTGAGCACCACGCCATCCTGCACACCCTGGAGGCCCTGGAGAAGGAAGGATTTACCGTCACTCTGCTGAATATCCCGCCTGACGGTATCGTGACGGCGGAGGCAGTGAAGGCCGCCATCCGGCCGGATACCTGCCTGGTGAGCGTCATGTTTGCCAACAACGAGATCGGCACCATCCAGCCCATCCCGGAGATTGGCGAGGTCTGCAAGGAGGCCGGCGTTCTGTTCCACACCGACGCTGTGCAGGCGGCGGGACATCTGCCCATCGACGTCAAGGCTATGCACATCGATATGCTGTCCCTGTCGGCCCATAAGTTCCACGGCCCCAAGGGCGTGGGCGTGCTGTACGCCAGACGGGGCATTGCACTGGAGAACGTCATCTACGGCGGCGCTCAGGAGCGGGGCAAGCGGGCCGGCACGGAGAATATCCCCGGCATCTGCGGCTCTGCGGCGGCCTTTGACGAGGCCTGCCGGAACATGGAGGAGAATGCGGTATATTTGACGCCTCTGCGGGATAAGCTGATCGCGGGTTTGACGGCCATCCCCCACTCCATTCTCAACGGCGACCCGGTCCGCCGTCTGCCCGGCAACGTGAACCTCTGCTTCGAGGGCATCGAGGGCGAGTCCCTGCTGCTGCTTCTGGACGCCAAGGGCATCGCGGCGTCCTCCGGCTCCGCCTGTACCTCCGGGTCGCTGGACCCCAGCCATGTGCTGTTGGCGCTGGGACGCCCCCACGAGGTGGCCCACGGCTCTTTGCGCCTGTCCTTCAGCGAGTACAACAAACCGGAGGAGATCGACTATATCCTGGCGGTCCTGCCGGGCATCGTTCAGTATCTGCGGGACATGTCGCCGGTGTGGGACGAACTTGAGAAGGGGCAGCGGCCCCATCTGATTTGAGAGGAGTTTTACAAATGGCATTATACAGTGACAAGGTCATGGACCACTTCCAGCATCCCCGGAACGTAGGCAAGATGGATGATGCCGACGGCATCGGAGAAGTGGGCAACGCCAAGTGCGGCGACATCATGCGGATGTATATCAAGGTGGACCCTGAGACGCAGGTTATCACAGACGTGAAATTCAACACCTTCGGTTGCGGCAGCGCCATCGCCACCAGCTCCATGGCCACGGAGCTCATCAAGGGCAAGCCCATTTCCGAGGCATTGCAGCTGTCCAATAAGGCGGTGGTAGAGGCACTGGACGGACTGCCTGCCCAGAAGATTCACTGTTCCGTCCTGGCAGAGGAGGCTGTCCGCGCAGCTGTCAAGGACTACTATGATAAAAACGGCATTCCCTACGGCGACGAGCTTCTCGCCTGTGACGGGCACTGCGAGACCTGCGGACACGACCACGAATGAACGAAACCGGGAATTGATGAACTCAATTCCCGGTTTTGCTATGACTCTGTATGGCTTTGCGGGGGAACTTCCTCCGGATCGTCAGGGAAGGGATAGCAGTCCGCATAGATGTGCTCAAAGCTCCGTTGGTTTTTGCGGTTGTTCGGGGTCATGCGCCGGATAGAGCAGACCAGCGACAGAATCAGCCCGATCAAATACCCCATGGTGGAGATAACAGAGACAAACCGCATCACGATTGCGGAGACCAGAAGGAGCAGAACAAAGCCGATTAGGGAGATGCGGAGAATACGGCGGTTAGCCTTTTTTAAATCGAACCCGGGATTTTTCCGGTGCCGACGCTTGGCCAGCGGAGCCGAGGACAGCAGTGAGATTAGAATCTGAACTCCGGTAACATGCATGACCAAACAGCCGCCGATGACCGCGCCGATGAAGCAGGGGATTTTTTCCATCCGGATCCCTCCCGAAAGTAGACGACTGAGCTATGCATTCCATTATACACATGTCATGCATATTTGGCAAGTGTATGGTCAATCGAGAGGGACAGTACGGCCGTCCAGCCTTCCGTTCAGAATGGTGACGATCCCATAAAAGGGACGGTGGTAGTCGCCGATGCTGCCGGGATTCAAAAACAGCGTCTTGCCGCGCATATCCACAAGAGGACGGTGGGTATGCCCAAAGAGAAACAGGTCCAAATTCTGCTCCTCTGCCGCGAAACCGGCGGAGAGCAGAGACTGCTTCACGCCGTAGGTATGGCCGTGGCAGATGAGGACGCGCTTGTCCTCCACGAACAGGAGCCGCTCGGATGGCTCCGAGGGGCGGTAATCGCAGTTGCCCGGGACCTGCTCAAATGGAATGCCCGGGAACAGCTCGTGCAGCTTTTCCCCGTCCCGCCAGCAATCGCCGAGATGGAGGATCAT
>CAMBAJ010000069.1 GCA_945864305.1 uncultured Clostridia bacterium | reverse complement strand
ACGTCCACCGTGCGGCTGTCGCCGAAGTAGTCAAAGCCCCACACCTCGTCCAGCAACTGGTTGCGGGTGTAGACCCGGTTGGGGGTGGAGGCCAGATGGTACAGCAGCTCCAGCTCCTTGGGCGGGGTGTCGATCTTCTTGCCGTCCACGATCAGCTCATAGGAGTCCAGGTTGATGACCAGCTTGTCGAAGGTCAGCTTCTTGCTGGTGTCGTTGGGAATCTCCGTCCGCCGCAGCACCGCATTGATGCGGGCGATCAGCTCTTTCATCTCAAAGGGCTTGACGATGTAGTCGTCGGCGCCCATCTCCAGGCCCTGGATGCGGTCAAAGACCTCGCTCTTCGCCGTCAGCATGATGATGGGGACCTTGGAGGTCTCCCGAATTTTGGCACAGACGGCCCAGCCGTCCATCACCGGCAGCATGATGTCCAGCAGTATCAGGTCCGGGACTTCTTTTTGGAACTCTTCAATGGCCTTTCCGCCGTCGCCGGCAATACGGACGTCAAATCCCTCTTTTACCAGATACATATGAATCAGATCAGAGATATTGTGGTCGTCCTCTACCACCAGAATATTGCGGCCCATGGCGCTCCCTCCCAGTTTTGCAAGTTTTATATACATTATACCCGGCATACACCGGGTGTGTTGAATTTTCTGTAAATAAGTGTTCAAAAATCCGGCTGTGCTACGCAAGCTCCGTCAGGGCCAGACAGTTGTCCTCCGCGTTGCGGGCGGCCAGCAGGAACGCCCGGATGCCCGTGGCGCTGACATGGTCGCCCAGCCAGACCGTCACGTCGCCCTTCTGGCTGGAAATCTTTTGCAGCAGGGCGCTGGCCTGGCCGGTGCTCCGCAGCTCAAAGCCGGACCGGTCCAGGTCTGGCTCCAGGCAGTGGAAGCCCGCCTCCTCCGCCGACTGCTTGTCCGCGTCGCTCCCGTTCCGAATGTAGGCGAACCGGGTCTTTCCGCAGGTGGCCAGCTCCAGCAGCCGGTTTCCCTCCTCCAATTGCTCCGCGACAGACTGGTCCGTTTTCCCCGCGTCCGCCACAAGGCCGATGGTCTGCCCCGTGGCCGTCATCCGGCGCAGGAGGTCGCCATGGTCCCGCAGAAACTCCACGGAGCAGAAGAACGCCGCCTGCACCTGATAGGCGTCCAGGTCGTCCAGCATGGCGGACGTGGTGTCCCCGGCCTCCAGGCACAGATAAATGCCCTTTCCGCTGACGGTATCAGGGTCGCCGCCCGCTTCTTCCGGTGCCTTCGATGGGGCGCCCGTCTGCTCCTTGGACTTGCGGTAATCCGCGTACCGGCCCGCCATGGAATAGGAGGAGGCGTCCGCGAACTCCTCCGGCGTCAGGCCCAGGGAGGCGCCGAAGCTGGGCTGGCGCAGCCAGACCAGGTAGCCGGTATCCAGCCCCGCCGGCAGGTTCGCCTTCCGCACGTCCGTGACGGAGTAGACCAGGTTGAAGTACTTTGCCACCTGGAATGCCGGCACAAAGGTCACGCCGCCCCGCTGGATGGCGCCGGGATAGCTGATATTGCCCTCTCTGTCCTGGGTGTAGCTCTTGCTCAGGTCGAAGATCAGGGAGCGGGCGCCGCCGTCACTGTACAGAATGACCGTCTGGCTGGAGCCCACGCAGGAGACCCCCAGGGCCTTCCGGGTATTTCCGGTGAACAGCGAGGAGGGGATGTACAGGTATCCGCCGGACCAGAAGGGCATGGTCTGGTCCGACACTGGCTGGACATCAACGCCCGCCACCACAAAATACACTGTCTCCGCCGCCCGGGCGGAGGGGGCCGCCATCTGGAGCACCAGCAGCATACAGCATATCAACGCAGCCAGCCGCTTTTTCATGACCGTCCCTCCTCTCCGGATCCGCTTAAAACAGCTTTTGAATAGTTTATTTTATCACAGTTTCCGCCGGCTTGTAAAGCGTCAGCCCGGCACATACGGCCCGATGGTCACGCCTGTGTAGTAGTGGGTCAAAATCTCCTGATAGCCGGCCCCCTCCGCCGCCATCCGGTTGGCGCCGTACTGGCTCAATCCCACGCCGTGGCCGTAGCCGGTGACGAAAAACACCAGCTTTCCGCCCTGGACCTCCCACTCAAAGCAGGCGGACCGCAGACCCAGGATGGACCGCAGCTCGCTGCCCTTCACCGTCACCCCGCCCACGGAGAGGGTGGCCACGCTGCCGGCACTGTCCGTGACGGCGTCTTTCAGCCATGTCTCCATACCGCCGGAGAGGTCCGCCTCGGGGTGGGCGGCCAGGAATTTCGTCCGGAACTCCTCCGCCGTGAACTCCGCGCGGCTGTAATAATTGGGGATGGAATCCGCCGCCTCGGGGGACTCCACCGCCTGCAAATAGGGCAGGTCGTTGAGCCACACCTCCCCTGCCGCCCGGGTCAGTCCCGCCGAGGAGGAGTGGAACACCGCCAGGATGGGGCTCCCGCCGTACAGGATGGCCTGCCCGTCGGTCTCCCTGACCGCCGCCTCGATCTTCGCCTCGTAGTCGTCGGCGCTGTCTCCCCAGTTGCTTCGGGCCCGCTCCTCGCTGATGTAGGCCTGGCAGCAGGTGGAATCCGTGCAGATGTCGGCGGTGTCCCCGTGGTTGCCGCCGGTCTGGATTTTATATAAGGTGTAGGTCCGGGCCGCCACCGCCTGGGCCTTCAGGGCCTCCGGCTCAAAGGAGGCGGGCATCTCCGCCCGGACCACGCCCACCAGATAGGTCCCCAGGTCCATCTCCTCCACCTGATCGCCATGGAGGACCTTCAGCGTGGTCCGCCCATCCAGCTCTCCACTGACAAAGGGCTCCCCCTCGGTCTCGTCCACCGGCGTCTCCCGGCCGAACAGCTCCGAGCGGAAGGGCACGATGACCGCCAGGGGCAGTAAAAACAGCATCGCCAGCAGCACCGCCGAAACCGCCACGCTCTGCCGGACTTGTCTCTTACGTTTCATGGGTCTCCTCCTCTTTTGCCGCGGGACATCCCCCAGCCTGTCCTACACTGTATGCGCCGGAGCGCCGAAAGATGTGGACCGGCATGGACAAACAGCGCCGGGCGTGCTATACTGAGAAGCGTATTTCCGTGCATTTTGATCAAAACCGACCTCCGAAAGGACTCTCTGAATATGAAAAAAGAATTTTCGCTTCCTCTGGCATCCGTCCTGGGCGGCGCCGCCGCGCTGGTGCTGCGGCTGCTCCAGCTCCACACCGGCTTTGAAGCCGGCATCGGACTGGCCATCCCCGGAAATCCGGCGGGCATCGCCCTGGTGGTGCTGCTGCTCCTCCTGGCCGTGCTCTTCTGCGCCCTGACCCGGTATCTGCCTAAGGAAGAGGACCCCGGTCCCGCCTTCCCGGCGGATTTCTCCACCTCCGACGCCCGACTCCTGACCCTTCCGGTCATGGGGGTCTTTCTGATCGCCGTCTCCGGATTGCTGGACCTGGCCGCGGCGTTCGGCATCTCCGTCTCCCTGCCGCCGGCCTCGCCCGACGTCTATGAGGACGCCGCCGCGGTCCTCACCGCCGGTTTCTCCCAAAAGGAGTCCCTCCTGCTGGGCATTCTGTCCCTCCTGACGGCCGCCGCCCTGTTCGCCGCCGTCACCGTCTGCCGCAAGGGCGGAAAACAGGCGCCCGACGGCGAGCCCAAGACCTCCGGCAGCCTCCTGCTGCTGCCTCCCGCCGCCCTGGTGATCCGCCTGGTCCTGACCTACCGGCTGGACTCCGTGAATCCCGTTCTGGCGGCGTATTACGTGGAGCTCCTGGCTCTGGTCTTTCTGACGCTGGGCTTCTACCGCCTGTCCTCCTTCGCCTACAAGGCCGGACGGACCCGGCGGTTCGCCCTCTACACCTCCGCCGCGGTGGTGCTGTGTCTGGCCGCCCTGGCGGACAGCGGCTGCACGTTCCCCGCCCGCCTGCTGTACGCCGGCGGCGCCGTGACGCTGCTGGGGTTCCTGCTGCTGCGGCTGCTGGCGCCCGCCCCGCGATCCGAGTGATATTGTAGCACGAGGTCCCTGTCAAAAGCTACCCGCTTTCGACAGGGACCGCCATTTTGTGACACGCAACAGGCCAGCCGAAAGGCTGGCCTGCCATCTTTTGAAAAGGTCCGGCTGCGTCAAACGCAGCCGGACCCGGTGAAAAGATCACCGCAGATACCAGGGTTTTGCCTCCGGATCGTCCTCTTCCTCTCCGGCGGAAGCGGCGCCCGGCGTGTACTTCCGGAAAACCGGCTCCAGCAGATAGGACAGCACCAGCGCGTCCAGCGCCGGGACCAGCAGAACGAGGTTGTAGTACCAGCCCTTGATGACGATCACGATGCAGGCGGTGTTCACCACCGCCGCCGCCAGCAGCCGGGGCAGGTGGGCCAGGGTCAGTCGCACGCTGTTGGACAGCAGCGCCCCGGCGGTATAGCTGAACCGGGACAGCAGCGGAAAGGCAAGGGTGATCACAGCCATGGGCACCAGCATCAGCACCAGATACATGACCCGGAAGACGTCCGGGATCATCATGGACTCCAGAAACGCGTAGACGGCGGCCAGCGCCAGCGCCAGCAGGAGAAAGCCCGCGGTGGCAATGGCGCCGGGCATCAGGTTCTGGCGGAACGAGGACCAGAAGCTGCCGTAGGGATGGGGCTCCTTATACCGCAGGCACTTGGCGCAGCTGTAATACAGGGCCGCGCTGGCGGGGCCGATGGTCACAACGGGCAGGGAGCACACGACCCACATCGTGCTGAGCACCAGGATATCCAGCACCCGGCTGGTAAACCGAAAGATTGGATTTTCCGCGTTAAAAAAGGTGTGGAACATACAGCCCTCCCGGTCGCTCAGCCGGCGGACACGCCGCAGATGGCCTCCAGCCGGGACCAGACTTCGTCCGGCGAAGAGGAGACAAACTCATAGCAGTTGCTGGAGGTGATCAGGTTCCCGCCGGCTGTGATGGTGAAGGTGTCCTTGCTGTCCTCTCCCGCGGAGAACTGATAACACGGGACCGGCAAAACCTCCGGGTTCTCGGCGGCGCGCTTGACCTTGATGGACCCCAGCAGTTCCAGCAGGGCCTCCCGCTGCTCTCCGGTCAGCGTCTGAGGCTCTGCGGCGTCAGAGGTGTCGTCCGCCAGGACCACCGTCACGGCGTCCGCCGTCCGCAGGGCCACCGGCGTAACGGAGGACGCCTTGTGATTGGACAGGCCCATCATCAGAAGGATGGCCGTCACGGCAAAAATGACCACGGCCAGGCTTTTGGGCCGGTTGGCTTTCAGATATTTTTTGGAAAACTCCTTGCTGGCGGCCTGTATCTCCGGGTCGTTCATCGCGGCCCGCAGGTCGTCCATGCTCTCGATCTTTTTCGGCTCCATATCCATTGTCTGAGATACTCCCTTATCACGATGTGTTTTCTTCAGCATACCATAGTTCTGATCTTTCCGCAACTCTTTACAAATTTATGAAGCTTTTCTTAATTTTGTAATTTTTTGTTACTTTTTTGCCAGGACGCCTTTACAAGCGGGATAAAATTCTCTATAATACTTTTGACTTTTTCATAAATGAATGGTGCTGCCTTTCGCGGCACCTGTTTTTTACTCCGTGAAAAGAGGAGCGTGTTCCATGCGTAATTTGAAGCGATTATCGGCGCTGTGTCTGACCGTGGTGCTGTGCGCGGCCCTGTTGGCCGGCTGCAAGAGTGACGGGGACGGCCTCTCCCTCTCCGTCTGTGTGGGGGCTGAGCCGGTGAGCCTGGACCCCATTTACGCCGAGGAGGTCGGCGACCAGACGATCCTGGCCCACCTGTATGAAAACCTGATGCGGGTGACGAACGACGGCTCGGGAAATGCCGTGGTGACCAACGGCATGGCCAAGAGCGTGGATATGGAGGAGAACTACGACGGCACGGTGACCTACACCTTCCGGCTCCGCAGCGCCAAGTGGTCCGACGGCCGGGCCGTGAAGGCCGGAGATTTTGTGTACGCCTGGCAGCGGCTGGCCAATCCCGCCAGCTACTCGCCCTACGCGTCGCTGCTGTCCGTGGTGGTGGGCTATGACGAGGCCCGGGCCTCCGGCGACATGGACCTGCTGCAGGTCAGCGCCAAGAACGACACCACGCTGGTGGTGGTGCTGAACGGCAACTACGACTGGTTCCTGTCCCAGGTCTGCACCTCTCCGGCCACCATGCCTCTGCGGAAGGACGTGGTCCAAAAGCTGAAGGACGCCGCGGACGAAAAGAACGCCCAGTTCCCCGATGCCTCCGGCACGGCCCGGTGGTGGTCCGATGTGGCGGCGTTGGTGACCAACGGAGCCTATCAGGCGGTCTCCTGGACGGAGGGGGATTCCATGCAGCTGACATCCAGCGAGCAATATTACGGCAGCACCCCGGGGCCGAAGAACCTGACCTTCTATTTTGCCAACACGGCGGAGGACGCCCAGACCCTCTACGAAGGGAAAGTGGTGGACGCGGTCTGGCCGCTGACGGAGGAGCGTCTGACGGAGCTGGCGGCGGACGAGGACTGGACGGCCATCCCCGAGCTGGGGACCTACACAGTCCTGCTGAACAGCACAAAGGAGCCGTTCTCGGACCCGCTGATCCGGCAGGCCCTGTGCATGGTCATTGACCGCAACGCGCTGGCGGAGACCGCCGGCGTCACCGCCCAGCCGGCGGAGGGGTTGGTGCCCCCCGGCGTGCCGGAGGGCGAGGACGGCGAGTTCCGCTCCACCGGCGGTGCCGTGCTGGACAACGACCCGGAGCTGTACGAGGAGAACTGCCGCCAGGCGAAGGCGATCCTGGAGGAGGCCGGCTATAACAGCGGCGCGGACCTGGGAGAGCTGGAGTATCTCTATATGGAGGCGGGCAGCAACGCGGCGGTGGCCCAGGCCCTCTGCCAAATGTGGTCCGAGACCCTGGGCGTCCGTGTCACGCCCAGGGGCGTGACGGAGAAGGAGCTCTGGAGCGCCCTGCGGACCGGAGAATACACACTGGCCGGCGTGGAGCTGGGCGCCGTGGGCAATGACGCCGAGTGTTTCCTGATGGAGTGGACCTCTGACAGTCCGGACAATGTGGTGGGCTATGAGAACAGCGCCTATGACACGCTGATGGCCATTATTGCCAACGCCGAGGACGGCACGGCCCGGATGGGCTGCCTCCACGACGCGGAGGACCTGCTGATGTCGGATTATGTGCTGGCCCCGCTGTATACAAAGGGAACGGACTGGGAACTGCGGGATTCGCTGGCCGGCGCCTGCCGGGACACCCGCGGATGGTTCAGCTTCGCCGGCGTGATGCTGCGGACCTCCTGAGAACCAAACATCGAAAAAGCGGCACCAGAAGGTGCCGCTTTTTTTGCGCGGATCATGCTCTCCGCCTTTTCCACAGGAGGGCCAGCAGCGCGGCGCAGCCCGCTCCGAAGACGGCGGCGGCCAGCAGCAGCGGCAGCCGGAAGGAGTCCGGCGCGTATGCGTACTCCCCCGCCGCCATATAGCGGTAGAGCATGTACTGGATGCTGAGGACCGCGCTCCGCAGGGCGCAGAGAAAGCCAAAGGCCACGCAGCCCAGCAGGACGGCGAGGCTGCCCACCACCGCCAGAACGGTGGTCCGCCGGTGGCGCCGGTTTTCCGCGGCCAGCTGGCGGATATCCGGCTCGCAGGGGGCGGCTCCGCCAGGCGGGGTCCCCCTGACCAACTGGTCCAGGGAGACGCCGAAGAGATCGCCCAGCAGGACCAGCCGGTCCAGGTCCGGTGCCGAGGTGTCCAGCTCCCATTTGGAGATTGCCTGCCGGGAGACGTTCAGCCGCTCCGCCAGCTGTTCCTGTGACAGTCCGGCGGCGGTGCGGAGTTCATGGATGCGCTGTCCCAATGTCATGAAAAGTCCTCCTTGCGTGTGATCTGCTCTCAGGGTACCCTGCGGGAGCAAAAATGTCCACCACTTTTCGTGGCGATCCGACAACCGGCGGTTGCAACATGCGCTGCCGGTACGCCGCGCTTTGCGCGCCTGCGCGTCTCATAAGCATCCAACGCGCCGTTGGCGCTATAAAAATAAGACCATGGTCTTGGTTTTCATGGATTCTATTATTACAAAAAGCGGATGACACGATGGCGCCGATGTGGTACACTAAAACCGGTAATGACCATATGGCCGCATGAAGAAATATTGATTTAGGAGGACGATCCATGGAACGTTATGGTATTTTTGTCGACGTGAAAAACGTGCCTGCTCTGGACCCTGAATTTATCCCGATCCTGAAGTTCAACCGCGCCTTCCTGAAGGACGCCGCCAAGCCCGTCTCCATCGCCGTGGAGCGCGCCGGCGGCCAGATCGCCACCACCCACACCTTCCTCCACGGCACGCCGGAGATGGCCGCCGCCGACCGCTACTACATCGACCGCCTGGTCAAGACCGAGCTGTGGATGAAGGGCGGCTACAAGGTGTATGTGAACGACAGGGACATCTACGACTACCTCCGGAGCGTGTACTGCGCGGGCGGCGACCGGGCCTTTGACTGGGAGTTCATGGCCGACGTCTTTGAAAAGCCCTTCGAGGTGGTCCTGACCGATGCCATCCCCGAGACGCTGGACAAGCCCGTCCCCATGGGCGGCCATCTGGAGGGCTGCCGCATCGGCTTTGACGCCGGCGGCTCCGACCGCAAGGTCTCCGCGGTCATTGACGGCGAGACCGTCTTTTCCGAGGAGGTCGTGTGGCTGCCCAAGATCAATCCCGACCCCGCGTACCACTACGAGGGCATTGTCTCCGCCCTCAAGACCGCCGCCGCCCACATGCCCCGGGTGGACGCCGTGGGCGTCTCCTCCGCCGGTATCTACATCAACAACCGCACCATGAAGGCCTCCCTCTTCCTGAAGGTCCCCAAGGACCAGTTTGACGCCAAGGTGAAGGACATCTACATCCGCGCCATCACCGACACCTTCGGCAACGTGCCCTACGCCGTTGCCAACGACGGCGACGTGTCCGCCCTGGCCGGCACCATGAGCCTGAACGACACCAACGTGCTGGGCATCGCCATGGGCACCAGCGAGGCCGTGGGCTATGTGGACGAAAACGGCCAGATCACCGGCTGGCTCAACGAGCTGGCCTTCGTCCCCGTGGACGCCAACCCGAACGCCATGCGGGACGAGTGGTCCGGCGACATCGGCTGCGGCGTGAAGTACTTCTGCCAGGACGGCGTGAACAAGCTGGCGCCCCGGGCCGGCATCGAGCTGGACGAGAGCCTGTCCCCCGCCGAGAAGCTGAAGGTCACCCAGAAGCTGATGGAGGAGGGCGACGAGCGGGCCGCCCGGGTCTACGAGTCCATCGGCTGCTACCTGGGCCACACCCTGGCGTACTACTATGAGAAGTACGGCTTCCGCTACGTGCTGCTGCTGGGCCGCGTCATGAGCGGCAAGGGCGGCGATCTGTTGCTGGAGAAGTGCCGGCAGGTGCTCAATGACGAGTATCCCGAGGCTGCCGCAGGTTTCAAGCTGACTCTGCCCGACGAGAAATTCCGCCGGGTGGGCCAGTCCATGGCCGCCGCCAGCCTGCCTGATATGAAATAAGACTGATTAATGGAGGAACTATCTGTATGAAAATTACCGGAGGACAGGTCTTTGACCTGAAAGAGGGCTTTGTGGCCCGGGACGTGTACACCGACGGCGCGCTGCTCTCCGCCGCCAGCGGCGACGGCGCCGTTCTGGACGCCGCGGGCTGCTATGTGATCCCGGGTCTGGTGGACGTCCACTTCCACGGCTGCGTGGGCGAGGACTTCAGCGACGCCACGCCCGACGGTCTCCAGCGGATCGCCGACTACGAGCTCAGCCAGGGCGTCACCTACATCTGCCCCGCGGGCATGACGCTGCCCGAGGACCAGCTGACGAACATCTGCAAAAATGCCGCCGCCCACCGCGCCAAGGCCACTTCCGGCGCCGAGGTGGTGGGCCTCCACCTGGAGGGCCCCTTCCTCTGCACCGCCAAAAAGGGCGCCCAGAACGGCGACTTTCTCCACGATCCCGACGTCCCCATGCTCCGCCGTCTCCAGGAGGCCGCCGGCGGCTGCGTGAAGCTGGTGACTGTTGCGCCCGAGCAGCCCGGCGCTCTGGAGTTCATCCGCTCCGCCGTGGCGGACGGCATCACCGTCTCCGTGGGCCACACCGTGGCGGACTACGACACGGCCAAGGCCGCCTTTGACGCCGGCGCCTCCCACGCCACCCACCTCTACAACGGCATGCCGCCCCTCCACCACCGCGCTCCCGCCGTCATCGGCGCCGCCTTCGACAGCCCCCATGTCCAGCCGGAGCTGATCTGCGACGGCGTGCACATCCACCAGAGCGTGGTCCGCCTGACCTTCCGGCTGTTCGGGGCGGAGCGCATGATCCTGATCTCCGACTCCCTCCGGGCCACCGGCATGCCCGACGGCCAGTATCCCTTCGGCGGCCAGGAGATCGAGGTCCACGGCAACCGCGCCACCATCGTGGGCCATCCCGAGACGCTGGCGGGCTCCGTCACCAGCCTGATGGGCTGCCTGCGGCAGGCCGTGGCCTATGGCATCCCCATGGCGGACGCCGTGCGGGCCTGCACCTACAACCCCGCCTGCTCCATCGGCCTGGACAAGCGGGCCGGTACCCTGGATGTGGGCAAGGAGGCCAGTCTGGTGCTGTTGGACCAGGAGACCCTGGCCATCCGGGCCATCGTCTTCAAGGGCCAGGTGGCGGCGTCCTGAAAATTGCATCAGGAAACCAAAGAGACACGGACATGGCAGCGCGCCATGTCCGTGTTTGCATGCTTTTGTACAACTTTTTTAAAATCTTATAAAATTTTACGGATATAGATATAGATATAGAAACAGCTAAAGGGATGGATACAGATATAGATATAGAGACAGGAACAGAGATAGAAAAAGAAAACGAAAAAATTTTTCTGAAAAAGAAACAGAGACAGAGAAAGCCAGAGGCAGCGCAACAGCCAGAGAAACTGCCAGAGAAACAGAGAAAGCCGCTTCTGCCCGCGCCGGCCATGGCAAAAAGAAAACGCCGCCCGGATGGACGGCGTTCTCGATACTGCGGAAATAGAATCAGCGCTTGCTGAACTGGGGAGCGCGACGGGCAGCCTTGAGGCCGTATTGCACGAGTTTTTGAGCTGTTTTCCCTTGATACTCCGGGCTTTTCCGGCTTTCTGCCTCTCAGTTATCCGGTGTGCGGACCATAAAAAACGGCCTTTTTTCATTCAGCAATAGCCTGATGAAACGCACCATTTACTACCCCAAACAGCTCCTCTGGTTTATTGTACTTCACTTTTGCATAGATGTCCATAGTTGTTTTGCTGTTTTCGTGTCCGGCAAGGTATTGGACGGTCTTTGGATCAACACCAGCATAGAGAAGATTGGTAATGTAAGTGTGCCGCAGCTGATGCGGGGTTACATCAAAGTCCAGCGTATATCTGATTTTGGGTTGATTTTTCTGGGTCATGCCCAGCGTTGGGGTAACCGTGTATTTGATGCTCTGCCCATTCACATACTTATAATAGTTCCGGGGCTTAGTGGAGCGGACAACGACATACTGCCACACTCTTTGAAACTGCGAAGCAGCCAGTGGCTCTCCTTTGCTGTCAGCGATCACATAATCTGATATGGAATTTTCTTTCGCTTCTCTCAGACACTCTACCAGACACTTTGGTATCGGAATATCCCTTTTTGCCGCCGGAGTTTTTAGCACCGTAGAAATCACGGGTCTGTTATGCTCTGTACGCCATGCCCGCCTCACCGATAGATAAGGTGTATCCTCGTCCAGAAATACACAATCCCATTGCAGTGCAAGAATTTCTTCCCGGCGCAGACCGGAATACAAACCGAGCATAATAAACAAATATGGAGGAAG
>CAMBAJ010000068.1 GCA_945864305.1 uncultured Clostridia bacterium | reverse complement strand
CCCGGTATTTTTGGCCAGCAGGCACAGCAGTTTGTACTCAATGGGGGTCAGATGCAGCTCCTGGCCGTCCCGATAGGCGCAGCCGGCGGCGTAGTCGATGACAAGGCCACCGTTTTGGTACCGGGCCGCCTCACCGCTAGTCTTCTGGCTGTCGTACCGCACCCGGCGGAGGGCCACCCGCAGCCGGGCCAGCAGCTCGTCCACCGAGAAGGGCTTGGTCAGATAGTCATCCGCCCCGGCGTCCAGCGCCGCCACCTTGTCCCGGTCATCGGACCGGGCAGATACCACGATGATGGGCATATTGCTCCAGGAGCGGACCTTCTTGATGATCTCGATGCCGTCGATATCGGGCAGACCCAGGTCCAGCAGCATCACGTCCGGACGGTAGGACAGGGCGTCCATGACTGCCTGCGCGCCGTTTTTGGCCCGGTGGAACTGGTAGTTCTGCGTCTCCAGTGTCGTGGCGATCAGATTGCCCACGGCGGTGTCATCCTCCACAAACAAAATCTGCGGTTTATTCATATGGCTTTACCTCCGATGCCCGCAGGGTAAATCGGAAAATGGCCCCCTGGGGATGATTGTCAATGGCTTCAATGGTGCCGCCGTGGGCGGTCACAATGGACTTGCAGAGGGAGAGACCCAGCCCCAGGCCCCGCCGGCCGTCGCCTCGTTCATTATTGGCGGTGTAGAACATATCAAAGAGCTTTTCCTTAGCCTCGTCAGGGATGCCCGGGCCGTCATCGGCAATCTCCACAACAATCAGATGATGGGAGCGCCTGCCCGACAGCGTGATATGGGAGCCCTCCGGCGTGTACTTGATGGCGTTGTTTACGATGTTGATGACCACCTGGACCATCAGCCGGGCATCCATATCGGCCATCAGCATATCGTCTGTCAGCTCGGTGCGGATGTGGTGCTTGACGGCGTTCCGGTCCAGATGGGTCAAGGCCTCCGCGAAGATATCCTCCAGTAGCTCCGGCTCGATGTTCATGTGGACGCGGCTGCCCTCAATTTTCGTAATGGACAGCAGGTTTTCCACCAGATTGAACAGCCACATGGCGTCGTCGTAGATGGCGGTGAACAGGCTCTGCCGCTTTCCGGGGTCCAGTTGGTCCGCACGCTCCATCAGGATGCTGGCGTTGCCGGAGATGCTGGTCAGGGGCGTGCGCAGGTCGTGGGAGATAGCCCGCAGCAGATTGGCCCGCAGGGCCTCCTGATTCGCCTGAGCCTCCGCCTTCTGCTTTTCACGCATGGTCAGCTCTTTTTCCAGCGCCAGCCCGCACTCGTCCAGAAGCGCCACCATCAGGTTTTTCTCAAAGGAGAGCAGGGGGCGCTCCCGCCGGACGGCGATCCCCACCACGGCCAGCGCGCCGCCGGTTCCCCGGATGGAGAGGTAGAGACATTTGGCACCCGGCAGGGTGTTGGTGGTGGCGCCGGCGTGCTTGTTGTTCTTCAGTACCCACTCCGCCACCGCCTCCTCGGAGGGCGTCAGCAGCGGGAACAGGTCCCTCACCTCGTCAAAGGGGAAGCACATAGCCGGCAACAGTCCCCCCTGGCCGTTCGCCTGATAGACTACCAAATCCCGCTCCAGAAGGTGGCCCAGCTGCCGCGCCGTCACGGTCAGGATGGCCTCCGAACTCTCCGCGGTCTGCAGCTTGTGGCTGGACTCCAGCAGAATGGCGGTGCGGTAGGCCTTGTCCGCGTTCATCTTCGCCTGGGTCTTGACCCGGATGGTCAGGGAACTGCTGAGCAGGGCCACCAGGAACATGATGCCGAAAGTCGCAATATAGCTGGGATCGCTCCGCAGGGTAAAGTAGGGAGCTGTAAAGAAGAAGTTGAAGATCAGCACCGACAGCACCGATGAGAGCAGACTGTAGCTGCGCCCGGTGGTGACCATGGAGATGACCAGCACCCCCAGCAGATACAGCATGATGATGTTGGTGTCCGAGATGCCCAGAAAGGAGAAGAAATAGCCGCCCAGGGTGCACAGGGTCAGAACGCCCAGCATTTTCATAAGGTCCACGGCGGAAAACCGCTCCTGTGTGGGGCGGGCTTTCGGCGTGTGGGGCGGCTGTTTTGCCTTCTGATCCGGGATGATGTAGATGTCCAGGTCCGGGGCCAGGTCGTTCAGCCGGTCCACCAGATTTTTGGTGTGGCGGGGCCCCGCCCGGTGGGGGCTGCGGCCCAGGACGATTTTGGAGATACCGCTGATGCGGGCGTACTCCGCGATCTGCACCGCCGGGTCGTCTCCGTAGGTGGTGGTGATCCGGGCGCCCAACTCCTCCGCCAGCCGTACATTGGCGCTGATGCGGCTGCGGTCGGCGTCGGACATGGAGGCAAATTCCGGTGTCTCCACAAAGAGTGCCGTAAAGGCGCCGTGGAACGCCTTTGCCATGCGGGCGGCGGTGCGGATGACCTTGGCGTTGGAGGGCGAGGCGGAGATGCAGGTCAGAATGTGCTCCCCAGCCTTTGGCTTTTCATCCCCCTCCGGACAGGGCGCCGCGTCGAGACGGTCCGCCGTCCGCCGCAGGGTGATCTCCCGCAGGGAGGCCAGATTTTTGTCGGTAAAGAAATTTTCGATGGCCCCGGCCACCTGCCCGGGACGGCCGATCTTACCCTCCCGCAGCCGCTCCAGCAGGTCGGAGGGCTCCAGATCCACCAGCTCCACCTGGTCGGCGGAGTCGAACACGCTGTCCGGAATGCGCTCGGAAACAGAGACACCGGTGATGGCGGCCACCTTGTCGTTCAGACTCTCCAGGTGCTGGACATTGACGGTGGTGCAGACGTTGATGCCCGCCCGCAGCAGCTCCTGCACGTCCTGGTAACGCTTGACATGGCGGCTGCCCTCCACGTTGGTGTGAGCCAACTCGTCCACCAGAATGAGCTGAGGATGCCGCGCCAGCGCCGCGTCCAGGTCAAATTCCCGCAGTTCCATGCCGTTATATGGGACGACTTTGACGGGGAGTTGTTCCAGTCCCTCCAGCAGTGCCTGCGTTTCCGGCCGGGCGTGGGGCTCGATATATCCGGCCACCACGTCCACACCGGCGGACTTCGCCCGGTGGGCGGCCTCCAACATTGCGTAGGTCTTGCCCACGCCCGTGGCATAGCCGAAGAAAATCTTCAGCCTGCCGCTTGGCTGCACGTCTGCCTGCTGGATATCCCGAAGCAGCAGATCGGAATTCGGACGGCAATCATCCTGCATAGAATGCGCTCCTCTCTCTTGTGGTCCCCATCATACTACCTTGGAATTGGAATTGTTGCAACCCTCTTGATAAAGTATGGAGTCCGAGCGAAGGAGCTCTTTTTTTTCGCACACAGCCAGACGTTCCTCCTCTTCGTCCCAATAAGGAGAGATGCCGCCTCTATCCAAAAAGCGGCCAAGGCGGTCTATCACAAAATATCCGACTGCTGCGGCAAAGAGAAGACCACAGATCAGCACAAAGACTTTCATACGACTCCCTCCCAAAGCATAAACGGCTTAGAATACCGCTTTCCCTATTTTTATTATAAACGCAAATATCTATGGGTGAGATTTGTGTTTTTGGTGGGAGATTAAGATTGTATTAATGCCGCTCTGGCACTTCGGGCAGTGTTTGTGCCGCAGATCGCCTTCTCAGGCTGCACCTTAATATAATTTTAATACCGCGTTAAGAACCCTAATAAAGTCCTCATCCCTTCGATGCTATAATACAATCAATCTTTATTGTTTCTTACGATTGTCTTTAGAGGGGGCATTGACCGCGTGTTCAAGGAAAAGCTCCAGGCGATGCTTGCACCTTTTTGGAAAAGTGACCGTGTGTCGCCTGCCCGCGTCATCATTTTTGGCTTCCTACTTCTGATTTTACTGGGGACAGTGCTGCTGATGCTTCCCTTTTCCACAGAGGGGGTGGGCGGAGCGCACTTCTTCGACGCACTGTTTACCGCGACCTCCGCCACCTGTGTCACCGGGCTTGTGGTCCATGACACAGCGAGTTACTGGTCTGTTTTTGGACAGTTGGTCATCCTGTTTTTGATCCAGGTGGGCGGCATGGGTGTCGTCACCATGGCTGTAGCCATCTTTATTTTTTCGGGTAGACGGATTGGCTTGAAGCAGCGCTGGGTCATGCAGGAGTCCATCTCCGCACCCCAGGTGGGCGGCATCGTCCGCATGACCGGCTTTATTCTGAAGACCGCGTTTGCCGTTGAGGGAATCGGCGCCGCCATTCTGGCGGTGCGGTTCTGCCCGCGGTTTGGACTGTGGCGCGGGCTTTGGTATTCCGCTTTTCATGCGGTCTCGGCCTTCTGCAACGCGGGCTTTGATCTGATGGGGGAGGAGGTGCCCTACTCCTCCCTGACTGCCTGTGTGGGAGACCCAGTTGTGAATGTGGCCGTCGCGCTCCTCATTATCGTGGGCGGCCTGGGCTTTATGACCTGGCAGGATATCGCATCCCGGCACTTCAGCTTCAAGGAATACCGGCTGCAGAGCAAGCTCATCTTGGTGACCACCGGCACACTGCTGCTGTTCGGCTTTCTGTTCTTTGGACTCTATGAATTCCGGCTGCCGCAGTGGGACGGAATGACCGTGGGGGAGAAGGTATTGGCCGCGCTTTTCCAGGCCGTCACACCGAGAACAGCCGGCTTTAACACCGTGGACCTGGCGCAGATGTCTGAAACCAGCCAACTGGTGACGATATTGCTGATGCTCACCGGCGGCTCTCCCGGCTCCACCGCCGGCGGATTCAAGACGACTACGTTCGCGGTGCTGCTTTTGAGCGCCTTCTCGGTATTCCGGCGGCAGCGCAGCGCCACATGCTTTGGCCGGCGGGTCCAGGAACCTGCCCTCCAGAACGCCTGCGCCATTTTCCTGCTGTACATACTGCTGTTTCTCACAGGCGGTGTCTTGATCTGCTGCATCGACCATATTCCGCTGATGGACACCCTATTTGAGGCGGCCTCTGCCATCGGCACGGTGGGCCTGTCCCTGGGCGGTACCGCCCGGTTTTCACTGCCCTCCAGAATGATTCTGATATTTCTGATGTACTTCGGACGCGTGGGAGGCCTTACGATGATCTATGCTTTCACAGCGGGGAACAAAATATCCGTGTCTCAATTTCCACAGGAACCGGTAACGGTAGGATAAGAAAGGATTTTGTATATGAAGTCTGTGCTTTTGATCGGGTTGGGACGCTTTGGACGGCATATGGCACAGAAGCTGCGGGAACTGCGCCATGAGGTGCTGGCCGTGGACCGCAGTGAGCAGAGAGTGAATGATATTCTCCCGCTGGTGACCCATGCCCAGATCGGGGACAGTACGAATGAGCAGTTTATCGCGTCCCTGGGTGTCCGGAACTTTGACCTGTGCGTGGTAGCCATTGGAGACGATTTCCAGAGTTCTCTGGAGACGACCGCCTTGCTGAAGGAGCATGGAGCGCCCTTTGTGCTGGCCCGGGCGGCCCGGGATGTGCACGCCAAATTCCTGCTGCGCAACGGCGCGGACGATGTGATCTACCCGGAAAGACAGATGGCCGGTTGGGCGGCGGTGCGATACAGCGCCGACCATATCTTCGACTACATCGAACTGACGGAGGACCACTCCATTTTTGAGACAGCGGTGCCTGCTTCCTGGGTGGGGAAGACCATCGTGGAGTTGGCGGTCCGCCAAAAGTACCACATCAATGTGCTGGCCACCAAGTGTAACGGAAAGCTGGAGCCGTTGCCTGGCCCGACGCACTGTTTCAAGGCTGATGAGACGATTTTTATTCTGGGCAGCAATCGGGACGCGCAGCGGTTTTTAAATCAGTAAGGCGCTGATCGCGCTGCCCGGGTTCAAGCACCTGAACTTGCCTGTCATGATGACGGGCGGAGCGGCTTCCCCAGATAAAACAGAAACAAAAATGGCGGGTGGACCCGAAAGGGTCGGCATCCGTCATTTTTGCTGCCAACATAGAGATGTGGATAGAACTTTTGAGAAGCCGGCCGGATCACGGCGGCAGCATGGCGTCTTTATGAACCGCATGAAAAGCAGATGTCTGCCGCCAGGGTGCAGCCCGTTTTCATTCAATTGGGGACATTGCGATCATTGTGGAACGCTTAACAGCGGTCCAGATGCTCAATGCGGACGGCACTGATCTGCGGCGGAATACTCAGGGTCATTGCACCGCTGTATTCGATGCAGATGCATTCGCCGACGTGGAAGCAGCAGGCCTTGGGCGTATGGACAAGCACCTCCTGCGCGGTACAGAGGTCGCAGACCAGCAGATCACAGCGGCAGACCCGCAGAATACGGGCTTTCATGGTGACAGATTCGTTCGGAGCCGGTTCCATGGTGTTCCCTCCCATGCTATCAGGATACCTCATTCTATTCCGGCGGAGAAGCAGAGGTGATTGTTTGGAAAGCGGGCGATAAGGAAGCCGTGAATGGGCATAATACCCTTGGCGAAACGAGAAAACAGAGGTATATTGATGATGGAAGCCGCGGGATGTTAGGCCTTTGTCCCCCACAGAAAAAAGCGGAACACAGAGCTGACCGCGGCTGAGAACAGAAAGGGAGAGCGACTATGAAAATCCTTCTCGCTGTGGATGTCCAAAAAGAATTTCGGGATCAGGACGGCCAGTATGACCGGATCGTGTCCTATATCAAAAACGCAGCCGGAAAGTATGACCGGATTTATGCCACAGTGTGTGCCAATAAACCGGACACGCCTTTTGTCAAAAACAACGTGTGGCTGGACTGCCTGGATGGCGTGGAGCCGCTGGCGTTTTCCCCGGACAAGGTATTCGTGAAATACGGATATGGCTTTCTGGATTACAGCTGGCTGGACCCGGAGGACCAGTATGACATCATCGGCTTCAACACGGACTGCTGTGTTTTGAAGGTGGCGCTGGACCTGTTTGACCGGGGATATGCGTTCCACGTGCTGACCGATTATTGCTATTCCTCCACCGGGGAAGAAGAGCATCGCCGCGGCGTGGCGGTGCTCCGGGATTTGCTGGGGCAAATGGTCGTGTAACGGTTTTGATTTCACGAATACGAAAGAGCGCCCGCCCCGGTGCGGGGCGGGCGGAGATCAGGGGGTGACGTCTCCGGCGGAGCCGTCGCCCTTCAATTTGTGGTAGACCTTCATGTTGGGGCCGCTGGTGCCGGGAATCACAGGTTTTGCGTGGGCTTTTCCGTTCTTAGACTTCCCCTGAAGCTCCGGGACAGGCGGCTCATCGTTGCGGGGGTGCGTATGGGTCCAGTCAGGACGGGCCATGCCCTTTTTCGCCATCAAATCACCTCGGGCATAGTGTGTCCGGGGAGACGAAACATATCCTTTTCGTTCCTCCACTGGAGTAGAAAGAAGACGCGCAGACATGAGCCGCATGGATGGCGACCGTAGGAATTGCTCTTGCCCGGCGGGACGGAATCGGGTAATATAGAAGAGATTTCCGCCCAGGCGGGAATCAAGGAGGAAATGAACATGTGGTTCGATCAGGCAGTAGTCTATCAGATCTATCCCCTGGGTCTCTGCGGCGCTCCTGCGGACAATGACGGTGTCATGGAGCACCGGATTCTGCGCCTGCTGGACTGGGTGGAACATATCAAAAAGATGGGAGCCGACACGGTGCTCCTCAATCCGGTATTCGACAGCGACCGGCACGGCTATGACACCCGGGACTATTTCCGCGTGGACCCACGTCTGGGGACCAACGAGGACCTGGCCCAGGTGTGTCGGGCCTTCCGCGACGCGGGGCTCCGGGTCCTGCTGGACGGTGTTTTTAACCACGTGGGGCGGGGCTTCTGGGCCTTCCGGGACGTACAGGAGAAAAAGTGGGACAGCCCGTACAAGGACTGGTTCCACATCGACTTTGGCGGCAACAGCGCCTGGAACGACGGATTCTGGTACGAGGGCTGGGAGGGCTGCTACGACTTGGTCCGGCTGAACTTACAGAATCCCGCTGTGGTGGACCACCAGTTTCAGGCCATCCGCAGCTGGGTGGAGCAGTACGGCATCGACGGCCTGAGGCTGGATGTGGCCTATTGTCTGGACCTTGCCTACCTGCGGCGGCTGCGGGCTTTCACCGAGACCCTGAAGCCGGATTTCGTGCTTTTGGGCGAGACGCTCCACGGTGACTACAACCGCTGGATGGGGCCGGAGCTGTGCCACTCCGTGACCAACTATGAGTGCTACAAGGGCATTTGGTCTGCGTTCAACTCCATGAACCTGTTTGAGATCGGTCACAGCCTGGCGCGGCAGTTCGGACCGGAGCCCTGGACCATGTACAAAGGAGGCCATCTGCTGGCCTTTCTGGACAACCACGATGTGACTCGTATCGCCAGCAAGCTCACCGACCTGGCCCAGTTGCCCCTGGCCTACGCCATGCTGTTCGGCATGCCCGGCGTCCCGGCAGTCTATTACGGCAGCGAATGGGGCATCCAGGGCGTCAAGGGAGAGCATACGGATGCGCCTCTTCGCCCGGCTCTGGAACAGCCGGAGTGGAACGAACTCACCGGCTGGATTGCCCGTCTGGCCGCTGTCCATAAGGCCAGTCCGGCCTTGTGCCAAGGCGGCTACCGGAATGTGCTGCTTACCAACCGGCAGATCGTCTTTGAACGGAAGACGGAGGACCAGCGGGTGTTGGTGGCGGTGAACGCCGACAGCCAGCCGTATACCGCCCGTTTCGACGCTGGCTGCGACAGAGCCCGGGACCTCATCACCGGGGAGGCGTGGAACCTGAGCGGTGGTGCGGAGATGCCGCCGTACAGCGCCTATTACTGGAGACCGGAGGGCTGAGCGGCGAGGCCTGCGCAGGCCGGTGACTACATACAAGCGGACAATGGAAGGAACACATATGGAATACAACAAGTACATCAAAGACATGGCCGCCGGGGACGAGGTGGAGGGCTTCTACGTCCTCAAGGGTGCCTGGCCCAAAGTGACCAGCGGCGGAAAGCCCTTTTTGAACGCCGCCCTTTCCGACCGGACCGGCAGCATCGACGCCAAGGTCTGGGACTACGCGGGTCCCATCGGCACAGCCGACGAGGGTAAAGTAGTGAAAATTCGCGGCACTGTCTCCGAGTTCCGGGGCGCTTTGCAGATCACCGTTGAACGGCTCCGGCTGGCGGAGGACCGGGACCCGGTAGTGGCCTCGGACCTGGTGCCAGTGGCGCCCATCGACCCGGAGGAGACCATGGCGGCCATAAAAGACCTGGTCGCCAGTATTGCGGACCCGGATTATCGGGCTGTCTGCGAGACCATGCTGGCACGCCACTGGGAGGCGCTGAAGCGCATCCCGGCGGCCAAGAGTGTTCACCACGGCTTTTTGTCCGGCCTGCTGATGCACACGGCCAACATGCTGCGGCTGGCGGATTTCCTGGCGGGCCAGTACGGGGACATCGTGGACCGGAGCCTGCTGCTGGCGGGCACCCTGCTCCACGATTCCGGCAAGGAGGCGGAGTTCACCTTCTCCCAGCTGGGGCTGGTCACGGCGTACTCGGTGAAGGGGCAGCTGCTGGGCCATCTGGTCATGGGTGCCCAGGAGGCCGGAGAGGTGGCCAAAGAGCTGGGCATCCCGGAGGAGAAGTCCGTGCTGTTACAGCACCTGATCCTGTCTCACCACGGGGAGCCGGAATTCGGCGCAGCGGTGAAGCCCATCTGCGCGGAGAGCGAGCTGCTGTCCCTGATCGACATGGTGGACAGCCGGATGGAGATCTACCGGGAGACCCTGGACAGCCTGCAGGACGGCGAGGTCAGCGGCCGGGTGTTTGCGCTGGACAAGCGGGTCTACCGCCACGGCTGAAAGCTGCCGCTGACCGGGGAAGAAGGGAGCTGCGGAACATGAAACTGATCCATCTGTCTGACCTGCACCTTGGAAAGCGGGTCAGCGAATTTCCCATGCTGGAGGACCAGCGCTATATCCTGGAAGAAATTCTCCGCATCATCGACGGCGAACGGCCGGACGCCGTGCTGATTGCCGGGGACATCTACGACAAGCCCGTGCCGCCGGCGGAGGCGGTGGGCCTGTTCGACGACTTTCTGGTCCGTCTGGCCCGGCGGGAGACGCAGGTGTTCATCATCAGCGGGAACCACGACTCTCCGGAGCGCATCGCCTTCGGCGCCCGGCTGATGGACCGGAGCGGCATCCACCTCTCCCCGGTGTACGACGGGCATGTGGAGCCGGTGGCACTGGAGGACGAGCACGGGACGGTGAACATCTACATGCTGCCGTTTCTGAAGCCCGCCCACGTCCGGCGGTTTTTCCCAGAGGAGGAGATCGACTCCTACACGGACGCCCTGCGGACGGCGGTCCGGGCCATGGAGATAGACCCGGCGGCACGGAATGTTCTGGTGACCCATCAGTTCGTCACCGGTGCTGCCCGGTGCGACTCTGAGGACATCTCCGTGGGCGGCACGGACAATGTGGATGTCACGGCGTTTGACGGCTTTGACTATGTGGCCCTGGGCCACATCCACAATCCCCAGCAGGTGGTCCGGGAGACGGTGCGCTACTGCGGAACGCCGCTGAAATACTCCTTCTCTGAGGCGGGACACGAAAAGTCCGTCACCGTTGCGGAGCTGGGGGAAAAGGGAGACATCTCCATCCGCACGGCGCCGCTCATTCCCCTGCGGGATATGAAAGAGCTCCGGGGGAGCTATGAGGACCTGACCCGCAGGAGCTTTTACGAGAACACCACCTGGCGGGAGGACTACACCCACATCACGTTGACAGACGAGGAGGACATCCCGGACGCGGTGGGGAAGCTCCGGGTCATCTACCGCAATCTCATGAAGCTGGACTATGACAACCGCAGGACCCGGTCCGGCGGGGAGATTTTGGGAAGCGGTCAGGTGGAGAAAAAATCCCCCCTGGAGCTGTTCAGCGAGCTCTATGAAAAGCAGAACAACCAGCCCATGACGGAGGAGCAGCGGGCCTTTGCCGCGGGGCTGATCGGGACGATCTGGGAGGATGGACAATGAGACCACTGAAACTGACCATGTCCGCCTTTGGCCCCTACGCCGGCAGGATGGTCCTGGACATGGACCGGCTGGGGCGGCAGGGCATCTATCTCATCACCGGTGACACCGGCGCGGGCAAGACCACCATCTTTGACGCCATCACCTTCGCCCTGTACGGCGAGCCCAGCGGAGACAGCCGGGATGCCTCCATGCTGCGGTCCAAGTACGCCCTGCCGGAGACGCCCACGGAGGTGGAGTTGGTTTTCGCCTATCGGGGCAAGACCTACCGGGTCCGCCGCAATCCGGAGTACGAGAGGCCCGCCAAGCGGGGTGGCGGCACCACCATGCAGAGGGCAGAGGCGGAGCTGGAATACCCGGACGGACACCTGGTCACCCGCACCCGGGACGTGACCGCCGCCGTGACAGCCATCATCGGATTGGACCGGGAGCAGTTCTCCCGCATTGCCATGATCGCCCAGGGGGACTTCCGAAAGCTGATCCAGGCCTCCACGGAGGACCGCAAGGCCATTTTCCGCCAGATCTTCCAGACCCGGCTGTACCAGGCGCTGCAGGACCGCCTGAAAGCGGAGTCCGGGGCTCTGGCCAGCCGCTGTGAGACCCTTCAAAACGGCATCCGGCAGTACATGGGCGGCATCGCCTGCGGCAGAGAGGACCCGCTTGCGCCGGAGGTGGAAAAGGCCAAAAGCGGGGAACTGCCGCTGACGGATACCCTGGAGCTGCTGGACCGGCTGATCGAAGCGGACACCGCCGACTGCCAGCGACGGAAAGAGGCTCTGGCAGAAACGGAAAAGGCACTGGCGGATGTCAATGCACGGATCGGCCGGGGAGAGGAGCTGGACCGGCTCCGGGCGGGCCTGACCGCCGCCCAGGCGGCGCTCCCGGAAAAGGAGACGCGGGAACAGGCACTCCGGCTCCAATGGGAACAGGAGCAGGGCAGACAGAAAGAGCGGGACGCCCTGGCAGAACAGATCACCCTGCTGCAGGGGCAGCTGCCCCGCTATGAGGAGCTGGACACGGTCCGGAGCTCCCTGAGCGGCCTTCAAAAGCAGCTGGCCCACAGTGAGAGGCAGATGAACACCCAAAAGCAGGCGCTGGAAGAGGCCCGCGCCCAGCTGAAAAAGCTGAAAGAGGAGCAGGGGACCCTCAAGGACAGCGGCGCCCAGCGGGAGAAGCTGTCCGCCCAGCTGAATCAGGCCGGGGAACGGCTGAAACAGCTGTCGGCTCTGGCGGAGCAGCTCAAGAGCTATCAAACACTGGAGGCGAGACTGGCGGCGGCACAGGCCGCCTACCAGACGGCGGCGGATGACGCGGATGCGGCCCAGCAGGCATATCACCGGAATTACAGGGCCTTTCTGGACGAGCAGGCGGGCATCCTGGCGGAGACCTTGCGGGAGGGAGAACCCTGTCCCGTCTGCGGAGCGGTCAGTCATCCACGGCCCGCCGCAAAATCCCGGGAGGCCCCGACAGAGGCGGAACTGGAGCGCTTAAAGAGCCGCAGTGAGGCGGCGGTCCGAAAAGCGGCGGACATCAGCGGCGAGGCGGCGCGGCTCTCCGGACAGGCTGCCACGGAAAAGGCCGCTGCGGAGAAGCGGGCCGTGGAACTGCTGGGCGCGGACTCTCTGGAAACCGCGGTGGAAGGACTGCCAGCGGCCCAAATGGAGACCACGGCGGCCCGGGATGAGCTGAATTGCCGGCTGCGGACAGAGGAGCAGAACCTCCGGCGCAAGGCGGAGCTGGAGCGGGAAATCCCCGCCAGAGAGGATGAGATCAAGGCAATCGAGAATCGGATCACCGAACTGGTGAACGCCGCGGCTGTGTTGAACCGA
>CAMBAJ010000067.1 GCA_945864305.1 uncultured Clostridia bacterium | reverse complement strand
GGGATGAACTGCGGATGTACGTGGACCGGCTGAACGCCGAGGTCTCCAAGGACTCCGGCGCGGAGCGTCTGCTGACCGATGGCACCATCCTGTTCTTCGAGGGCTGGGCCCCGGCGGAGCAGCTGGGGGAGTTGGAGACTTTTCTGAAGAACCTGGGCTGCGCCTGGGAGGCGTCGGACCCCACGGAGGAGGAAATCTCCAAGGTGCCGGTGAAGCTGAAGAACAACTGGTTTACCCGGCCCCTGAACATGGTGACGGAAATGTACTCTCTTCCCGCCTACAACAACGTGGACCCCAACCCGCTGATGGCGCCGTTCTTCATCCTGTTTTACGGCATTATGATGGCGGATATGGGCTACGGCCTGCTGATGTTCCTGGCGGGCCTGATCATCAGCAGGAAGTACCGGCCCAAGGGAACCATGGGCCATATGTTCGGCCTGATGACCCTTTGCGGTGTCAGCACCTTCATCATGGGCGCCCTTACCGGCGGATTCTTCGGCGACTTCCTGACCCAGGTGGTGAAGCTGACCACCGGCGGCGATTTCGCCCTGCCGGCGCTGTTCACCCCCCTGAACGACACCCTGATGATCCTGGTGGGCGCCATGTGTCTGGGTCTGGTGCAGATTGTTACCGGTATGGCCATCAGCTTCATACGAAAGCTGAAGGCGGGCCAGTATCTGGATGCCCTGTTCGAGGAAGTTACCTGGTGGGTGGTGTTCGCCGGTATCGGCTGCATGGCCCTGGGGGTCACCAATCTGGTGCTGTACGCAGGTATCGTTCTGATTTTCGCCGGCCCCCTCATCACCGGCAAGGGCTTCGGCAAGATCATGGGCATTTTCGGCTCCCTGTACAACCATATCACGGGCTATTTCGGCGATATTTTGTCCTACGCCCGTCTGATGGCCCTGATGCTGGCGGGCAGCGTCATTGCCCAGGTGTTCAACACCCTGGGCGCCATCCCCGGCAACATTGTCATCTTCATTATCATCTCCCTGGCGGGCAATGCGCTGAACTTCGCGCTGAACCTGCTGGGCTGCTACGTCCACGACCTGCGTTTGCAGTGCCTGGAGTACTTCGGCAAATTCTACGAGGACGGCGGCAAGCCCTTCCGTCCCCTGGCAATGGATACCAAATACGTGGATATTGAAAAAGCATAAGGAGGAAATTACTATGGGATTTTTTGAAGCATTTGGCGGTTTGGCGCTGGCGCTGCTGGGCGCCGGTCTGGCGGCAGTTCTCCCCGGCATCGGTTCTGCGAAGGGTACCGGCATCGCCGGTGAGGCGGGCACGGGCCTTCTGTGCCAGGACCCCTCCAAGTTCGGTAAGGTCATGATTCTGCAGGTTATCCCCGGCACCCAGGGCCTGTACGGTCTGGTGGTGTGGTTCTTCGCCATCTTCAGCATGGGTCTGCTGGGCGGCGACGGTTCCGTGTTCGACATGAGCGTTCAGGAAGGCCTGCGTTACTTCGCCGCCTGCCTGCCCATGGCGCTGGGCGGCCTGTTCTCCGCCATCGCTCAGGGCCGCGTGGCCGCAGGCTCCATCAACATTCTGGCCAAGAAGCCCGACGACTGGTCCAAGGGCATGGTTCTCTGCATCACCGTGGAGTTCTACGCCATTCTGTCTCTGCTGGCTTCCATGCTGATGATCATCAATATCGCCTGACCCCACAGAAAGGGGATTTGACATGAACGGAATCGAAAAAATCACCCAGCGGATCGAGGCGGACGCCCAGGCGGAGATCGACCGCATCCTGTCTGAGGCCCGGGAAGAGGCTGACCAGATCACGGGCAGATACAAGGCTCAGGCGGAAGCCGAGGCGGCCTCTCTGGCGGCGCGGAATGAGAAGAGCGCCGTCGAGCGGGAGGAGCGCCTGGTGAGCGTGGCCCAGATGGAGGCCCGGAAGGTCCAGCTGGCCGCGAAGCAGGAAATGGTGGAAAAGGCATACGATCTGGCGCTGGAAAAGCTCTGCGCCATGCCGGATGCGCGGTACACAGAGGTGCTGGCCGGCCTGCTGGTGCAGGCGTCTTCCAACGGCCGGGAGGAGGCCATCTTCTCTCCGGAGGACCGGGAGCGCGTGGGCAAGGCCGCTGTGGACAAGGCCAACGCCGCGTCCGGCAAGCAGCTGAAGCTGTCCAAGGAGACCCGTCCCCTCAAGGGAGGCTTTGTCCTCCGGGACGAGAACATTGAGGTCAACTGTACGTTCGACACCTTGGTGCGCCTGGAGAAGGCGGAGACCACGGGAGCGGTGGTGAAAAAGCTGTTCCCGGAGGCATGACAAGGAGGAAGTGTCTTGGCTAAAAAAATCAAAGACACCGATTACCTGGCGATCTCCGCCCGGATCCGGGCCATGGAGAACGGTCTGCTGACCCGGGAGCGGATGGAGCAGGTCCTGGAGGCCCGCAACGATGACGAGGCGGTGAAGATTCTCCAGGAGTGCGGCTATCCCGAGCTGGACCCCACCCGTCCGGAAGCCATGGACGCGGCGCTGTCCGCCGCCCGGGAGGCAACGCTGTCCGATTTGGGCGGCGGCGCCCCGGACCCCAGGTATATCGACATTTTCAAGCTGAAATACGACTATCACAATGTAAAGGCGGTCCTGAAAGCGGAGGCCATGCACACGGACCCGGACCACATGCTGATGGATATGGGCCGGGTGCCGGCGGCGGAGCTGAAAGCGGCCGTACAGACCGGCGAGCTGGAGAGCCTGCCGCCCCGTCTGGCCGCCGCCGTGGCGGAGGCCAAGGAGGTGCTGAACACCACCCGGGACCCGCAGCTCAGTGACATCGTGCTGGACCGCTGGTGCTACCAAGACATGGATGACGTAGCGGAGGCCACCGGCAGCGCGTTCCTGCACGGCTATGTCAAGGCGCAGATCGACGCCGCCAACCTGCGTGCCCTGGTCCGGACCATCCGGATGGGCAAGAACGCGGACTTCCTGCGCGGCGTCCTGTTTGAGGGCGGAGACGTGGACCTGGGCGCGATCCTGAAGGTCAGCACGGACGGCGGAAACGGACTTGCGGAGCTGTATGGCCCCACCCGGTTCCAGGCGGCGGCGGAGGCCGGCACCGAGGTGCTGAAGGGCGGCTCCCTGACAGAGTTTGAAAAGCTCTGTGACGACGCGGTGGGCGATTATCTGGCGGGGGCGCAGATGGTGCCCTTCGGCGAGGCACCGCTGCTGGGCTACCTGGCGGCGCGGGAGACGGAGTACACGAACCTGCGCATCCTGCTGCTGGGCCGCAGTACGGGCCTGCCTGCCGATGTGATCCGGTCCCGGCTGCGGGCCAGCTATGTGTAAGGCGGTGAAATGATGGCTACAACGTATCAAATCGCCGTCATCGGCGACTGGGAATCCGTTATGGGATTCCGTGCCCTGGGCCTGGACACCTATCCCGTCACGTCCGTGGACGAGGCGAAGGAGAAGGTGCGGGAGCTGGCAAAGACCGACTGCGCGGTGATCTATCTCACAGAGCAGCTGGCAAAGGATATGGACGACGTGCTCTCCCGCTACAAGGACGAGCTGCGGCCCGCCATCATCCTGATCCCCGGCCGGGAGGGCTCTCTGGGTATCGGCAAGGATAACATCCAGCGGGCCATCGAGCGGGCCGTTGGAGCGGATATTCTGTAAGGATATAGAGCTTTACAGGCAATAAAAAAACAGCCTCGGAAGAGAATTCTCCAAGGAAGAAGGTTATACGATTTGAGCGGTAAAGTTGTTAAAGTTTCCGGACCGCTGGTCGTGGCCACGGGCCTGTCGGACGCCAACATGTCCGACGTGGTCCGTGTGGGCCCCCAGCATCTGATCGGCGAAATTCTGACCATGAAGGGCGACACCGCCTCCATCCAGGTCTACGAGGAGACCTCCGGCCTGGGCCCCGGCGCGGAAGTCGTCACCACCGGTGCGCCCATGAGCGTGGAGCTGGGCCCCGGCATGATCGAGGGCATCTACGACGGCATCCAGCGCCCGCTGGAGAAGATCGTGGAAAAGGTGGGACCCTGCATCACCCGCGGCGTGGAAGTCCCCGCCGTGGACCATGAGAAGAAGTGGGAGTTCACCGCCACCGCCAAGGTGGGCGACAAGGTCACCGGCGGCGATATCATCGGCACCGTGCCAGAGACCGCCGTGGTGCTCCACAAGATCATGGTGCCCCCCAAGATGAGCGGCACCATCATCGACATCAAGAGCGGCTCCTTCAACGTGACGGAGACCATCGCCACCCTGAAGACCGATGACGGCAGAGAAGTGCCTCTGACCATGCTCCAGAAGTGGCCCGTCCGTGTGGGCCGCCCCTACACCAAGAAGTATCCCCCCGAGAAGCCCCTGTGCTCCGGCCAGCGGATCATCGACACCATGTTCCCCATCGCCAAGGGCGGCACCGCCGCTGTCCCCGGTCCCTTCGGCTCCGGCAAGACCGTGGTGCAGCACCAGCTGGCCAAGTGGTCCGACGTGGACATCGTGGTCTACATCGGCTGCGGCGAGCGCGGCAACGAGATGACCGACGTTCTGCGGGAGTTCCCCGAGCTGAAGGACCCCCGCACCGGCGAGTCTCTGATGAAGCGGACGGTGCTGATCGCCAATACCTCCGATATGCCCGTGGCCGCCCGTGAGGCCTCTGTGTACACCGGCATCACCATTGCCGAGTATTTCCGCGACATGGGCTACGACGTGGCCGTCATCGCCGACTCCACCTCCCGCTGGGCGGAGGCTCTGCGTGAGATGTCCGGTCGTCTGGAAGAGATGCCCGGCGAAGAGGGCTATCCCGCGTACCTGGCCTCCCGTCTGGCTCAGTTCTACGAGCGCGCCGGCTCCGTGGAGTGCATTGGCTCCGACGAGCGCCGGGGCAGCCTGACTGCCGTCGGCGCGGTCTCGCCTCCGGGCGGCGACTTGTCCGAGCCTGTCTCCCAGGCCACCATGCGTATCGTCAAGGTGTTCTGGGCTCTGGACTCCTCCCTTGCTTACAAGCGTCATTTCCCGGCCATCAACTGGCTGAATTCCTACTCTCTGTACCTGGATACCCTGAAGCCCTGGTTCGATGAGAACTTCGGACCGGAGTTCATGCGCAACCGCGGCCAGGCCATGAGCATCCTCCAGAGCGAGGCCAGCCTGAACGAGATCGTCCAGCTGGTCGGTAAGGACGCCCTGTCCCCCAATGATCAACTGACCCTGGAAGTGGCCCGTATGATCCGCGAGGACTTCCTGCAGCAGAATGCCTTTACCGATATTGACGGCTATTCCAGCTACGACCGGCAGGAGAAGCTGCTGGCCATCATTCTTAGCTATGACAAGCTGTGCCGCGACGCCATCGCCAAGGGCGCGTCCGCTGTGAAGCTGTTTGAGATCCCCGCCCGTGAGAGGATCGGCCGTGCCAAGAGCGTGCCCGTGGAGGAGTATCCCCAGGTCTACAACCAGATACAGGCCGAGATGGAGCAGCAGATCGAAGCTGTTGCCGCCCAGGGAGGTGAGCTGTAATGATTCGTGAATACAAAACCGTAGAAGAGATCAACGGCCCTCTGATGATGGTCCGCATGGTGGAAAACGTCACCTATGACGAGCTGGTGGAGATTGAGCTGCATGACGGCTCCCTCCGCCGTGGCAAGGTGCTGGAGGTCAACGGCGACGCCGCGGTGGTCCAGCTGTTCGACTCCGCCGCCGGCATCAACCTGGCGGACGCCAAGGTCCGCTTCCTGGGCCACCCCCTGCAGCTGGGCGTGTCCGGCGACATGCTGGGCCGCGTGTTCAACGGCATGGGCCAGCCCATCGACGGCGGCCCTGACATCCTGCCCGAGGAGTACCGGGACATCAACGGCCTGCCTATGAACCCCGCCGCCCGTGACTACCCCAACGAGTTCATCCAGACCGGCGTCTCTACCATCGACGGCCTGAACACCTTGGTCCGCGGCCAGAAGCTGCCCATTTTCTCCGGCTCCGGTCTGCCCCACGCCAATCTGGCGGCGCAGATCGCCCGTCAGGCCAAGGTGCTGGGCGACGAGGAGGCCAACTTCGCCGTCGTGTTTGCCGCCATCGGCATCACCTTCGAGGAGTCCGAGTTCTTCGTCAGCGAGTTCCGCCGCACCGGCGCCATCGACCGTACCGTGCTGTTCAGCAACTTGGCCAACGACCCGGCTGTGGAGCGTATCAGCACGCCCCGTATGGCCCTGACCGCCGCCGAGTATCTGGCCTTTGAAAAGGGCATGCACGTGCTGGTCATCATGACCGACATCACCAACTACGCCGAGGCTCTGCGTGAGGTCTCCGCCGCAAAGAAAGAGGTCCCTGGCCGCCGTGGCTTCCCAGGCTACCTGTACACCGACCTGGCAACGCTGTACGAGCGCGCCGGCCGCCGTCTGGGCAACCCCGGCTCCATTACGCTGATCCCTATTTTGACTATGCCCGAGGACGACAAGACCCACCCCATCCCCGACCTGACCGGCTATATCACCGAGGGCCAGATCATTCTCAGCCGCGCGCTGTACCGCCAGGGCATCCATCCCCCCGTGGACGTGCTGCCCTCCCTGTCCCGTCTGAAGGATAAGGGCGTCGGCAAGGGCAAGACCCGTGAGGACCACGCGGACACCATGAACCAGCTGTTCGCCGCGTACTCCACCGGTAAGGACAACAAGGAGCTGATGTCCATTCTGGGCGAGGCTGCCCTGACGCCCACCGATCTGCTGTACGCCAAATTCGCGGACGAGTTCGAGAAGCGTTACGTCAACCAGGGCTACGAGGAGAACCGCTCCATCGAGGAGACCCTGGACTTGGGCTGGGAGCTGCTGAGCATCCTGCCCAAGAGCGAGCTGAAACGTATCAAACCGGAACTGATCGAGAAGTACTGGCCGAAGAAAGACCAGGAATAAGGAGGGGTGAGCCATGGCGAATATCACGGTAAGCCCTACCCGTATGGAGCTCACCCGCCTGAAGGGCAAGCTGCGCACCGCTCAGCGTGGCCACAAGCTGCTGAAGGACAAGCGGGATGAGCTGATGAAACAGTTCCTGGACACGGTGCGGGAGGTTCGCTCCCTCCGGGCCGAGGTGGAGGAGGAGCTGATGACGGTGCACAAATCCTTCACCGTCGCCTCCGCTTTGATGTCCTCGGAGGCCCTGGAGCAGGCGCTGCTGTATCCCAAGCAGAGCGTGGAGCTGACGATGACCTTCCAGAACATCATGTCCGTCAATGTGCCGGTCTACCAGTTCCAGACCAAGACCAAGTCCGATTCCGACATCTATCCCTATGGCTTCGCGGCCACCTCCGGAGAACTGGATACCGCCGTGGACGCCCTGGGCAAGGTGTTCCAGAAAATGCTGAAGCTGGCGGAGATCGAAAAATCCGCCCAGTTGATGGCGGAGGAGATTGAAAAGACCCGCCGCCGGGTCAACGCCTTGGAATATGTGATGATCCCGGATACCCAGGAGGCCATCCGCTATATCACCATGAAGCTGGATGAAAACGACCGTTCCACCACCACCCGGCTGATGAAGGTGAAGGATATGATCCTGAAGCAGTCCATTGAGGAAAAACGCGCCCAGGATGCCAAAGCGATGGAGGCATTCAACGGCCGGCCCTCCACACAGGCATAACCGGATACGTTCCATGACAACAAGAAAAGCACGGGTTCATACCCGTGCTTTTCCTGTTGACGGAAAAGTGTGATATTGGTGTGAATAGCACTTGACAAAGCAGAGAGATGGGCATAGATTAAATCTGTTTATAATATTTCTGCATAAGGAGAAAAGACCATGTATTGTGTACATCCTGTCACATCAGATGTTTTATGGCTGGGGGCCTCCGACCGCCGACTGGCGCTATTTGAGAATGTGTATCCTATTCCCCGGGGAATCTCCTATAACGCCTATCTGGTGCTGGACGAAAAGACCGTTTTGCTGGATACAGCGGACAAAGCGGTGGGGGACCGTTTCCTGGAAAACCTGGAATACGGTCTGCATGGACGGAACCTGGACTATGTGGTAGTGAACCACATGGAGCCGGACCACTGCGCCACCCTGGGAGAGGTCCTGCGCCGGTATCCCCAGACCCAGGTGGTGGGCAACGCCAAGACCATCACCATGATCGGCCAGTTCTTTGATCTGGACCTGACCGGCCGCACTGTGACGGTGAAAGAGGGGGATACCCTGTCCACCGGACGGCACACGTTCACCTTTGTCATGGCGCCCATGGTCCACTGGCCCGAGACCATGGCAACCTACGATTCCACCGATCGGATTCTGTTCTCTGCCGACGCTTTCGGTACCTTCGGCGCGCTGAACGGCAACCTGTATGCCGACGAGGTGAACTTTGAGCGGGACTGGCTGGATGATGCCCGGCGGTATTATGCCAACATCGTGGGCAAATACGGCGCCCAGGTACAGGCGCTGCTGAAAAAGGCGGCCGGCCTGGATATTGCGTACATCTGTCCTCTTCATGGTCCCATCTGGAGGGAGAATATTGGCTGGCTTATCGACAAGTACCAGAAGTGGAGCACCTATGCTCCGGAGGACCGGGGCGTGACGATCTTCTGCGGCTCTGTTTACGGTAACACGGAGAATGCAGCTGACATCCTGGCCTGCCGTCTGGCCGAGCAGGGCGTGAAAAATATTACCCTGTACGATGTGTCCCACACGGATGTCTCCCAGCTGGTCAGCGAGGCCTTCCGGTGCAGCCATCTGGTGCTGGCCTCCGCTACTTATAACGGCGCCATTTTCACTCCTATGGAAAATCTGCTGCTGGATTTGAAGGCCCACAACCTCCAGAACCGCACTGTGGCTGTGATCGAGAATGGCACTTGGTCCGCTCAGGCTGGTAAGCAGATGCGGGAGCTGCTTGGCTCTATGAAAAACATGACAGTGCTGGAGAATACGGTCAGCTTGAAATCCTCCGTGAAAGAAGCGCAGCGGACAGCGCTGGAAGCCCTGGCAGATGAGCTGGCAGCGGACATTTTAAAATAACGGATAAACTGAGACGCCGGACGAGATTCCGGCGTCTTTTTTGTTGACATAGATGTCTGACAGAAGTATAGTAAGTATGAAAAATATAACTTTTCATACTTTAAAAAATGGGGGATGGATATGAAGGAGCCGAAGGGAAGATTCGCGGGGACCGTCCGGGTGGGGGAGAAGGGACAGATCGTCATTCCCAAGGGCGCCCGGGACCTTCTGAACATTCAGCCCGGGGACACCCTGCTGGTGCTGGCCGATGAAAAGCGGGGCATTGCCATCACGAAGGACGATGTGCTGCTCCGTCAGTTCGAGGCTCTGCTGGGCCCGGAGGAGCCGTCATGAGCCGGATTGCATTTTTCTGCATTCCCGCCTGGGGCCACACCAACCCTACGGTGGAGGTGGTGCGGGCGCTGACCAGTCAGGGCCATCAGGTGCGGTATTACAGCTTCGCCCCCTTCCGGGAGAAATTGGAGAGCGCCGGTGCGGAGGTGGTATTGTGCGACGGCGCCCTGCCTCCGGCGCCGCCAGACCTAGACCGCAAGGTGGGGAGGGATTTCACGGCGCTGGTACAGATGGTGACGGACACCACCCTGGCTCTGGAGGAGAAAGTCTGCCGGGAGCTGGAGACTTTCCGGCCGGAGGTCATTGTCTCGGATTCCATATGCTTCTGGGGGAAGCTGTTTGCGGGAAAGCTGGGCGTGCCTTACGTCTGCTCCACAACGACATTCGCCTTTAATCAGCACAGCGCCCAGCGGATGAAACCGACAGCGGGGGAGATGCTCCGTTCGCTGGTGGGGACGCCCCGGGTGGGACGCTGCATGGCGCTGCTGCGGCGGCACGGCTATCCCGTGAAGGGGCTGTTGGACCTCATCCAGAATGACAACGAGACAGACACCATCGTGTACACCTCCCGGGCCTTTCAGCCCATGTCGGAGACTTTTTCAGACCGGTATGCCTTTGTGGGGCCGTCCCTCCCGGAGAGAGCCTTGGCGGAGCAGCCGCCCAAAGCCCGGCCGCTGGTCTATATTTCCCTGGGCACCGTCATGAACCGGCAGGCGGACTTTTACCGGAGCTGCATCGCGGCGCTGGAGAAGGAGCCGCTGGATGTGGTGATGTCGGTTGGGGAGGGCGTGGACCCTGCAAATCTGGCGCCGGTGCCGGAGAATTATCAAATCGAGCGCCGGGTGGACCAGCTGGCGGTCCTGGCCCGGGCGGACGTGTTCTTGACCCACTGCGGCATGAACAGCGCCAATGAGGCCATCTGGTTCGGCGTTCCCACGGTCCTCTATCCCCAGCAGAGCGAGGAGGGCGCCGTGGCGGACCGGATGGAGGAGCTGGGCTTGGGCCTGCGGCTGAAAGACGCGTCAACCATCCGGGAGGCAGTCCGCCAAGTGCTGACAGAGCCGGGATACCGGGAGCGGACCCTCGCCATGGGAGAGACGTTCCGAAGCGCTGGAGGCCCCACGCGGGCCGCCGAAAAGATACTGTCCTGCCGGAGATGAGATCACCCCGGGTTTTCCTAGGAAAACCCGGGGTGATTCTGTATCAGAAATTCGTTTACAGCAGCGTGATACCAGCCTTTTCACAGGCGTCCAAGGTCTCCTTGTCCCACAGGCTGACCTGGACCTCGCCGATATGGCAGGTACCCAGAAGCAGCATGCACAGACGGGACTGGCCAATGCCGCCGCCAATGGACTGAGGCAGCTCGCCGTTCAGCAGCATCTGATGGAAGGGCAGCTGGCGGCGGTAGTCGCAGCCGGCGGCGGTCAGCTGACGGTCCAGCGCTTCGGCGTCCACCCGGATGCCCATGGAGGAGACCTCAAAGCGGCTCTCCAGAACGGGGTTCCACATCAGGATGTCGCCGTTCAGCTCCCAGTCGTCGTAATCGGGGGCGCGGCCGTCGTGCTTGATGCCGGATTTCAGGGTCTTGCCGATCTGCATCAGGAACACGGTGTGATGCTCCCGGCAGATCTCCGTCTCCCGTTCATTGGGGGTCAGGTCGGGGTAGCGGTCCTCCAGTTCCTGGGTGGTGAGGAAGTACACCTCCCGGTCGGGCTTGAAGGTCAGGGCGGGGAAGGCGTTGCGCAGGGCGGTGGCGGTGTCGCAGATGCAGCCCACGATCTCCTCCACGGTCTCCTTCAGGTACTGGACCGTGCGGTTCTTGGGATCGATGTTTTTCTCCCAGTCCCACTGGTCCACATAGATGGAGTGGAGGTTGTCCACCTCCTCATCCCGACGAATGGCGTTCATATCGGTATACAGGCCGGTGCCCAGCTTGAATTCATAGCGCTTCAGCGCCAGACGCTTCCATTTGGCCAGGGAGTGGACCACCTGGCCGTCGGTCCCCACGTCGGGGATATCGAAGGACACAGGGCGCTCCACGCCATTCAAATCATCGTTCAGACCGGTCTTGCCGTCCACAAACAGGGGGGCGGAGACGCGGTGCAGGTTCAGGCGGACCGTGAGATTGTGCTGAAAGTCCGCGTGGATCAGCTCAATGGCACGCTGCAGCTCGTTGTTGGTCAGCGGCATCCGGTAGCCGGCGGGGATAGTCAGTTTGCTCATGAAAATAAACAGTCCTTTAACTCAATAGATTTGGAAAGTACGATCAGAGAAAGAGAGAGGCCACCAGCGGTGTCACATAGGCCTCCACGACGGCGGCCGCCGCCAGCAGGGGCAGCAGCGCCAGAAACAGCACCCGGGACATCAGCAGCAGACAGTCCCAGACGTGAAGCGCCTCTTTGTCCCGGCGGCAGAGGCGGGTCACCTGTCCGCAGACATAGAGCCCCGTCGCAAAGGCCAGGATCAAAGCGGGCAGCTCAAAGATGCCATGGGGCACGATGGCGGCCAGATAGACCAGAAGAGAGGTACCCTCGGAGACATACCACGCGGCCAGCACCCCCAGCATTATGGCATTCACGCCGAGGGACAGGGCGGGCAGCAGGAGGAAGGGGACCAGGCCGTACATCATTGTGAACAGGCAGGCCCGAAGATTGTTGGACAGCAGAGCCGGGGCGGAGATCATGCCGGACGCGTCCTGAATGTCCAAGCCGCCCATGGCGGACAGGACGTAGTCCACCAGACGCTGCCGCAGATCGGGCAGGGCCAGGCAGATGATGAAGGCCAGGACGGCTAGCGTGAAAAACGCGATGGTGGATCGCTTCACCTCTCCGGCGAGGCCGTCATGCCAGGCAGTCTGAAGCCCAGAGCAGTGGTGCCGGAGAATCTCCCTCATGCCCGCAGCTTCTCCACACCCAGACGCAGGCGGCGGAGAGTCTCGTCCTTGCCCAGAATGTGGCACAGCTCCACAGCGCCGCCGGGTGTCACCAGCTTGCCGGCCACGGCGATGCGGACAGGCCACATGAGGGTGGCGTTCTTCACGCCCAGAGAGACAGCCAGGTCGATGAGGGTGTCGTGGACGGTGTCCAGGGTCCAGTCGGAAATGGCCTCCAGGGCGGGGATAGCGGCCTCTAGCATATTCAGGGAGACGTCGGCGTTGGTCTTGGACTTCTTGTTGGTGAAGAACTCCACGTCATAGTCCGGCAGGGCGTCGAAGAAGTCCACCTTCTCAGGGATGTCCGTCAGTTTCTCACACCGGGCCTGGAGCAGGGCGGCGATGGCGGCGGCGTCGATGGCGGGGTTCTTCACGGACTGGCGGATATAGGGCTCGGCCACCTTGGCAAATTCCTCGGGAGCCAAAGCCCGGAGATAGGTGGCGTTGAAGTAGTCCAGCTTGGCGATGTCGAAGATGGCGGGGGACTTGGAGATACCGGCGATATCAAAGGCCTCCACCAGCTCGTCCAGGGAGAAGATCTCCTGCTCGCTGCGCTCGCCCTTGGGGGCCCAGCCCAGCAGAGCCACGTAGTTCAGCACGGCGGGAGTCAGATAGCCCTGGGCGATCAGGTCCTCGTAGGAGGGGTCACCGTGGCGCTTGCTCATCTTGTTGTGCTGGTCCCGCATGACGGGAGAGCAGTGGACGTAGGTGGGAATCTCCCAGCCGAAGGCCTCGTACAGCAGGTTGTACTTGGGAGCGGAGGAGAGGTACTCGCTGCCCCGGACCACGTGGGTGATGCCCATCAGGTGGTCGTCCACCACGTTGGCGAAGTTGTAGGTGGGCAGGCCGTCCCGCTTCAGCAGAACCTGGTCGTCCAGCGTCTTGTTTTCCACGGTGATGTCCCCGAAGGAGACGTCGTGGAAGGTGGTGGTACCCTCATGGGGGATGCGCTGGCGGATGACATAGGGCTTGCCGGCGGCCAGGTTGGCCTCAATCTCCTCGCGGCTCAGGTCGCGGCAGGGGTCGTCCGCCCGGTCAAAGTCACCGGAGTCCTCCTCGGACTCGGTCTTTTCGCAGAAGCAGTAGTAGGCGGCGCCCTTTTCCACCAGAAGCTGGGCGTAGGGCAGATACAGGTCGCGGCGCTGGGACTGGATATAGGGGCCCACGGGGCCGCCC
>CAMBAJ010000066.1 GCA_945864305.1 uncultured Clostridia bacterium | reverse complement strand
TTATATGGAGTTATAAAAAGATGATAAAAGTACTATTTATATGCCACGGCAATATCTGCCGCAGCCCCATGGCGGAATTTGTGATGAAGGACTTGGTGAAAAAAGCGGGGCTGGAGGCGGAGTTCGAGATATCCTCCTCCGCCACCAGCACAGAGGAGATCGGAAATCCGGTATATCCGCCGGCGCGGCGGAAACTGGCGGAACACGGCATCGGCTGCGCCGGAAAGACGGCCCGGCAGCTGCGGAAGTCTGACTACAGCATGTATGACTTCCTGGTGGGCATGGACAGCGTGAATCTGCGAAACATGCGCCGTATCTGCGGCGGAGACCCGGAGAACAAGATATCTCTTTTGCTGGACTGGACGGCTCGGCCCGGCGACGTAGCGGACCCCTGGTACACCGGAGATTTTGAGGAGACATGGCGAGATGTGCTGGAGGGATGCTCCGGCCTGCTGGCCTATATCAGAAAAAACGCTGAGGACACAGCGTACCTCTGTTTTTGAAAAAGCTCTCCGGATAGTTCTTGCAGTTTCTGAAGTTTTGTGGGATAATCATTCTTACGCTAAAAACTCATAAAGATTTGGAGATGCAGTTATGTGCCCACAGAAAATTGCCCTGCTGACAGATTCCTGCGCTGACTTATCACCTGCGCTGGCGGCGGAGAACCATATTCATATCGTTCCCCTGCGGATTTTGTGCGCTGATGGAGAGTATTCCGACGGCATGGACATCCGCGGCGCGGATATCTACAAGCGGCTCCGGGCGGGAGAACTGCCTCAGACATCTCTGCCGGCGGGCGAGGACATTGAAAAGGTTCTGCGGCAGATCGTGATGGAGGGCTATGACGGTGTAATCGCCATCATGCTGTCCGGCGGCCTGTCCGGCACCTACAACTTGGTGCGCCTGATTGCAGAGGAGTGCAAAGGCCTGCTTCCGGTCCGGGTCTACGATTCTGTCAGCGGCTCTCTGGGTATGGGGCTGACCGTGCTGCAGATTGCCGAGGACATCCGCAACGGGATGGGCTGGGAGGAACTGACGGAGCGCCGGGTGCCACAGCTCATCGCCAATACCTATCCGTTCTTCTCCGTGGACACGCTGGAGTATCTGCAAAAGGGCGGCCGGATCGGCAAAGTGACCGCCACGGCGGGTATGCTGCTGCAAATCAAGCCGTTGCTGACCTTTGCCGGGGACGGACAGCTGACCTCGGTGGCCAAGGTACGGGGACGGCATCAGGTCATCAACAAGCTGGTGGACCTGACTGTCCAGCGCTGTGGGGACCACAAGCGCTATAATCTGGCCGTGGCCAACGGCGGCGCACCGGAGGAGATGGCTCTGGTGCGCGAGAAGTTGACGGCGGCCCTGCCCAACTACGACCACATCTGGGAGGGCGAGATCGACGGCACGCTGAGCGTCTATATCGGCGACGGCGTACTGGGCGCCGCGGTCCAGGTGCTGGACTGAATCAAAGGAAACAAAAAAGGACTTGCATCCACGAAGCGACTCCGTGGACGCAAGTCCTTTTTTCAATCAGGCCTTCGACAGATAGCTGCGGCAGACTTCACGGGCCTCGGCGGCGATCCGATCCTCGTCGATGGTGACAAGATGGCCGTCTTTGACGGTGATTTTTCCGTTGACGACGGTATAGTCCACCGGGCCCCGCAGTCCCACTGTGGCCAGCACGTCGGCAGGGCTGTACTCGCCGCCCACCAGCTCCAGACGGCGGGAATCCACCAGGAAAAAGTCCGCGCGCTTGCCTGCGGTCAGTTGGCCGATGTCATCCCGCCCCAGCAGCCGGGCGCTGCCCCGAGTGGCCATTTTCAGCACCTGATAGCCTGAGGGGGCCTTGGCGCTGGAGTGCAGGCGGTGCAGGAGATACGCCACCCGCAGCTCCTCCATGAGGGAGGAGCCGTCGTTGGAGGCGGAACCGTCCACCGCCAGACCAACCGGGACGCCCAGCTCCAGCATGTCCGGGATGCGGGCGACGCCGGAGGCCAGCTTCATGTTGCTGATGGGACAGTGAGCCACACCGGTGCCGGTCCGGGCCAGCTCCCGCAGCTCCTCGTCGTTGAAGTGGATGCCGTGGGCGTACCACACGTCCGGGCCGGTCCAGCCCAGAGAGGCCATGAACTCCAGCGGGCGGACGCCGTGGTGGGTCAACATGTAGCGCTCCTCGTCCTTTGTCTCGCACAGGTGGGTGTGGAGCCGGACGCCGTACTGTCGGGCCAGAATGGCGCTCTGCCGCAGCAGCTCCGCACTGACGGAGAAGGGAGAGCAGGGGGCCAGGGCCACCTGCCGCATGGAGCCGGGGCGGGGATCGTGATACTGCTCGATGATACGGGCGGAATCCTTCATGATCTCATCCACGGTTTGGACAACGCTGTCCGGCGGCAGGCCGCCGTCTTTTTTGGAGAGGTCCATGCTGCCCCGGGAGGCAAACATCCGGATGCCCAATTCCTCAGCGGCGGCGAACTGGGCGCCAATCAGATCACCGGCGTGGGCGGGAAACACATAGTGGTGGTCAAAGCAGGTGGTGCAGCCGTGCTTCATCAGCTCTCCCATACCGGTAAGAGAGGAGAGACGGATGACGCTCTCGTCTAGGCCCTTCCAAATCTCATACAGTGTGGTGAGCCAGTCGAACAGCTCCAGATTCTGAACCTGGGGCAGGTTCCGGGAAAAGACCTGATACAGATGGTGGTGGGTGTTTACCAGGCCGGGATAACACCAGCAGTGGCGGGCATCCACAACTTTATCGGCAGTATGGGGCAGCGCGGGACCGATGGACCGGATCAGGCCGTCCTCACAGTATAGGTCGACACCGTGAAGAATCTGATCTCTGTCGTCACAGGTGACCAGGGTGTGGATGTTTTTTAACAGCAGAGTAGACATACAGACACCCTCCTTTCATGTGACAGTATACGAAAAAACAGCCGAAAGGTCAACTTGTGAGAAATTTCTCTTGCACACTTGGAAACCATATGATATGTTTAAAACAAATTGTCAAAAAATGTCCATGAATAGTGGACATAAAAGAAAGAGAGGAAATAGAAAGTGCTGGATATTTTTGATATTTTGGGCCCGGTCATGGTAGGACCGTCCAGCTCCCATACGGCGGGGGCGGTGCGGATTGGCAGCATGGCCCGAACACTTCTGGGGAGTACGCCGGTGGAGGCGGACATCGGGCTTCACGGTTCTTTTGCCGAGACGGGACAGGGACATGGCACGGACCGGGCGCTGGTGGCAGGCCTGCTGGGAATGCGTCCGGACGATATGCATATCCCCCGCAGCTTTGAGATTGCGGAGGAGCGGGGACTGCGGTTTTCCTTCCGGAAGCTACAACTGCGGGACGCCCATCCCAATACCGCCGTGCTGACGGTGAAGGACGCGGAGGGCAAGGAACTGGTGGTCCAGGCGGCCTCCCTGGGCGGCGGCCGTATCCGGGTGGACAAGATCAACGGCGTGGACGTCAACTTCACCGGCGCGTACAATACGCTGATCGTCCGGCACAAGGATGTGGCCGGCGAGTTGTCCCGCATCACCAACGAACTGGCGGTAGGCGGTGTGAACATCGCCAACATGAGCGTGTTCCGGGACCGCCGGGGCGGCGATGTGCTGACAGTGATTGAGACGGACCAGAAGTTGAAACCGGATGTACGGGAGCGAATCAGAATCATTTATGCGGTGAATGATGTCACCTATTACGAAAAGGAGGACGCATGAGATGGCACTGGATTCCATGCGCGAAATCTGCGAGAAAGCCGAGCAGGGACAGAAGCCCTTCTGGCGGGTGGTCCTGGAGACCGATATAGAGGAGCGGGAGGTCACGGAAGAGGCCTCTATGGAAAAAATGCGATTCACCTGGAAGGCCATGCTGGAGTCTGTGGAGAACTACCGGGAGGACCGGCGTTCTGTCAGTGGCCTGGTGGGCGGCGACGGACAGAAGATGCGGGATTACGCGAAGAACGGAACGCCCCTTTGCGGAGAGTATCTGCGGGAGGTCATTGCCACGGCACTGTGTGTCGGTGAATCCAACGCCTGCATGTGTAAGATCGTGGCGGCTCCCACGGCGGGGGCCTGCGGCGTGATACCGGCGGTGCTGGTGCCGCTTTATAAGAGCGGGAACGCCGGAGAGGAAGAGATTTTACAGGCGTTGTACGCGGCGTCCGGCATCGGAGCGGTCATCGCGTACCGGGCCTGTATCGCCGGCGCCGCCGGCGGATGCCAGGCGGAGATCGGCGCGGCGTCCGCTATGGCGGCCGGTGCCCTAACGGCTTTGCACGGCGGCACGCCGGAGCAGATCAGTCATGCGGTAGCCATGGCATTGAAGAATCTGATGGGCCTTGTGTGCGATCCCATCGCGGGCCTGGTGGAGGTCCCCTGCGTGAAGCGGAATGTGATCGGCGCAGTGAACGCTGTCAGCTGCGCGGACATGGCGTTGGCGGGCATCACCAGCCGGGTGCCGGTGGATCAGGTCATCGACTGTATGGGCGAAGTGGGCCGCCGGATGCCGGTGGAGTTCCGGGAGACGGCTCTGGGCGGACTGGCCACCACACCCTTTGGCAAAAGTGTCAAGGAGCAGCTGGAAAGCAAAAACGGATAAAAGAAAAAATCCGCTGTTCGCAAGAACAGCGGATTTTTTTCAAAAGAGATTAATTCTTGGCGGCCAGTGCCTTCTGCAGCCAGTCCTTGCCGTCCACGAAGCGGGAGACGATATAGGAGACCACATAGTCGCCGGCGGAGTTGATCATGGTGGCGGGGGGATCCACCAGGTTGCCGATGGCCACCAGAATGGGGAAGGCCACCTCCATCTGCTCGGGGAAGAAGATGGAGCAGATGATATACTCACCGATATAGCCACCGCCGGGAACACCGCTCATGCCCACGGAGGACAGCACGGCCACCAGTACCACGGGAATCAGCTGGTTAAAGCCCATATCCTGGCCGAACACGCCCCACACGAAAGCAATCTTCAGCACGCAGGAGAAGCAGGAGCCGTCCATGTGCATGGTAGCGCCCAGGGGCAGCACCATGTCGGAGACATCCTTGGAGATGCCGGTCTCCTGAGCCACTTCCATGTTGGTGGGGATGGTGGCAACGGAGGAACAGGTGCCCAAGGACACCACGGCAGGACGGGTGATGTGTTGGAACATGACCTTGACAGCGCCCTTGCCGCCACCGAACCGGGCGAACAGGGGCCATGCCGTGAAGATATAGACGAAGCACAGAGGATAGTACAGCAGCAGGGCACGGCCATAGGTCACAGTGACTTGGGAGCCGTAGGTGGCCACCAGGTCGGCGAAGATGGCGAAGAAGGCGATGGGAGCGTAGTAGGTGACGATCTTCACGAACTTCAGCATGACGTTGGTCAGGTCCTCCAGAAACTTGCCAACCATGGTGTCCTTGCCGCCGTTCAGGTTCACAGCAAAGCCGAACAGCAGGGAGAAGACAATCAGAGGCAGCATGGCCCGGCGGGTCAGCAGGCCCACAAAGTCGCTGGCGGTGAAGAAGTTGACGATCATCTCGGACATGGAGGCGTACTCACCGATCTCCTCGGAAGGCAGCTCTGTCCAGGCGGAGAGAACAGGGGGGAAGATCTTTACCAGTACGAACATGATCACGGCGGCGATAGCGCCAGTCACAACAAAGGTACCAACGGTGACGCCCATGATTTTACCAGCCCGCTTACGGCTCTGCATATTGGCCACGGCGCTGGAGATGGACGCGAACACCAGGGGAACCACGATGCAGAACATCATGTTGATGAACACGGTGCCCAGGGGCTTGATAACAGTGGCGCCGGCGGAGACAGTGTTGCCGTCCGTATCCAGCACCACGGGCCATATCCAACCCACGATGGCGCCCAGGATCATGGAGCCAATCATAATGGCCATGAAGCGGTAGTTTTTAGCGACGGATTTTGCTTCCATTTTCATTCCTCCTATTTTTTACACACACGGGAGTTTTATTTTGCAGGACAGAGATCTTCGTCCGTGACCTCGCCCTTTGCAACGATGTTGGTGGGACCTGTCAGATACAGGTCTGTAACACGGGAGCCATCCCGCATCACGTCGATGATGAGCTGACCGCCGGTCATATCCACCTTGACGTCGTGGCCGCTAACCTTTCCCTGGAGCGTCAGAACTGTCACCAGGGAGCCGGTGCCGGTGCCGCAGGCGTAGGTGAAATCCTCCACGCCCCGCTCAAAGGTCCGCTCAAAGACGGAGTCCTCGCCGGTGAGCTCATAGAAATTCACGTTGGCGCCCTTGGGGAAGGCGGAGTGCCAGCGGATGGCCCGACCAAGCTCCCGGAGCTCATTCTCGTCGGCGTGCTTCAGATCATGGTAAGGGACGACGGCATGGGGAATACCGGGGTTGCCCAACTCCACATAGGAGCAGGCATATTTCACACCGTCCACATCCACGGGGTAATCCAGCTTGACGGTGGTAGGATCATTGAGGCGAATCTTGTACAGCCGCTGGCTGATCCGCTTTCCGGTGACAATGCCGGCGGTGGTCTCCACAGTCTGGGTTTCGCCGGCCAGACCGTTCTCATAGCCGTAGCGGCAGATACACCGGGCACCATTGCCGCACATCTCGCCCATACTGCCGTCAGAGTTGAAGAACAGCATCCGGTAATCACCGCCCTGGGTGGGAGTGTCGATGACCATGAGACCGTCGGCTCCGATGGACATGTGACGCTCACAGAGGGTTTTGGCAAGTTGAGGGAGACTTTCGACAGGCAGATGCTCCTTGAGATTGTTCAGCACCACGAAATCGTTTCCGGCGCCGTTCATTTTCCAGAACTGCAAGGAATACCCCTCCTTATACTAATTTTATTGTATTATAACAGCACAGAACATCGGTGAAAACTGGAGAATGTGCTAAAAATCATGCAAATCATGCGGGCCCCTTGTGAAAAATCGCTTGATTTACTGCTTAGATGCCAGTATCATAGAGACAAAACAGACAAAAGAGAGGGACACTTATGCCCAAAAAGAACGGTAGAAATACAAAGGGACGCATTATTTCCGCAGCGTGGAAACTGTTTTACGAGCAGGGATATGAGAATACGACGGTGGAGGATATCGTCTTTGAGTCTGAGACCTCCAAGGGCTCGTTCTACCACTATTTTGAGGGAAAGGACGCCCTGCTGGGGACGCTGGCTTATGTGTTCGACGAGAAGTACGAGGAGCTGATGGCGGTCATGGACCCGGAACTGGGGGCCATGGAAAAGCTGATCTATCTGAACCACGAGCTGTTTGCCATGATCGACGGCGGCATTTCCATGGATCTGTTAGCACGGCTGCTGTCCACCCAGCTGCTGGCCCGGGGCGAGAAGCATTTGCTGGACCGCAACCGGACCTATTTCAAGCTGCTGCGGCAGATCATCACGGAGGGTCAGAAGACGGGACAACTGCGGGGGGACTTCACGGTCAATGAGATCGTAAAGGCCTATGCGCTGTGGGAACGGGCACTGATGTACGACTGGTGCCTGGCGGGCGGCGAATACTCGCTGGTGGCCTATACGGACAGTGTGACGCCCATGTTTTTGGAGAGCTATCGGGGGAAAACGATTAGCAAGAAATAACATTTTATTTTTCAGATAAATAGAGATATTAAAAAACGTATTGCATAAAAATGCTGATATATAAAGGAAAAATGAAGAAAAATATAAACGGAGTATAGAATCTATTCTATACTCCGTTCTGTATTTCATTCTTGTAATAAGTGTGGTATCATGTCATCCATTGAAAGACAAAGGAGAGAGAATCCACTATGACAACCGCACAAATCAGTATTATGGCGACCATCATCCTCTATCTCTGCTTCGTGATCGTCACCGGCGTTATGATCGGCCGGCGGAGCAAGAAGAGCGCAGAGGGCTTTTATCTGGGCGGCCGGGGCATGGGCCCTCTGGTCACCGCTATGAGCGCGGAGGCCTCCGATATGAGTTCCTGGCTGCTGATGGGCCTGCCTGGCCTTGCATATCTCAGCGGTGTGGCTGACGCCGGCTGGACAGCTATCGGCCTTGCCGTGGGCACCTATCTGAATTTTCTGCTGGTGGCCCGGAAAATCCGCCGCTACAGTGTGAAACTGGACGCCATCACCATCCCGTCGTTTATCTCCAAGCGCTACGGGGAGAAGAAGCCGGTCATCATGTGCATCGCGTCCCTGATTATCCTGATCTTCTTCGTGCCCTATGTGGCCTCCGGCCTGGCCGCTATCGGCAAGCTGTTCAACACCCTGTTCGGCTGGAATTACCTGCTGGCGGTGATCATCGGCACCGTGGTCATTATCAGCTATACCTCTGTGGGCGGCTTCAGTGCCGTGGCCACCATGGACCTGATCCAGTCCATCATCATGACCTGCGCCCTCGTCGTCATTACCTGCTTCGGCATCTATCAGGCGGGCGGCCTGAGTACGGTGATTGCCAACATTCAGGAGCTGCCCGGATATCTGAGTTTTGTCCAGACCCATGATGCCTCTACCAACACCGCAGCGCCTTACGGACTGGTGACTATCGTCTCCACGCTGGCCTGGGGCCTGGGCTATTTCGGCATGCCCCACATTCTGGTGCGTTTCATGGCCATCCGTGACGAGAACGAGCTGAAGCTCTCCCGCCGCATCGCCTCCATTTGGGTGGTCATCTCCATGGCGGTGGCCATCTGCATCGGCATGATCGGCTACGGCGTCTCCGAGGCCGGCCGCATCCCCGCGCTGGAGGGCAGCGCCTCTGAGACCGTCATCGTCAAGATCGCGGACCTACTCTCCTCTTATGGCATCATTCCCGCTATTGTTGCGGGCCTGATCCTGGCAGGTATCCTGGCAGCTACCATGTCCACAGCGGACTCCCAGTTGCTCTCCGCCGCCTCCGCGTTCTCTGAAAACATGCTGCAGGACGTGTTTGGCGTGAAAATGACCTCCAAGCAGACCATGCTGGTGGCCCGGCTCACCGTCATCATCATTGCCGTCATCGCCGCTTTCCTGGCTACGGACCCCAACAGCAGCGTGTTCCAGATCGTGTCCTTTGCCTGGGCTGGATTCGGCGCTACCTTTGGGCCCGCTATCCTCTTTGCCCTGTTCTGGAAGCGCAGCAACCGCCAGGGCATTTTGGCCGGACTGGTGGCCGGCGGCGTGATGGTGTTCGTCTGGAAATTCTGCGTGCGTCCCATCGGTGGCGTGTGGAATGTCTATGAGCTGCTTCCCGCTTTCATCGTGGCCTCTGCTGCGATTGTGGTGGTCAGCATGCTCACGCCGAAGCCCAGCGCGGATATCGAAAAGATTTTTGACGAAGTCAACGCAAACTAACATGACCGACTGCCTGACCGCGCCCGTACGTACATGAAAAACGGCCCCATCCAATTTCGGATGGGGCCGTTTTTTACAGTTTTACAGGGAGCACTTTCCGCGGGCCATATATTTGCCATGAGGTGTCTCCTCCAGTACCTTGCCGTTTTCCACGGATAGATTTCCCCGGAGCCACACCTGACGGATGCCGCCGGCAGTGACAAAGCCTTCGTAGGGGTTGTAATCCACGTTGGCGATGCAGTCGTCAGCCCGGATGACATGGCTGGCACCGGGATCATACACCACGATATCCGCGTCGGCACCGGGCCGCAGCTGGCCCTTCCGGGGAAAGAGACCGTACAGCCGGGCGGGGGTTTCACTGAGGACACGGCACATTCTGGCGGCGGTGATGCGCTTTCTGGCAACGCCGTAAGAGTAGATCAGCTCGCCCCGGGTCTCCACGCCGGGCAGGCCGCCGGGAATCTTGGTGAAGTCCTCCCGGCCCATGTCCTTCTGGGCCAGGGTGAAGGAACAGTGGTCTGTGGAGATGGTCTGAATCTCGCCCCGCCGCAGGGCCCGCCACAAAAGCTCCTGCTGGCCTTTTTCCCGGATGGGCGGCGCACAGACGTACCGGGCGGCGGTGGAGTAATCGCCGCTGAAATACACGCTGCTGTCCAGCAGCAGGTACTGGGGACAGGTTTCCACATAGACCTTCTGCCCCCGGTCCCGGGCGTGCTGGACTTCCTTCAGCGCCTCCTGATTGGTCAGGTGGACGATGACCACCGGGCAGTCCGCCGCCTGGGCGATGCGCAGCAGGCGGGCCACTGCCTCTGCCTCCAGATAGGGCGGGCGGGTCAGAGGGTGGCTGGCGGGGGAGAGCTCCCCGGCGGCCTTCCGCTCGGCGATCATCCCGTCGATGACGCCGGCATTCTCACAGTGGACGCCGCAGATGCCGCCCAGGGACTTCAGTTCCTTCAACGCCCAGTACATATCCCGGTCGCCTACCATCATGGCGGGATAGGTCATGTACATCTTGAAGGAGGAGACACCCTTGGCGAACATATCCGGCAGCTCTGCCCGGATGGACTCGTTCCAGTCGTCGATGGTCATGTGGAAGCCATAGTCGCAGAAGGTCCGGCCATCGGCTTTTTTGTGCCACAGCTCCAGACCGTAGTGCAGGGACTCGCCCTTGTTGGGACAGGCGAAGTCGATGACGGTGGTGGTGCCGCCCTTCAGCGCCGCCCGGCTGCCGGTCCAGAAATCATCAGCCGTGGTGGTGCCCGCCACGTCCAGGTCGAAATGGGTGTGGGCGTCGATAAAGCCGGGGAACAGCAGGCACCCGGAGACATCCACGGTCTGGTCGGCCTCGGCTTTCAGATTGCGGCCGAGGCCCACGACTTTTTCTCCGTCAATGAGAAGATCGGCCCGCTTCATTCCGGCACCGTTGACCACAGTGCCGCCTTTGAACAGCGTTCGCATAAAACCACCCTCCAGTTTGGTCATTTTATGGTATCAGTATAGCATACAGGCCCACGAATTACCAGATATCCCAGGCGGCGAAAATTTACAAAATGCAGAGTAAAAATTTTTCGTGGATATTTCAGCTTGGGACTGTCTATTTTTTCCGGATATGGTATAATTAAATCAAATCCGCAATCTGTTTCTGCGGTAAAAAACAAGGAGGTAATAGAAGCATGAAGAAGAAACTCTTGTCCCTGCTGTTGGCTGTGGCCATGATGTTCTCTCTGGCTGTCACCGCCAGCGCGGAGGAGACCAAGGGGACCATGGATGGCTCCATCGTCATCCTGCACACCAACGATGTGCATGGTGCCATTGGCGGCTACGCCAAGGTGGCGGCCATCAAGGATGCCTTTGAGGCCCAGGGCGCCTACGTCCTGCTGATGGACGCCGGTGACTACATTCAGGGCGATCCCGCCGTCAGCGTGTCTGAGGGTGCCACGGCCATCGAACTGATGAACATGGCCGGCTATGATGCGGCCGCGCCGGGCAACCATGAGTTCGACTATGGCTACGCCAACCTGGCGGAGCTGGCCGGCAAGGCCGACTTCCCGATCGTGGCTGCCAACGTGCTCTATAACGGCAAGGTCGCCTTTGAGGACAACGTGACCTTCACTGCTCCCAACGGCGCCAAGATCGGCGTGTTCGGACTGGACACCCCTGAGACTGCCACCAAGGCCCATCCCGCCAAGATCAAGGGCGTGACCTTCCTGTCTGAGAAGTCTATGTTTGACTGCGCCCAGGCGCAGGTGGATGCCCTGAAGGCCGATGGCTGCGACTACATCGTCTGCCTGGGCCACCTGGGCATTGACGACGAGTCTGTGGGCAACCGCTCCATCGACCTGTTGGAGAAGGTGAAGGGCATCGACGTGTTCATCGACGGCCACTCCCACTCCACCATCGAAGAGGTAGCCGCTGCCGCAGGCGAGACCGTGAGCAAGTTGCCCGCGCAGGGCATGGTCAACGTGGAGACCAACCTCGTCACCGCCGCGGAGGGCAAGACTCTGGTGGTCTCCACCGGTACCAAGCTGGCCAATATCGGTGTTGTCATCATCAACGCCGACGGCTCCATGGGCGCCCGCTCCATCCCTCTGGATGACATGGACATCACTCCTGACGCCGCCGTGGCCGCCCGCGCCGCCGCCATCCAGAAGGAGATCGACGACGACTACGGCACCGTGTTCGCCAAGACCGAGGTGGAACTGAACGGCGCCCGCGATCCGGGCAACCGCACTGAAGAGACCAACCTGGGCAACCTAATCACCGACGCCCTGGTCTGGGGCGCTGAGAAGAACGGTACCAAGGTGGACGCTGCTGTCACCAACGGCGGCGGCATCCGTGCCACCATCAGCAAGGGCGACATCACCAAGAAGGATATCAATACCGTCCTGCCCTTCGGCAACACCCTGAGCATCGTAAAGGTCACCGGCGCCGAGCTGCTGGAGGCTCTGGAGGCATCCACTTACTGCACGCCCACCGCCATTGGCGGCTTCCCCCAGGTCAGCGGCATCGTCTACACCGTCGACACCACCAAGGCCTTTGACCAGGGCAAGCAGTATCCCGGCTCCACCTATTATGCCCCCAAGACCATCAACCGCGTGACCATCCAGTCCGTGGGCGGCAAGGCCTTTGACGCGAAGACCACCTACACCATCGCCACCAATGACTTCATGGCCGCCGGCGGCGACACCTACTACGCCTTCAAGGCCGCTTCCGTCAACTATGACTTGGGCGTGCCCATGGACGAGGTGGTCATGGACTACATCACCACCGAGCTGAAGGGCGTTGTCAGGGCTGAGGACTACGGCGCTCCCGAGGGACGCATCACTATCACCAAGGGCCTGCCCTTCACCGATGTGCCCGCCGGCGCCTCCTACTATGACGCCGTGAAGTATGTCTATGAGAACGACATTTTCAAGGGCTTCACCGAGACTACCTTCGGCCCCGACAACACCATGACCCGCGGCCAGATGGTCACGGTCCTGTGGCGGATGAACGGCTCTCCCGATCCCAAGGGCGCCTGCCCCTTCACGGATGTGGCCGTCACCTCTCCGTACATCAAGGCCATCACCTGGGCTGTGGAGAACGGTCTGAGCAACGGCTACACCGCCACCACCTTCGTGCCCAACCAGGCCATCTCTCGTCAGCAGTTCCTGACCATCCTGTACCGCTATGCCCAGTTCATGAAGTATGACGTCTCCGTGGGCGAGGACACCAACATCCTCTCCTACACCGATGCCGGGAGTATCGGTGAGTACGCCGTTCCCGCCATGCAGTGGGCCTGCGGCGCCGGCGTTGCCAGCGGCATCGACGGCAAGCTGATGCCCACCTCTCCCGCGCCCCGCTATCAGGTAGCGGAGTTCCTGGCCAACTTCTGCCAGAAGGTCGTGCCCGCTACCAGCGCTGGTACGTCTAAGGCCGCCTGATCGACTGAGCACTTCTTAAAAACGCCGCAGGGAATTCCCTGCGGCGTTTTTCCGCGTCTGTGCCTTGATGGGACAGCCGGCGGCGCTTATGATGAGACATGCGGAGATAAAAACACGGCCCGGTTGGTAGTCCGGGCGTATCCGCTGTCCAAAGCGGGTACAGGTATTTGCCTCCTTGGTTGTCCGTTCTCTGTGGGACTAAAATTTTAAGGAGGGCATGCACAGGGAAACCGGATATGCCAGATTGACCGTCTGCTTTGAGGACCCCTTCTGGGTGGGCCTCTACGAGCGGGAGGCGGAACGGAACCGGTAGTTTGCCCTGCACCGGGAAAAGCAGTGGGAGAAGCACAGGGGACACTGACCCAATGTCATTAAGTTAAGGTTTTGGCCGAACATGAAAAAGTACCCACCCCGTTTG
>CAMBAJ010000065.1 GCA_945864305.1 uncultured Clostridia bacterium | reverse complement strand
AGCCGCCGGGTTTCAGCTCGGTGGTGGCCATGGTGATGGGCCAGATGCCGCAGGCAAACAGCTTGTCGATGTTGAAGGCGTCGGCGCCGCCGGCGTAGGAGATGCGCAGCTTGCCGCCGAATTCCTTAGAGATGCGGGCCGCCATGGTGGTGGTCAGGGGGAACAGGCTCTTGCCAGCCATGTACATCTCTTCGCTGGGCAGCTCGCCAGCCTTCACGTCCACGGGGAAGGTGTTGGACAGTTTTAAGCCGAATTCCAGGCCGTTAGCGTCCGCCAGGGCCTGCAAACGGTGGAACATGGGGACGGCGTCCTCGTACTGCAGGTCCTCCTTGAAGTGGTGGTCGTCGAAGGCGATGTAGTCGTAGCCCATGCCGTCCAGGATGGACCGGGCGGTCTCGTAGCCCAGGATGGTGGGATTGCACTTGACGAAGGTGTGCAGGTGCTTCTTCTCAATCAGGTAGCTGGCGATGCGCTCGATCTCGTCCGGCGGGCAGCCGTGGAGGGTGGACACCGTCACACTGCCGGAGATGTGGGGCGTGATGGTGTCGATGTAAGCGATCTCGCCGGGGAAGAACTCCTTCAGGACCTTAATGCACTCCTGGAAAATGGGGGTCTTGCTGGCGTCGATCATGCCGTTCAGGAAGTTGTCGATCTTCTCGCCCTGGATGCCCGCCAGGTCGTAGCCCACGGACATATTGAACACGAAGCCGTTGGGGTCGCCCAGGCCGTAGACCTTGGACATCATTTTCAGGGCGCACCAGGCCTTCACATATTCCTCAAAGGCCTGCTGGACGTACAGCTCGGTGGACCACTCGCAGTTGTAGCACTCGTCCTCCGCCAGGATGCAGGGACGGTTGATGCAGGCGGCCAGCTCCGCGCCGTCCATCTTCTGGACGGTCTTCAGCTCGAAAAACCGGGCGCCGCCGAAGTAACCGGCGATGATGTTCTGGGCCAGCTGGGTGTTGGGACCGGCGGCGGGGCCGAAGGGGGTCTCGATGGTCTCGCCGAAGATGGGCAGCTTCTTCACACCCGCCTTGTAGGGCTTGTGGACACCGAACACGGAGCCGTCCCGCTGGTATTCGGTGGTGATCCAGGTCATCAATTCCCGGAAGGGAATGGGAATCATCAGTTCAGACATGCTTTTTTCCTCCTCAAATTATTTTCGAAGGGGAGCAGGCTTACACCGTTGCGGCATTGCGATTCCCAGCCCCTAACAGGGCCGCCAATCGCGCCGCTGCCTCGAAAGCAACTCGCTTTTTCCGCCGCAGGCGGCGCTTCACCGCTTTCCCCTCAACCTCCCCCACCACCAGTGACATCGGTCACTGGTGAACGCCGCCCAAGGCGGCTGGGTCGAGGTATTTTCGCCACGTACAGAAGGTGAATTGCCGCAAAGCGGCAAGAGATGCCGCCCTGGGGCGCGCCGCGGCGAAAATGATTTCATATCTCAGTATTCGCAGTGATTTAATTTTCCCCAGAGTCTCTTAGCAGATTCCAGAACGTGGGCGTTGACAGCTTCTTCGTCGATTTCGGTCAGAACACGGTCCTTCATCAGAATCTTGCCGTTGATCATGGTGGTCTGGCACTGGCGGCCCGTCATGCCGAAAATCATGTGGCCGTCGATGTTGGCGTCGGAGAACGGGGTGTAGGGCTTGTAGTCCATGACGATGACGTCCGCCGCCGCGCCGGGCTTCAGCACGCCCAGGGTGGGGAAGCCGCACCGCTCCGCCATCTTGGCGTTGTTCTTGAACAGCATGTCGGTGACCTCGCACCAGGCGACGTTGGGCATACAGGCGTTGTGCCGCTGAGAGCACAGGGCAACTTTCAGGGACTCCAGCATGTCGTTGGTGTAGGCGTCGGTGCCCATGCCGATGAGGATGCCCTTCTTGTAGAGCTGCAGGACGGGGGAGATGCCCACGGCGTTGCCCATGTTGGACTCGGGGTTGTTGACGCACATGGTGTCGGTGGCCTTGATGATGTCCATCTCAGCGGTGTTCACATGGATGCAGTGGCCCAGAATGGTCTTGGGGCCCAGAATGTCGTGGTCCTGGAGCCGCTGGACGGGGCGCCGGCCGTAGTTCTGGAGGCTGTCATACACGTCGTTCATGCCCTCGGACACATGGATGTGGTAGCCCACGCGGCCGCTGTTGGCAGCGACCATACGGTCAAAGGTCTTGTCGGAGATGGTGAACAGGGCGTGGCCGCCGAACATGGCCTTCAGCATGTCGCTGGGATTCTTCTCGCAGTAGTCGATGAAGTCCTTATTCTCCTGGACGGACTGGAGAGACTTCTCCTCACCGTCCCGGTCGCTGACCTCGTAGCAGAGGCTGGCACGCATGCCGAACTCCTTCGTGACCTCGGCGATCTTCATCAGGGAGCCGGGAATCTCGCAGAAGGAGGCGTGGTGGTCGAAGATAGTGGTGACGCCCTGCTTGATGCTGTCAATCACCAACGCCTGGGCGGAAGCGCGGGTGGCCTCCAGGTCCAGATTGCGGTCGATGGCCCACCAGGTGCCGTCCAGCACCTCGTAGAAGTTGGTGGGGTTGTTGCCCACGATGGCAAGACCACGGGCCAGCGCGGAATAGATGTGGGTGTGGGCGTTGATGAGGCCGGGCATGATGACGCCGCCCCTGGCGTCCACGAATTCCGCCTGGGGATACTTGGCCTTCAGGTCAGCGGTCCTGCCGACCTCCACGATCTTGCCGCCATCGGTGGCGACGCCGCCATCGGGCAGGTAGCCGGTCCCGTCGGGGTCCCGGGTGATGACTTTGCCGTTTGCCAGTACGATCATACAAAAAACCTCCTTGAGTGTTTGAATTTGAGAAACAAAAAAGGCGCTTCAAACCGGCTTTGGTTTGAAACACCTATCAAAAAAATAAGGAATGATAGGTGTCAGCCCGTGCGCGAAGCACTACGTTGCAGCTATCATTCTTTGCTTGTACTTGTATTGTAGCGGAGAATCCGCTAAAATGCAAGCAGGTGGCCTGAAAAATTTTCAACCTGATTTTGTACAGTTTGCTGGGAACTTCCCGGCAGATTTTGGCGACGAAAGAAATAAGAGGTGATGGACATGAAAAAGCTAATCCCGATGCTGCTGGTCCTGGCGCTGCTGGCGGGCTGCAGCGCGCAGGAGACCGGAACAGAGGAAAAAGGACCTCCCGCAGGGGAGATGACCCTGCCGGAGAGCGCTTACACAGGTGATGACGCGGGGGAGTGCGCCTGCACCATGACCACGGAGTGGACGGAATATGACCCGTCCGTGGGAGCCGTCTGGTATATTCTGAAAAACGAGAGCGACCGGGATGTGGAGACTGGTGCAGATTATCAGCTGGAAACCCTGGGGGAGAATGGTGCCTGGTATCAGTTTCCGCTTGTGGAGAACGCCGCTTGGAACGCTATCGCTTATGAACTCCCGGCGGGCGGGAGCATCGCCATGGCCTGCCATCTCTCCATGTTCGATTATGATTTTTCTGACGGCACCTACCGCATTGTGAAAGAGGTGGAGGGACAGACTTGCACGACGGAGTTCCACCTGAAAACAGGCGCCGCCATTTCCGCCGATACGCCCTACGGTTTCGCCCCGCTGGAGGACCTGCCGGAGGAGTACGGCGTGACCGCCGGAGCGGCGGAGGGCTGTCCGGCATTCAATTGGTCAGGCTCGGAAAACCTGGAGGCCGTGGGGACCTTTTTGGAGAAAGTGCGGCTGGGTATTCCCTGCCAGCTGCGCACTATCCAGGACTACGGCGAAAACGTGCCCATGGTGACGGATGTGATTTATGAAAACGACCACTTTCACTGGCGGATGCGGCAGCAGGGGGCGTATTACGAGCAGCGGTTTTCCTATCTGGTGACAGATGGGACGGACGTCTATTTCAGCAACGGCGCGGACTGGGAGACGGCCCAGGCCCACGCCGGAAAATGGGCCATCATCGTCCCGGCGGAGGGCCTGAGGGAACAGAATATCGCGCTGGTGGAGGAGATGACGGCCCTGCGGCTGGAGGGCAATACCGCCCGCTATAAGGTTTGGTCCCACGATGGTGAATGGGCGGCGGCTCTGACAGAGAACCCCACGGAATTCAGTATCAGCGGGCCGGACGGAGGGCAGGTCTGCGATTTGCGGGATTATGAGCTGACGAAAGACCTTACCTCCATTCAGGACCTGAGCTGGAATGCGGATTACGAACATGTTCTGGTCCTGATCGGAAATGAGAGCGATCTTGGAGCGGGACGGCATAGAAACATCATCTATTACGACGTGGAAAAATTTGATGTGCTGGATATTCTTACACCCGGAAGCTGAATCCACATGCGGGAGCGGAGACGCTCCCGCATGTTTTACTATCTTTTGCAAAAAATGAAAAGAGAATTGACAAAAAGGTGCTTCTTCTGCTATCCTGAATGAACTAAAAAAACAAAAGAGAGGAATTTTGTTCTATGTTGGGAGACATCATCGGAACGCTGAACAACTGGCTCTATACGTATATCCTAGTGATCCTGCTGATCGCGGCTGGGGTGTATTTTTCCATCCGTACCCGGTTTGTTCAGTTCCGCCTGCTGGGGGAGTCCTTCCGGGTGATCCGGGAAAAGGCACCGGATAAAAACGCGGTATCTTCTTTTCAGGCTCTGATGGTCTCCACGGCCTCCCGGGTGGGCACCGGCAACATCGCCGGTGTGTCCACGGCGCTGTGCCTGGGCGGCGTGGGCGCTGTGTTCTGGATGTGGGTCATCGCCCTGCTGGGCGGCGCCTCTGCCTTTGTGGAGAGCACGCTGGCACAGATTTATAAAGTAAAAGACGGGGAGGGCGGCAGCCGGGGAGGTCCGGCCTATTACATTGAAGCGGTCCTGGGCAGCCGGGGGCTGGCGGCGCTGTTCGCCGTGTTCCTGATTTTGACCTACATGGTGGGCTTCAACATGGTGGCGTCCTACAATCTGGTGGACTCCTTCTCCGGATACAGCTTTTTCAGCGGCAGCACGCCCTATGTCGCGGGGGCCATCCTGGCGCTGGCGGCGGCACTGTGCATTTTTGGCGGCGGAAAGCGGCTGACCAGGATCACCGGCGTGCTGGTGCCGCTCATGGGCGGCGCCTATGTGCTGATGGCCGTCATCATGATCATGCTCCACGCGGAGCTGCTGCCCGGCGTTCTGGCGGCAATCTTTGAAAATGCCTTTGATTTTCATGCCATCTTCGGCGGCTTCACCGGCTCGGCCATGATGTACGGCATCAAACGGGGCCTCTTTTCCAACGAGGCCGGCGTGGGCTCCGCCCCCAACGCGGCGGCCTCCGCCATGGTGTCCCATCCGGTGAAGCAGGGGCTGGTGCAGATGCTCAGCGTCTTTCTCGACACCCTGCTGATCTGCTCCGCCACGGCCTTCATGTGCCTGTGCTCCGGCGTGGCGCCGGAGGAGGCCCTGAAGGGCGTGCCCTATGTCCAGGCGGCGCTGGCCGGGACCTTCGGTAGCTTTGGCCATTGGTTTATCACGGGGGCCATGCTGCTGTTCGCCTTTACCACCATTCTAGGCAACTACTATTACTGCGAGAGCAATTTCCAGTACCTGCTGCGCCGGGACGCCCGGCGCTGGGAGATGGGCCTGTTCCGACTGGCGGCTGTGGGGATCGTGTTCCTGGGGGCGCAGATGGACTTTTCGCTGGTGTGGGACCTGGCGGATGTGCTGATGGGATGCATGGCGCTGATCAATCTGCCGGTGATCCTGCGGCTGTTCCGGCCGGTGTCTCTGGCCCTGCGGGATTATCTGCGGCAGAGGGAACAGGGCGAGGACCCGGTGTTCCGGGCGGCGGATATCGGCCTGAGTGGACAGACGGAATTCTGGAATTGAGAAACGAAACGGGGACGTTCAAACATCCCCGTTTCGTTTTTGCGTTGTTTTGTGGACAAATTGACATGAAAACTGGCTTTCATGACCGCCGTCGGGCTTTTTGCTCCGGCAGCCACAGCAGTTCTTCAAAGCTCTTGATATACACGTCGCAAAAAGACCGCATCTCTTTTTCATCTCGGGCGAAAAAGCTGTCGTATACGCCTACCACCCGCATTTTAGCCGCCCGGGCACCCTGACAGGCGGCCAGACTGTCATCGAAAATGGTGCAGTCTTCCGGGCGGACGTGGTTCTCCGCTGCCGCTGCCAGCCAGACGTCCGGGCGCTTTTTTTCCAGACCCAGCTGCTGGGCAAAGGTGATGTGGTCAAAATATTTTTCAAGGTCCAGTTTTTTCAGCGCGGTGTGGCAGTGTTCCGGTACGCTGGAGGTCACCACAGCCAACTGTCGGCCTTCTGCCTTGCACTGTTTCAGATAGGCCCGGACGCCGGGCTTCACTGTGACGTGGGCGTAGGCGTCCTTCGCCATGTCCATCCACTCTGCGATGATCTCCTCACAGGACTCCTCGAGATGGCAGAACTCCTTTGTGAATTCAGCGGCCAGAGGGAGGATGGTGTGGGCCACTCCTTCGTAATAAGCGTGGGTGTAGGGCAGGCCCCGTTTGGCGAGAAACTCCCGGTCCACATTCTTCCACACGCCGTTGGAGTCGATCAGCGTGCCGTCCATATCAAATAAAAACATGGGTGAATCCTCCTTTTCCGGCCGGAAGCGCCAGGGAAAGTCTTGCCATTTGCTCGCCGTGGTGCTAAAATACCGAAATGTTGCGTTACGCAAAGTATACCATAGAAGAGACATGGGAGCAAGTCACATGAAAGTCAATCGGATTCGTCAGAATGTGCTGCCGGTACTGGCAGCCTTGATTTGGGGTACCGCCTTTGTGGCACAGAGCGTGGGCGCTGACTACGTGGAGCCCTTCACCTTCAACGCCGCCCGGTCGGCCATCGCCTTTTTGTTTTTGCTGGTGCTGTGCTTGGTGCGCCGGACCATGCAGCGGGGCGTGGTAGAGTCTGCCACCAAATCCTGGAAGGACCTGGCCGTGGGCGGCATCTGCTGCGGCGTGGCCCTGACGGTGGCCAGCAATCTCCAGCAGAAGGGACTGGAGACTACCACCTCCGGCAAGGCCGGCTTTATCACGGCGCTATATATCGTCATTGTGCCCATCGCCGGCATTTTCCTGAAAAAGCGGGCACCCAGGACTATCTGGATCAGTGTGGCCCTGGCGGTGGCGGGCCTGTACTGTCTGTGCATTACAGAGGACTTCACCATCACCAGCGGCGATTTTTACGTCCTGCTGTGTGCGTTCTGCTTTTCCGCCCACATTTTGGTCATTGACTTTTTTACCCAGAGGGTGGACGGCGTGGAGTTGTCCTGTGCTCAGTTCCTGGTGGTGACGGTGCTGTCCTCCATCGGTATGATCGCCACGGAGTCTCCGTCGCTGGAGGCGCTGCGCTTCTGCATCTGGCCCATTCTGTACGTGGGCATTTTCTCCAGCGGCGTGGCCTATACCCTGCAGATCCTGGCCCAGAAGGACTCCAACCCCACGGTGGTGTCTCTGCTGCTGAGCCTGGAGTCGGTGTTCGCCACGCTGGCGGGCGCCATCATTCTCCACGACCGGATGAGCGGGAAGGAGTATTTCGGCTGCGTGCTGATGCTGATCGCCGTGATCCTGGCGCAGCTTCCCGAGCCGCAGAGGCGCACAGAGGAAGTTGTGAACAAATGAGAATCAGGCGGGGATGCCGATTTTGGCATCCCCGCCTGATTTTTGCATGGACAAAGGTCAACCCTTGTGGTAAACTATAAAATTGTATGAGTATGTTGCGAGGTGGTTCCATGCGTATCGACGTCCTGGGCGTTGGATTTGACAATGTGACAATGGAAGAGGCCGTGGCCCGGGGAGTGGAGCTGATCCATCAGGAGGGCTCCCACTACGTGGTGACGCCGAATCCGGAGATCGTGGAGGTCTGCCGGGAGAATCTGGCGGCCAAGATCGCGGTAAACGGCGCAGATTTGGTACTGCCCGACGGGATCGGCGTCATCAAGGGCGCCGCCATGCTGGGAACGCCGTTGAAAGAAAAAACCCCCGGTATTGAATTTGCCGGCCATTTGATGGAAAGAATGGCAGGGGAGGGCCTGTCCCTGTATTTGCTGGGCGCCAAGCCCGGCGTGGCGGAGAAGGCGGCGGAGAATCTGCGGGCCCAGTATCCCGGACTGGTTATCGCCGGCACTCATGACGGCTATTTCAAGGAGGACGGCCCCGTTGTGGAGGATATCCGGCAAAGCGGCGCCGACGTGGTGTTCGTCTGCCTGGGCGCCCCCAAGCAGGAACTGTGGATGGAGAAGAACGGCCCTGCCACCGGCGCCCATCTGCTGTGCGGCCTGGGCGGCAGCCTGGATGTGTTCGCCGGCGTGGTGGAGCGGGCTCCCAAGTTCTGGTCCGACCATGGCCTGGAGTGGCTCTACCGCCTGTGCAAGGAGCCGAAGCGTATCGGCCGCATGATGAAGCTGCCGCTGTTTTTGGTCCATGTGAAGCAGGAGAAGCGGAAATGAGCGGAAAACTGATCGTGTTCGAGGGAACGGACGGCTCCGGCAAGGCCACCCAGGCCCGGATGCTGTGCCGGCGGCTGGAGACGGAGGGAACCCCCTTTCGCGAGATTGACTTTCCCCGGTATGGAAAGCCCTCCGCGGCGATGGTCCAGGAATATCTGGACGGCAATCTGGGGAAAAAGCCGGGAGACGTAAACGCCTACGCCGCGTCCATGTTCTTCTCCATGGACCGCTACGCCTCTTATAAGCAGGACTGGGGAGACTTTTACGAAAACGGCGGCCTGGTCGTGGCGAACCGGTATACCACGTCCAACGCGGTCCACCAGGCGTCCAAGCTCCTGAAGAGTGACCGAAAGGAGTACCTGGAGTGGCTGTTCCATTTGGAATATGACCTTCTGGGCCTGCCGAAGCCGGATCTGGTCATCTATCTGGATATGCCCACGGAGATCACCGAGCGCATGATGCGCCAGCGGGAGAAAGATACCGGGACCCACGCGGATATTCACGAGCAGGATGAGGTATATTTGAAGAACTGCCGCGCAAACGCGAAGGAGATCGTAAAGGAGTGCGGCTGGCTTGTCATCAACTGCGCCAAAAACGGAGAGCCCCGGACGCCGGAGGATATCCACGCCCAGGTCTACCGCACCGTCAAAAAGCAGCTTCTGTAAAGCCTGTCCGCATCATAGCAGGCTAAAGCGGGACGCAGGGCGTCCCACTTTAGCCAAAGGAAGTCAGCAGCAGCTGCAGCCGTCGTCACGGTTGTTCCGGCGGCAGTCACAGTCAAAGTCGCAGTCTCTTCCATTGCCGCAGCAGAAGAAGATCAGGATGAGAATGATGATAAGCCACAGGCAGGAGCAGTTATTGTTTCCGTTGTTGAACCACATGAATCTCACCTCGCTTCAAAATATTCTATGCGTCAGCGTCCCGTTTGGGGCCTGACCATTTGAAAAATCCCGCACGGGATTACAGGATAAAAATTCAGACCGCCCCAATGGATGGGGCAGAGAGTATGGAGGAATTCAATGGCCGATTACAGAAATGAAGATACCGCCAGCTGGGATACCGAGCAGGTCCGGCGGGGCCAGTCGGAGCAGCGCTCCCACCAGACGACCCGCCGCAGAAGAAAGAAAAAACACATGAATCCGTTGCTGTATATCCTGCTGGTGCTGCTGCTTTCGGCACTTTTGGCCGGTGTGGGCTGGATGCTGTTTTCAGACTTCTGCGCCTTTAACCGCGGAACCAAAACAACGGTCACGGTGGAGGTGACAGCAGAGGACAATGTCAGCACGGTGGCCGAGAAGCTGCAGGACGCGGGACTCATCAAATACAAGTGGTTCTTCCGTCTCTACGCCGGCGTTTCCAACGCGGATGAGAAGATCGGCATGGGCACCTATGAGTTGAACACCGACATGGACTACCACGCTCTGATCGTGGGCATGCGCAGCTCCGCCGGCAACATGACTGCCGAAACGGTGCGTGTCACGATCCCCGAGGGCTATACGGTCCGGCAGATCATCCATCTGCTGGCGGAAAACGGCGTCAGTACCGAGGAGGAGCTGACAGAGGCCGCCCAGACCGCAAAATTCGATTACAGCTTCATCGACAACGACTCCGAGGACATCAGCCGGCTGGAGGGCTATCTCTTCCCGGACACCTACGAGTTCTATGTCAACACCAAAAAGCCCGCCAACGCGCTGGATAAGATGCTCTCCAACTTTAACAGCAAGCTGGACGACGAACTGCTGGCGGCCGCGGAGGCTCGGGGCTATGATCTGCAGGAGATCGTCACCATTGCATCCTTGATTGAAAAGGAGACCGACGGTACGGACCAGGGGAAGATCGCCTCTGTGATTTACAACCGTCTGGAGGGTCCCGGCGACAAGGGCGGCACCTACGGTCTGCTCCAGATCGACGCCGCGCTGCTGTACGCGCTGCCGGACCACGAGGGCGCCATCACCAATGAAGATAAGACCGTGGATTCTCCCTACAACCTGTACAAGTATGCTGGCCTGCCCCCCACGCCCATCGCCAACCCGGGCCTGGCTGCCATCGAGGCCGCTCTGGAGCCGGAGAGCACCGACTACTATTACTATGCCCTGGGCAAGGACGGCAGACATCACTACTCCAAGACGCTCAATGAGCACAACGCTTTTGTGAACAGTTCTGAATATGGCGGATAAGAGAAAAAAACCTGAATTGCTGGCTCCGGCGGGAGACATGGAGCGGCTGCGAATGGCGGTGCTGTACGGCGCGGACGCCGTGTATCTGGCGGGCACCACCTTCGGCATGCGGGCCTTTGCCGGGAACTTCACGCCGGAAGAACTGAGGGAGGCGGTGCGCTTTGCCCACAGTCATGGTGTCCGGGTCCACTGCACCATCAACACCATGCCCCGGAACGACGAAGTGGTCCGCCTGCCGGAGCACCTGGAGCTGCTGAACGACGCCGGGGTGGACGCCCTGATCGTGGCCGACCTGGGCGCCTTTACCCTGGCGGGAAAGTACTCTTCCAATTGCCAGCGGCACATCTCCACCCAAGCCAGCATCTGCAACTACGAGACCGCCCGGGCCTGGTACGACCTGGGCGCTTCCCGAGTCATTCTGGCCCGGGAGCTGAGCCTGGAGGAGATTCGGATCATTCGGGAAAAGACGCCGGAGGACCTGGAGATCGAGGCCTTTGTCCACGGCGCCATGTGCGTCAGCTACTCCGGACGGTGCCTGCTCAGCAACTATATGACCGGCCGGGATTCCAGCCGGGGCGCCTGCGCTCAGCCCTGCCGGTACCAATACGCCCTGATGGAGGAAAAGCGGCCGGGAGAGTATTTCCCCCTGTTCGAGGACGGACAGGGTACATACATCCTGAACTCTCGGGATATGTGCATGATCGACCATCTGGACGACCTGATGGATGTGGGTCTCAGCAGCCTGAAAATCGAAGGGCGGGCCAAGTCTGCCTATTATGCCGCCATCGTCACCGGCGCCTACCGCCACTGTCTGGATGCCGCCGCCGCGGGAGAGCCTATCGACCCCATTTGGCGGGACGAGGTGGAGCATGTCAGCCACCGTCCCTACGCCACGGGCTTCTACTACGGTCCGCCGGGACAGTATTACGCCAACTCCCGCTATATCAGGGAGTGGCAGGTGGTCGCCCTTGTCACGGAATGTGATGAGGAGGGCAACGCGACTCTGTCTCTGCGGAATAAATTCCGCACGGGGGACACGGTGGAATTGGTAGGACCGGACCTGCGGCCCTTCTCCATGACGGTCCCAGAGATGACAGATCAGGAGGGGCAGCTTCTGAACGAGCCCCGGACCCCGCAAATGATTTTCCATATGAAATTGCCGAAGGCAGTGCCACCCTTCACGCTGGTGCGCCATGCGGTCGAACTATCAGCTAAATAAGGAGAGAATACTATGAACGCAGACGTCGTCATCGTCGGCGCCGGCCCCGCCGGCATCTTCACCGCCCTGGAGATGATCAAAAAGGGCAGCAAGCAGAAGATCATCATGGTGGAGAAGGGCCAGCCGGTGGAAAAGCGCCACTGCCCCAAGGACAAGACCCGCAAGTGCGTCAACTGCAAGCCCTACTGCCACATCACCACCGGCTTCTCCGGCGCCGGGGCTTTCTCCGACGGCAAGCTGTCTCTCAGCTATGAGGTGGGCGGCGACCTGCCCACGCTGATTGGCGAGGACGTGGCCCAGGAGACCATCAACTACGCGGACAAAATCTATCTGGAATTCGGTGCGGACACCCACATCGAGGGTTTGGAGCACGAGGAGGAACGGAAGGAAATCCGCAAGCGTGCTATCCAGGCGGGCTTGAAGCTGGTGGACTGCCCCATCCGCCACATGGGTACGGAAAAGGCCCAGGCCATCTATCTGGCCATTGAGCGGTATCTCCAGGAAAACGGCGTGGAGATGTATTTCGGCTATGAATGCAGCAACCTGATTCTGGAGAACGACGTCTGCAAGGGCGTCTCTATCTCCAACGGCAAGACCGACCTGGAGATATACGCCAGGCACACCGTGGTAGCCACCGGCCGCCGGGGCGCCGACTGGCTGGAGAAGCTGTGCGCCGAGCACAACATCGCCCACGCTCCCGGCACTGTGGATATCGGCGTCCGTGTGGAGGTTCGCAACGAGGTTATGGAGACAGTCAACCGGGTGCTGTACGAGTCCAAGCTGGTGGGTTATCCCCGGCCTTTCAAGAACAAGGTCCGTACCTTCTGCCAGAACCCCGGCGGCTTCGTCAGCCAGGAGAACTACGACAACAACCTGGCGGTGGTCAACGGCCACTCCTACAAGGACCTGAAGAGCGACAACACGAACCTCTCCATCCTGTGCTCCCATAACTTCTCCGTGCCCTTCAACCAGCCCATCGCCTATGCCCAGAAGGTGGGTGAGCTGACCAACATGCTGGCCAACGGCCAGATCCTGGTCCAGCGCTTCGGCGACATCCTGGACGGCAAGCGCACCTGGCAGAAGGAGCTGGCCCAGTCCAACATCCGGCCCACCCTGCCGGACGCCGTGGCCGGCGACATCACCGCCGCCATGCCCTACCGGGCCATGATCAACATCATCAACTTCATCCAGGCCATGGATTACGTGGTCCCCGGCTTCGCCTCCTATGAGACGCTGCTGTACTCTCCCGAGCTGAAGTTCTACTCCAACCGGGTGAAGATGGACGCGGACTTCAACACCAGCCTCCAGGGTCTCCACTGCCTGGGCGACAGCTCCGGCTGGACCCGTGGATTGATGATGGCCTCCGTTATGGGCACCCTCATGGGCCGCAAGATCGCGGAAGAGGGCTGAGAACAAACAGAAGACCTCCGGCTGAATGCTGGAGGTCTTTTTGCGCCTGTCACCCAAGGGATGCCGCAATATTCAGCGTTTCCGTGGCCGTGTATCCGCCGCACTCCAGGAGAATGTTCAGGTGCCCCATCAGGTCCTCTGAAATATCCAGCACAAACAGGGCGAACTCCTGCCCATCTGAGACCGCCTGGCCGCTGTCTGTCCCATCACTGTGCGCCTGCACCCAAAGTATTGTCAGAAGCAAGACAGCCAGTAGAACGCACAGCCCGCCCAGCACCAGCGCGGCGGTCTTCCAGCGTGTCCCGGGGACGGAGGGAGCTCCTGAGGCGGTTCTCCTGGTTCGGAGAAATCGACGTTCAGAACATGGACCAGGATTTGTAGGTTTTCCGGGCTGGGGATGGAGAGCCCCATCTCCCATTTGGAGACCGCCTGCCGACTGCCGGTGGCCGCTGCTTTGACTGCTGGGCTTGGTTGGAGCACATCTCAAATAAAATGACAGAAAGCGCACCGGGAAGGAATCCCCGGCGCGCCGTTGTGTTATCTACCCAGTATATCGTGCCTCACATAGTCGAAGGCCGCGGCCTCACCCTCGTCCCGCAGTTTTACCAACATGGCTTCCAGAAGCGCGGCGGTATTGGGGTGGAGCAGCAGACGTTTATCTTTGCCTTTCACATAAAATTTATAGGGGTCACCGGGCTCAAAGTCCTTACCCCGGTAGACCTTGCTGGCAGCCAAGCGGTCACAGAACATCTCGGCCACGTACTTTTTCGGCATCTCCACGCCGGCGATCCCCTCACCGGTGAGACTGTAATCCGTCCAGTACTCAAAATGGTGGCGGTTGCGGCCCTTGTGATGCATCCAGGAGGCGCTGTACCCGAATTCCTTCCGCTGGGCGTCATTGGGGCTGTGATCGCCCTGAAAATATTTGGCGCCGGCCCAGAACTCCACAGGGGAGTATTTGGACAGGTCGTGGGTCAGACCCTGCCAGTAGAGCCCCAGGCGGAAGCAGTATTTCCGTACCAGTGCCCGATGGTGATTGACAGTTTTCAAATGGCCCCAGAAATTCAAGGACAGTCACCTCCAACTCAAAATCTGCCAATTAGTATACCATAAGAAACAGAAAAAAACGAGAGGGAATTTTGCATGGAAATCCAGCCCCGGCAAACACTATCCGGGAGGTGGTTGGATGGCGGACGCAATCTTTCTCTGTCCGGCGGCGTGGGAGGCGTGGGTATCTCCTGAGACCAGGAGGCTGCGGCGGGCGGAAGAACTGCCGGAGCGGCCTTGGGGGGTCTTGCTCCTGCCGCCGGGGACCGTCCGAGAGATACACGGGACGCCGGTCCGCTGCAGCTGCCTGCTGGTGGAAGGGGACTGCCGACCGGAGCTGCTGGCCTCCGTGGAGACAGAACATGTGGTCACATATGGGCTGTCACCCCGGGACAGCCTGACGCTGTCCAGCCTGCGGGAGCCTGTGCTGTGTGTCCAGCGTTCTCTGCCGCTACCGGAGAGTGCGGGATGGGGCAGGGAAAGAAACGTGTCACAAAAGAGACGGACCCGTCTTGACAAATGGATCGGAAGAGCACACGTCTGAACTCCAGTCACTAG
>CAMBAJ010000064.1 GCA_945864305.1 uncultured Clostridia bacterium | reverse complement strand
GGTGCGGCACGGCCGCCGCATCGGCCACACCATCGGCATCCCCACGGTGAATCTGGTGGCGCCGCCCCATGTGCTGGTCCCCAGCCACGGCGTCTATGCCACCCGCGTCACCCTGCCGGACGGCGGCACCTATGCCGCCGTGACCAACGTGGGCACCCGCCCCACGGTGAACAACGGTTCCGACGTCACCGTGGAGGCCTGGCTCCTGGACTTTGACGGGGACCTGTACGGCCAGACGGTGCGTCTGGAATTTCTGCGGCACATCCGGGACGAGGTCCGCTTCGACTCCCTGGACGCGCTGAAAGCCCAGATCAGCCGGGACGCCGACTCCGCCCGGCAGTTCTTCGCCGAGGCCTCGGGGTCCGCTATGTAACCGATGACAGAAAGACAGCCGTGAGGGCGCGTCCCCCCACGGCTGTCTCTTTTTATAGGAGCACATCAGATCAGCGCCACCATCAGCCAGAGCAGGCCGATGCCCGCCGCGCCCATCATGGTATACACCGCCGGGGACAGCTCCCGCCACGCCCGGCTGAACCGCCCGTGGTCGCCGCCGGCGTAGTTCCGGGCCACCCGGCGGGCCTCCTCCACCAGCTCCTTGGCCGTGACGCCCTCCCCGGCCGCGTCGTTCCGCACAATAAAGATCGCCTGCTCAAAAAACCGCTGGTCCGGGGAATCCACCACAACGACTCTTCTGGAAATACCTTTCACCATCCGCTTTACGCCTCCTGTTGTTGATGGTTCCATTTTGCCGCGTGGATGGAAAATTTATACCGGGTTCACACCTTTTTTCTGCCCGCCGCCGGACGGTAGAGCACCTGGACGCCGCAGTCGTCCCGCAGGCGCTCCCGGCGGATGCTCTCCGACAAAATCAGACCCGCCAGAGCCTGGGGGTCCTCCCCCTCCCAGCCGGCCAGCAGGTCCTGGAGCCACTCGTCCCGTCCTGGGTCGGCGATGCCGTCGCTGATCATGACGGCGAAGCCGCCCGGCTCCAGCGTCGCCCGGGTCACGTCCGGCGACGCCGGGGAGCTCCGCAGGCCCGCCGGCAGGCTGCCGCCGGTGACACGCCGCACCGTGCCGCCCTTTTTCAGATAGCTGGGGGCCGCGCCGTACTTGTAGAAGGCCACCGCCCCGCTGGCGGCGTCGAACACGCACAGGTCGATGGTGGTAAAGCTGCCGGTCTCCGCCCCCCGCAGGGCCATGGCGGAATTCAGGGTCTTGAGCGCCGCCTCCGGCTCGATGCCCGCCTCCAGAAACTGGCGCAGCAGGCGGCAGGTCAGGGCCGACTCCTTCCGGGCCGGCTCCCCGCTGCCCATGCCGTCCGCCAGCAGGAGACACCACCGCCCCGGCTCCGTCTGAAAGGACAGGACGGTATCGCCGCAGACCGTCTCCCCCTCCTTCGGCCGCAGCACGGCGCCGATGCGGCAGTCGGAGAGGTCCTCCGCCGCCGGGACGGCGTCGCCCAGCCCCGCGGCGGTGGCGGTCAGCAGCTCGGAGAGCTGGGCGTACTGCCCCCGGGCGCTGCGGCGGGTCTCCTCCAGCTGCCGCCGGTACTGCTGCCGCAGCAAAAAGGCGGACAGCTCCCCGTTGACCGCCGTCAGGAAGTCCGGCATGTGGATGCAGCGGCTGGCGAAATAACCCGGGAAATCCTTGGCGACGGCCCGGCCCCGCTCCAGCAGGTAGGGCGTGGCGTCGTTCAGGGCGTTGAAAGTACCGGTGTACTCCTTCTGCCAGCACAGGTCGCAGAGGGCGCAGCCCCGGCACACCTTTTCCGCCGCCCGGTCGAAGATGATAGCCGGATTCTCCTCCGTGGACTGCCGGTTCTCCCGGCCCATGCTGTCGTACAGGTCCCGCAGGGCCCCCGCCGCCTTGACCAACTGCTCTTTCAGCCTGTTCCGGGCCGCCGGGCCGTCCGCCGCCGTCTCCGCCCGCTTCACCCGCTTGCCGCCGAAGAGCCGCCCGGGCAGCAGCAGAAACAGCCCCGCGCCAATGGCGGACTCCAGCAGCAGCGGCTGGGCCAGCGGCTCCCGGGCGGGCAGCAGCGCCGCCAGGGCCGCCAGCAAAAAGGCCAGGGCCGCGCTGCTCCGGCGGCGCCCGGTGCGGCTGCCGGCCATCAGGCCCGCCAGGCCCAGTCCGGCGGTAAAGATGCCGCTGCCCGTCCCGGCGCACAGGTCCGCCGTCAGACCCAGGCCCAGCCCGGCGGAGGCCCCCGCCACGGGGCCCCGCTCGTAGGCGGTGTAGGCCAGCAGCACGCACAGCAGCACCCTGCCCAGAGACAATCCCAGCAGCTCCAGGTCCGTCAGGGCCAGCAGCAGCGCCCCCGCCAGAAACAGCACCCCGTCCGCCATGGAGGGCCTGTCCACCGGCTTCAGCAGGGGCTGGAAAAACCAGGCGGAGGCCCCCGTTAGCCCGGCGGCGGCCACGCAGGGCGTCAGGTGGTCCATGGGGGACAGGGACTGGATGACGTAGATGCCGCCCACGGCCATGGAAAAGCCCGCCGCCGTCAGGGCCAGCACGTCCTGCCGGTTCAGCGTCCGGTTGCCCCGGAAGGCCGCGGCGGCGGTGAAGATCAGGATTCCCGTGGCCAGGAAGGGCAGGGCGTCCACGAACTCCATGAACAGCAGCGCCCCCACGCCCGCCCCCGCCAGCGCCGCGATGCCGCCGGCGCCGGGCCCGGCGGCCGCCACAAAGCCCAGAGCGAAGGGCGCGTATCCCCCCGGCGTCTGGCTGGCGGTCAGCGCCGCCGTCAGGAAAAACCGGATTCCCCAGGACAGCAGCCGCGCCGACTGCTCCCGCTCCAAAGTGATCTGACCGTGTTGCACAGCCTGTCCCTCCTGTGTCCATGATTTTCCATCATTTTACAGAAACCGGATGAAAAATCCCGTCGGGAAAAGCAGGCGCTGCCTTTCCCGGCGGGTAATCTGTGTTTTGATGTGGAAAATGCTTCGGAACGGGGCGGAAAACGCCGCCTCTGTTGCGGACAGTTCAAGCGTATGATATGATGAATTCGATAAACGGAATTTGCGGGGGAAAATTCCATGAAGATTAAAATTGACTTCGGACACCCTTATTTTGATAAAAATGAAATATTGGAACTCACGCTTGATGACCTGAATTGCTTTTATGCAGATGCAAATGAAGTAAATCGGCTTAACCTGTTCTTCGTTTTGGAGGCATCGCTGCATAGGTTACAAAATGAGGAAAAAATGCAGGCTGCTGCTCGTTGCGCATTTTTAATGGCGTATTATCTTTTTATTGCACTGACACCTCCTGCGTCTTTTGAACTGGCGGAGTTCTATATTGATAGAGCGCTGGAATGGGATGAAACACCAGAATACCGTCAGTGGAAAGAAACCATAGACGAGGGAAATTAATAACTTCCAGTTTATTGGGCAGTCCAGTTTCAGGGCTGCCCATTTTGCATAGACAGGGATTGTGCACAGCGCCAAATGGCATCAGCCAATGCCTCCTATCAACACAATCATACGGAAACAGGCCCGCCCCGATCCCCTGTGGACTTTTTTTCCGCTCCGTGATATGATAACTGTTGATTTTATAACAAAAGGACGGTACCGTATGCGCATTGGAACAGTAGAGATCAACTCCCGGCTGGCTCTGGCCCCCATGGCAGGCGTCACGGATGTGGCCTTCCGCCAGATCTGCTCCGAGCTGGGGGCGGGCTACACGGTCACGGAGCTGATCTCCTCCAAGGCCCTGTGCTATCACGACAAAAAGACCTTCTCCCTGCTTCAGCAGTTCCCCGGCGAGCACCCCGCCGCCGTGCAGATTTTCGGCAGCGACCCCGTCTGTATGGCCGAGGCGGCGCAAATTGCCATCGAGCACACCGGCGCCGACATTCTGGACATCAACATGGGCTGCCCCATGGGGAAGATCGTGAACAACGGCGACGGCTGCGCCTTGATGAAGGACCCGGACAAGGCGGGCCGCATCGTGGAGGCCGTGGTGAAGGCCATCCCCTCTGTCCCCGTCACCGCCAAATTCCGCCGGGGCTGGGACATGGGCAGCTGCAACTGCGTGGAGTTCGCCCAGACCCTGGAGCAGGCGGGCGTCTCCGCCGTGGCCGTCCACGGCCGCACCCGGGCCCAGGTCTACGGCGGCCAGGCAGACTGGAACTGCATCCGGCAGGTGAAGGAGGCGGTCTCCGTCCCGGTCATCGCCAACGGTGATATCTGGAAGCCGGAGGACGCCGTCCGCATCCTGCAGCACACCAAGGCCGACATGGCCATGGTGGGCCGGGGCTGCTTCGGCAATCCCTGGCTGTTCCAGCAGGCCCAGGCCGCCCTGGAGGGCCGCCCCATCCCCCCGCTGCCGCCGCTGGCCGAACGCTGTGACACCGCCGTCCGGCAGATCGAGCTGGCGGTCCAGGCCAAGGGCGAGCGGGTAGCGGTGCTGGAGGCCCGGCGGCACTACTGCTGGTATCTCAAGGGCGTGCCCCACTCCGGCTATTACAAGGAACAGATCGTACAGATGAACACCCTGGAGGATGTGTATCAGGTGACGAAAGGAATCAAGAGAGATCTGACATGAATGACTTGCAGGAACAAATGTGGATCGACGCTGCCCGGCAGGGGGACCAGGCCGCTTTCGAGCAGCTGGTGCGCCTGTACGAGAAGCGGGTCTTTGCTCTGACGCTGCGGATGTGCCGGAACCCGGAGGACGCCGCCGAGGCCGCTCAGGAGGCGTTTCTCTCCGCGTGGCAGGGGCTGGCGTTCTTCCGGGGGGAGTCCAGCTTTGCCACCGGGCTGTACCGGCGGGCCTCCAACGCCTGCGTGGACCTGCTGCGGCGGGAGGGCCGCCACCGGGCCGCCGCCGGGCCCTCCCTCAACGATGAGGCGCTGAACGTGGACATTCCGGACGGCGCCGCCTCTCCCCAGGAGGCGGCGGAGCGGTCCGAACTGCGGCAGCAGATCGAGGACGGCCTGTCCGCCCTCTCGCCGGAGCACCGGCAGGTGCTGATCCTGCGGGAGATGCATCAGCTGACCTATGACGAGATCGCGGACACCCTGTCCCTGGATGTGGGCACAGTGAAATCCCGCATCAGCCGGGGGCGGAAGCAGCTCCGCAATTTCCTGCTGAAAACAGGGAACTTTTCAGCCGCTCCTGCGTCCAAAGAATCAGGAAAGGAGGGCTGCAAATGAAATACTGTGAAGATTGCGCGGCCCTGCTGGACCTGTATGTGGACGGGGAACTGTCCCCCGAGGACATGGACCGCGTCCGGGCCCATCTGGAGACCTGCTCCGGCTGCCGGGCCTATGTGGACGACGCGCTGGCCATCCGGGCCGCTTTCCCGGACGTGGAGGACACCGAAGTCCCCACCGGGTTTGCCGAGAGCGTCATGTCCGCCGTTCAGGCGGCTGCTCAGGAAAGGCCAGCGGCTCCCCAGGCGAAGAAGCGTCACTGGGGCCGGGTGCTGCTGCCCCTGGCGGCCTGCTGTGCCATTGTGATCCTGCTCCACGGAGTCACCGGCTCCAAGAACTCCCCGGTGGAGTTTGCCACGGCCTCCTCCAGTGCGACGGACACCGCCACCACAGAGAGTGAGAGCATCGCGGAGACGGAGGAAGCGGCCGCGGAGGCCCCCGCCGAGACGCCGGCCGACGGTGCCGCAGACGGCGGCGCTGCCCCGGAGACCCGGGTCGCCTTCACCACCTCCGACGCGGGCACCGGTGCATCTGTCAACGATCAGGCCTCCTCCAAGGCCCTGCCGGAGACCGGCGTGGTGGAAGTTCCCGCCGGGGCGGCGGTGCCGGAGGCACAGGCGGAGGAGCCTGAAGAAGCCGGCGTTGAGGCGGCCTCCTCTGTATCGGCCTTTGCCACGCTCCGTCTGACCACGGCCCAGGCCGGTGAGCTGCTGGCGGAGCACGCCCCCGTCTCCGACGCGGACGGTGTCCTCTGCTATGAGCTGTCCCGGGAGGACTACGACGCCCTGCTGGCCGCGCTGGCGGACACCGGCATCACGCCGGAGCCCGACGCAGAATCTGCCGCGTCCGACGGGGCCATGTCCGATGGCTTTGCCCTGGTCTATGTGGCGGACGAATGGCCGGAGGACGCGGATTGATACGAATTTCCAGCAGAACCGATTGAAGAGAGGGAATCGCAGTTTTTTGCGATTCCCTCTTCCCTTTTCCGGAAACCTGTGTTATACTGCACAGCGACAGGTGCCATCTCCCTGTCCAAGCGTCCGCTTGCGGGCGTTCGTTCGGCGGCTTCGGCCGACCGTTCTCTAAACAAAAAAATGGAGGCTGCGCGGGCCTTTCCCGCGTGTTTCGCTGCTGTGCGTCAAGGGCCTCCAAACCAGGAGGTCTTTTTTCATGTCCAAATCCCGTTTCACCACCCGCCAGATGGCCACCGCCGGCATCATCGCTGCCGTCTACGCGGGCCTGACCCTGCTGCTGCCCATCCCCCAGTACGGCGGTGTCCAGCTCCGCGTGGCCGAGGCCATGACGGTGCTGCCCTTCCTGTTTCCCGAGGCCATCCCCGGCCTGGCCGTGGGCTGCTTCCTGGCCAACCTGCTGGGCTCCCCCTACGTGCTGGACTGGGTCTTCGGCACCCTGGCCACCCTGCTGGCCGCCATCTGGACGTCCAAGCTGAAAAACCGCTGGCTGGCCCCCCTGCCGCCGGTGGTGTGCAACGCCGTCATCGTAGGCGCGGAGATCGCCTATTTCGCCACCATGGACGGCGCCGCCTTCTGGCCCGCCTATGCGCTCAACGCCTTCACGGTGGGTCTGGGCGAGGCCATCGCCTGCTATGTGCTGGGCACGCTGCTGCTGCGGGTGCTGCCCCGGGTCCCGGCCCTGCGGAGCCGCATGTCCGCCAAGGCCTGACTATGATTTCATAAAAAGATTCCCCGTGTCGCGTGACACGGGGAATCTTTTGTCATTTCAGCTTTTTCCGAATCTTGGCCTTGACCTCCGGGGACAGGACCCGTCCGGCGATGCGCACCGGCAGCGGCGGCACGGAGCAGAACTTCTTGCGCACCTGGTCGAAGGGCTCCAGGGCGTAGGCGGCGAAAAAGGCCGCCCGGTCGGCGGGCTGGGCGATGGGAGACGCCAGCCGGGGATTTCCGGCGATGGCCCGCTCCGGCGGGAAGGCCTGCCGGGCCAGGGGCAATTGGTCGAAAATGTGGCTGCCGTGGGGGGTGTTCACCATCAGCAGGTTGATGCCCTTCTCCTGCTGCTCCGGCAGCTCGTCGTCCCGCAGGCCCCAGAAATCGCCCAGGGTGAAGTCGCCGGGGCGGTTCATGTTCGTGTAGGCGCAGCGGTAGCAGCTGGGCCGCAGGAACAGCGCCCGGCCAAAGGCCCGGCCGTACTCCGTGCGGAACAGCGGCGCCGTGTCCACGGTGCCGTCGTCGTAGACCGTGGTGAAGTGGCTGTCCTTCCAGCCGGTGACCTTGTTGCGGAACCGCACCGCCTGGAGGCCCTTGCGCTTGCGCTGCTCGATGGACCGGGCCATGTCCTCCCACACGCCGGGGGAGGGCACGCCGTGGCACACCAGGTCGCAGGTAATGAGATTCTCCGGCCGGCCGCCCAGATAGCGGTAGAGGCCGTCCACCTGGCAGGGGGTGCCGGAGAACAGCACCAGCCGGGTCTTGAGCGCCTCCCGGACCGCCCGGAAGGTGTCGCCCAGGTCGCTCTGGACGTACTTGGCGCCCCGGAGCCTCCACAGGTCCTCCTTCCGGAAGCAGGCCACGTGGCGCAGGTGCTGCTTGCCGTCAAAGGCCGCGCCGAACACGACGCCGCCGCCCTCCAGCACATAGTCCGCCAGCGCCGTGAAGGCGCCGCCGGAAGTGGAGTCCTTGCGGATGCTCTCGTCCCGGTTCCAGGCGGCGAACACCGCCGGCAGGGGCTTGGGCTCCCGCTCATGGAGCAGGGGGCAGACGGCGGTGCAGCGCCCGCAATGGACGCATTTGTCCAAATCCACGGTGGGATAGGCGAAGCCCTCCCTGTCCCGCTCCATGGTGATGGCGTCCCTGGGGCAGCCGCTCGCGCAGGCCGTGCAGCCGGTACAGCGGGTGTGGTCCGCCAGCACCGGAGCGCCGCCGGCGGGCGCCTCCTGTTCCGGCGCCTCCTGTTCCGGGCACGCCTCGTCCCACAGGGCGGCGCGCAGGTAGTCCAGGGAGGACTGCCGGGCCGCCCGCAGCCGCCGGTCCACGTCCGCCCAGTCGATGGTGGCGTCCAGTCCGGCGGTGGCGCCGGTGCCGATGATGCGCTCCGTCAGGCCCAGGCGGCTCAGGATGCTGAAGGTGCGGGAGCTCTCCGGCGCGGCCAGTTCACTGGGGGCCACCGCCGTAAAGAAGGGCTTTTGGAACTGGACGGAAAACACGGTGCCGTGGAAGGAATTCGTACAGACATAGCTGGCGTTCTGGAACAGGCCCAGGAACTCCGAGGGGCCCGCGTCCAGCACGCAGACGGCCCTGGGGTGGACCTTCTGCCGGATGCCGCACAGCTGGACCACCGGCAGGCCCGTCTCCTCCGCCAGACGCTGGATATAGGGCACCAGGGCGCCAGGCTTACTGATGCAGTAGCAGAGAATATAGCCGCCGGAGCGGTCCAGCGGCGCCGCCATGGCGGACCACTGCTCCGCCGTCAGCAGCAGCGTGGGGTCCAGCACCACGGGGACGTCCTTCCCCGTGATCTCCTTCACGATCTCGCGGCCCTGCCGCTCCCGGACGGAGATGTGGGAAAAACTCTCCAGATAGCTCCGCAGCTCCTCCTCCATGCCCTCCGGGATATGGGGGACGCCGAAGGACGGCGCGTAGGCGATCTTCCGCCGGGTGGAGAAGGCGCCGAAGAACACCGGGTCGAACCGGCCGTCCGGGAAGATCTTCGGGTTCCAGATCTGGTCGCTGCCGGAGAGGATCAGGTCATAGGGTAGCTCCGCGCTGCGCAGCTCCTCCAGACTCTCGAACCGGTGGCCGGAGATGCGGAGATGGTCCTTGGAAAAGCGCTCGAACCGCTGGTAGCGGTCCCGCAGCGCCTTGTAGTGCAGCGCCGTGTGGACGTCCGCCGCCGCGCTGCCCACGCCGGTGGGCTTGCGGAACAGGTCGTTGTTCTGGTTGACGTAGTAGTCGATGATCTCGCACGCACCGCCCAGGGACTCCACCGCCCGCTCCGTGGCCGCGGCCTGCAGCAATGCCCCATAGTGGTGGATATGATAAAAGGTGACAAGTCCTGCCTTCAAACAAAAGACTTCCTTTCTGTTACTTCAGGTCCATGACCACATTCTGCGGGGTCAGAAGGTCGTCCTCCGCGATCCAGTCGGCCACGGGCACCACCTCGAACTCCGTCTCCGTGCGGCGGATGACCACCTTCTCCAATCCCGCATTGATGACCATGCGGCGGCACATCAGGCAGGAGGTGGCGTCGGACAGCAGCTCGCCGGTGCGGGCGTCCCGCCCCACCAGGTAAATGGTGCCGCCCACCATGTCCCGCCGGGAGGCGGAGATGATGGCGTTGGCCTCGGCGTGGACGCTGCGGCAGAGCTCGTAGCGCTCGCCCCGAGGCACCTGCATGGCCTCCCTGGAGCAGTAGCCCATGTCCACGCAGTTGGCGCGGCCCCGGGGGGCTCCGTTATAGCCGGTGGAGATGATCTCGTCGTTTTTCACGATGATGGCGCCGTAGATTCGCCGCAGGCAAGTGGCCCGTTCCAAAACGGTCTCGGCGATGTCCAGATAGTAGTTTTCCTTGCTGATGCGATCCATAGGCAGTCCTCCGGTCTCTGTATTGGAGCTAGTATAACACGCTGAACCGGTGCTTTGCAAGAAAAGCGGGCGCCAAACGCCCGCTTTTTCGTATCTCATTATCTGGAAACGCCTGCCCGGACGGCGATCAGCTCCGCCGTCACGGAGACGGCGATCTCCTCCGGCGTCTCCGCGCCGATGGCGAGACCGATGGGGGCGTGGACACGCTGGTACTCCTCCTCCGTAAAGCCCGCCGCCAGCAGCCGCTCCTTACACAGCGCCAGCTTCTTCTTTGAGCCGATGCACCCCAGATACTTGGCGCCGCTGCGCAGGGTCTGGGCCAGCACCTCGTAGTCCGCCTGATGGCCCCGGGTCATGATGACCACATAATCGTCCGGCGTCACCCGCACCTGCTCCCCGAGGCTCAGAAAATCGCCGCAGAGCACCACCTCCGCCTGGGGGAACCGCGCCGGGTCCGCAAACTCCGGGCGGTCATCGTAGACCACCGGCCGGAAGCCCACCGCCGCGATGGCGGGCACCAGCGCCTGAGAGACGTGGCCGCCGCCGAAGATGTAGACCTGGCCCGCCTTCACCGCCGGAACGGCGAACCAGCCGTCCCGCCAGACGGCCTTGTTCTGGAGAAGCTCCGGCAATCTCTCCGGCGTCCCCGTCAGATACCGGGTGCCCTGCCGGTCGACAAGACCCATCTCCGTGACCTGCTCGCCCTCGATTTTCCGCACCAGCCAGGTGTCCGCGTTCCGGCCGGAGGATTCCATCAGGTCCCGCAGGACCGTGACGGCCGTCCCGTCCCCGGGGGGCAGGTGCTGGAATTGCAGCGTCACGTCACCGCCGCAGACCATGCCCAGGCTGGCGGCGTCGCCCTGGACGAACCGGAAGTGCCGCAGGGCCTCCCCGCCGGAGGCAAGCAGCTCCCCCGCCAGCTTCTGGGCCTCGTATTCCACATTGCCGCCGCCGATGGTGCCCAGCGTCTTTCCGTCCGGGAACACCGCCATCCACGCGCCGGTGCCCCGGGGCGTGGAGCCGCTGGAGGCCACCACACTGACCAGCTCCACGCTCTCGCCGGACTCCAGGGCGTGGACGATCTCTCTGAAAAATTCACGCATCTCAGCCGATCCCTCCCAACGCGGCGCCCACGATCAGCACCAGCAGTGTCACGCCGCAGAAGCCGTATTTCGCCAGAGGGTAGAACCAGCCCCCCAGGGGCGTGGTCCGGGCCAGGTTCACCTGCTCCAGGCAGTCGTCCTTTCTGCAGACCCAGAAGAACATCACCGCCGCCAGCAGAGCGCCGATGGGGCAGGCGTAGATGGAGCAGATGTCCATCCAGCCGGAGACGATGCCCTGGATGGACAGTCCCACTACAAGGCCGATGGCCCCGATGACGCACACCGCCGGGACGCGGCCCAGGTGGAACTTCTCCTGTAAGGTGGCCGTGGGGGCCTCGAACAGGTTGATGAGGGAGGTCAGCCCCGCGAAGAGGGCCGCCACGAAGAACACCGCCATGATGACCCCGCCGCCGGGCATGTTCTGGAACAGGTTGGGCAGGAAGATGAACATGAGGCCCGGGCCGCTCTTGTCCAGCTGCTGGCCCGCCGTGGCCATGGCCGGGATGATGACCAGCGCCGCCAGCAGAGCCGCCAGGGTGTCAAACAGGGCCACCGTCCGGGCAGAGGCGGGCACGTCCTCGCTCTTGGGGAGATAGGAGCCGTAGATCAGCGTGCCGTTTCCGGCGATGGACAGGGAGAAGAAGGCCTGGCCCAGCGCGTAGACCCACACCATGGGGTCCAGCAGTTCCCGGGGCTTCAGCACGAACATGTAGCGGTAGCCGTCCGCAGCGCCGGGCAGCGTGGCGATATACACCGCCAGGCCCAGAAACAGCAGGAAGAACAGGGGCATCAGCACCTTGTTGGCCTTTTCGATGCCGCCGCCGATGCCGAATACCATGATAGCCAGGGTGATGGCCATGGCGGCGATCTGCCAGAGCGTGTTGCCCCAGGTGGAGGCCGTGGCGCCGAAGAAGGCATCAAAGCCCTCCACGCCCTGATTGGCCATGACGGAGCCGGTGAAGGAGCCCACGGCGTATTTCAGGAGCCAGCCCACCACCACGGAGTAGCCGATGGCCATGGCCAGAGAGCCGATCACCGGGATCAGGCCCAGGGCCTCGCCCCAGGTCCGCCGGCCGGTGCGCTGCTCCGCCGCCGTGCCGAAGGCCACGATGGGCCCGCCGCCGGTGGCCCGGCCGAAGGCCATCTCGCCGATGACGCCGGTGGAGGCGATCAGGACCACGAACAAGATATAGGGGATCAAAAAAGTGGCGCCGCCGTACCGGGACATCCGGGCCGGGAACAGCCAGATGTTACCCATGCCCACGGCGGAGCCCACACAGGCCAGCTTGAAGCCCCATCGGGAGCGGAAGCTGTCCCGCTTCTGTGCGCGCTTTTCCTCAGACATACGTTTTCTCCTGTTTCAGACGGACCGGAGTCCGCGGATATAGGGGTATTGTACCACAGGTCCTCCCGTTATGGAAGAGGCGGGATTTTTGGAAAAATTCACAGACGGTTGAAGAAATCCGGCTCTCCGCTCCGTAGTATGGGTGTCAAACGATGAAGGGAGGCGGCGGCGCGGCGTGTCGAGCATGACAAAAGAACAGTTCTCACAGCTGGTGGTCCGGTATGAGCGGCTGGTGTACACCATCTGTTTCCAGCTGGTCCGGGACACCGCCGCGGCGGAGGACCTGACCCAGGAGACCTTCCTCTCCGCCTACCTCCACCGGGATGCGATGCCGGAGGGCTACGAGCGGCAGTGGCTGGCCCGCATCGCCGCCAACAAGGCCAGGGACCATTTGCAGAGCGCCTGGAATCGCCGCACGGTCCTGCCGGGGGACGAGGAGATGCCCCCGGGTCTGGCGCCGCCCGCTGAGGAGGAGGCCCTCCGGCGGGCCAGGGCGGCGGAGATCACGGCGGCTATTGAGGGGCTGCGGGAGCCGTACCGGCCGGTGTGCAGGCTGTGCCTCCTGGAGGAGAAATCCCCGGAGGAGGCGGCTCTGGCCCTGGGCAGGCCGGTGAAGACGATACATACCCAGCTGTCGCGGGGCAAGCGGCTGCTGCGGGAACAACTGGAAAGGAGCGAGGCACATGGAACCCTTCCGCACTGACGGACATCTGACCGACGAGACGCTGGCCGCCCTGGCCCGGGGCCGGGAGCTGGACGAGCTGACCCGGCTGGAGGCCGCGGAGCATCTGGCTTTCTGCGACGCCTGCCTCCAGCGGTACACGGACCTGCTGGCCACGGCTCCGCTGCTGGTCCCGGCGCATTCCTGCCGGGAGAGCCTCTGGGTCCGCGTCCGGAGGCGGACTCTCCGGCTGGTCACCAGCCGGTACGCCACGGCGGCCGCCGCCGTGGCACTGGCTCTGACGGTGGTCTGGGGCAGCGGACGCCTGGACTTTGTCCGCCTGCCCATCCCGCCGGAGGACCGGCCCTCGGTCTCCGAGGGGCTGCAACGCTGGTCCGCCCGGTGGAGCGACTCTCTGGACAGCGCCATGTCCGGATTCAACGACTTTTTCAGCGGGCTGGGCCGATGGACCCCGCCCCCACAGGGAGGAAACTGATATGAGACAAAAACACGGATTGCTGCTCTTTCTCACGTCCTGCGTCCCCGGCTGCGGGGAGATGTACCAGGGCTATATGAAGCGGGGCATGTCCATTCTGACCATCTTCTGCGGCATCTTCGCCCTGGCGGTCTTTCTGGAGATCGGCGCCCTGGCGGTGCTGATGCTGCCGGTGTGGCTGTTCTCCTTCTTCGACAGCTACAACCTCCGCGCCCAGGCCGAGGCGGACGCCGCTCCGCCGGACGGGTATCTCTTCGGCCTCAGTGACGTGGACAGCCGCCAGATGTCCGCCCTGCTGCAAAAGCGGCACAGCCTGGTGGGCTGGGGCCTGGTGGCCGTGGGCGTGTACATCTTCTACTCCACGGTGGCGGACTGGGTGGTGGACTTTTTCTGCCAATTCTTCGACGCCTGGTGGCTCGACCGCGTCCTGACCTACGACGTGCCCCGGCTGGCGGTGACGGTGGGCATCATCGCCCTGGGCGTGTGGTTCATCCGGGGACCGAAGCGGGAGAAATCCGAGGACATCCCGGTCTTCACGCCGCCGGAAGCGGAGCCGGTCCGGGAGGAATCCGCGGACGCCGTAGCGGAGGAACAGGAGGACGGCCATGGAGACGACTGAGCGGACTGAACTCCAAAAGCCGCGCCGGGTGGGGACCTTCACCCTAGGCGTGGTACTGGTGGTCTCCGGCGGGCTGATGCTGGTGTCCATGTTCTGGCCCCGGCTGGACCTCACCTGGGCGCTGAAGTGCTCGCCCCTCATCCTCATCGGCCTGGGCGCGGAGACCCTGCTGGCCGCGAGAGGCGGCGGGAAGGTGAAGTACGACTGGGTGGGCATGGTTTTGTGCTTCGTGCTGGTCTGCGCTGCGCTGTGCCTGTACGGCCTTGCGTGGTGGCTGCTGTACGGGCCGGAGTACGGCGTTTGTCTCCCCTGAAACCGAACAGATAGCCGCGAAGGGCGCCGCGTTTGCGGCGCCCTTCGCTCTGTTCAATCGTCGATTCCGTATTCCTGCCGCCAGGCGGCCAGCTCCTCCGCGTCCCGGTCATCCAGGGCGTGGAGCCCGCCCCGGTTCTCCATGTGGTGGGTCAGCTCGTGGGACAGGGTCGTCCGCAGCTCTTCCTCCCAGGTCTCCCGGTCCCAGTCCTCCCGCTCCGCCAGGGCGGCGAAGGAGCCGTAGTACAAATTGATATACAGGCCCAGCAGGTCATCGCAGTACTCCCCCAGGATATACATCTCCCCCTCCGGGAACTCGGGGTCCGGCACCGTGTCCTCCAGCAGGTTCACCCCGCCGTTGAGTTCGTCGAACAAAACCTCCGGGAACGTCTCGACGACGGCGTCCAGATAGTCATTCACTTCGTCGATGGAAAGCATCATGGCAAATTCCTTTCTCCCGCTCCCGGGGAATCGGAGCCCTCCATCCGGCAACCCCTTCGTCACCGGGTGGAACGCCGCGCCCCGCAGTGATTTGGCAGCGCGTTCAAGTTCTTTTTGCCCACTTTTTCTTTCAAGAAAAAGCGGGAGCCTGCTTCATAGACAGAGAAATGCGCTTTTTCTTCTCGTCCACCTCCAGGACCACCACCTTCACCACGTCGCCGACGGAGACCACCTCCGAGGGGTGTTTGATGAATTTGTCCGCCACCTGGGAGATGTGGACCAGGCCGTCCTGGTGGACGCCGATGTCCACGAACACGCCGAAGTCGATGACGTTGCGCACCGTGCCGGTCAGCACCATGCCGGGCTTCA
>CAMBAJ010000063.1 GCA_945864305.1 uncultured Clostridia bacterium | reverse complement strand
GCATAGCCGGTCAGGGTGTTGCCGGGCTTGAAGGTGCCGTCAGCGTAACCGGAGATGATGCCCTCCTTGGCGCAGTAGGCGATGTAGCCGGCGAACTCGCTGGTAGCGGGAACGTCCTTGTAAGGAGCGGTGTCCGCGTGCAGCTCAGCGGCGGTGGTGGGGCCCAGGATCAGGTTGCAGATGATCTTGGCTGCAGCCTGACGGGTCAGGGTGTTGGTGGGATTGAACTTGCCGTCGGCATAGCCGTCGACAACGCCAATCTCGGACACCACGGCGACGGCTTCTTCGTAGGTGATCTTGTCGTCATCCGTGAAGTCCTTGGCACCGGCGCTAATGGTGACCAGAGACATGGTCATCACCAGAGCCAGAACCAGAGAAAGGAACTTCTTCATAGTGGGTTTTCCTCCTTTAAAGATTTGGCGGTGAAGAGCCGCCATGTTTTCGCGAACGTCATCCGGTCCGCCGTCTCCGGCGCACATACAGCGGCTAGCCGGAATCCGTATCTATGCCGGAACAGGCTTTCCATCCGCCGTTCGCAAGCCCAATTTAAGGGAAAAAATCCACGTTGTCTATCGTTTTTGGAGCCTTTTAACTCAATTGAAAAACGGCATACAACCCTGCCCATGTCCCATGTTTTACCATCATGACTTTCGTAATATTTCTCCGCCGGACCGTAAAAAAACACGGACCCCAAAACAGGGTCCGTGAAAAAAGGTTCACGACAGGTGCGAGGCGGGCTCCTCAGACGGGAGAAAATACCGCTGCCCGATCTGAATGAGTTTGCCGTCCTCCACCATATGTTTTAAAATTAAAGTGCATTGCCGCGCTTTCACATGCAAAAGCTCCGCGAGCTCCTGCCTGTAAGCGCCATCCACCCGCTCGAGATATTTGCGGATCACCTCATATTGTTCCTCCGGTGGAACAACGGTCCCTGTCAGGTAATACTTCGAGCCTACCCGCACCAGCTTCCGCTGCTCCGTCAACCGCCGGAGGCGTTCATAGGATGCGACTTTCTGCAGTCCCAGGATGTCCATGGCCTCCCGCCGGGTGACGGAACCCTTCTCCGCGGCGTACCGCAGCAGAAGACCGTCCTCCCGCCCGTGCTTTTCCTCCCGGTTCAGGTCCCGGAGAGTCACGTCCTCCATCCCGCCCCGGATCAGCGCCGTCCGCACCATTTTGGACAGACGCGGCTGGTCAATCGGCTTTTGGGATTTCGGCGTCAGCAGCACATGGCGGTCCGGGATGTCCCGGGCGCGTTCCCGCGTTTCCTGCAAAAGGCGTCGTACCGTGCTGTTGAAGGGCACGTCCCGGTCTTTCAGGTGGAGCACGTCTTTTTCAAAATCCACCTGGTCCCACGTCAGTGAGATGATGTCACACACCTGCACGCCCATCTTCCATGCTAGCCACAACGTCAAGCCTACCGGGGAGCTGCCCTCCGCCTGCAGAACCTTCCACAGACGGAATTCATCCACCTGCGGCGCAGTTGCTGTCTCCGCCCCGCCGCCACCCTTTTTGGACGACATGTACGGGGAGAATTTGGCGTAGAGCGTGGGGGCCGACACGCCGCTGATCCGGGCAACATAGGGCCAGTCGTGCTCCTCCAGCTGGCAGATGATGAAGTCCCGCCGCAGGTCCGACAGGCTGACATCTTTCAGTCCCTCCTGGTCCAGCGCGCCGCGGGCCAGGCGGGAGACGGACTCCGGCAAAATCTGCCTGCGGCAGCGCTCCGAAATGACCACGAAGGGGGAGACGCCGCCCCGGAAATCGTACCGCTCCTGCAGGCAGGCCTGGGTCTCCGCCTCCATGGGAATCAGGCGGTCCGGCAGGATCAGCTGCCCGCTGGAAAACGAGACGTCGTTCCAGGTCAGCTGGCGGATCTCCTCCCGGGACAAGCCCTGCTTCCAGGCCAGCCGCAGGACGATGCCCTCCAAATTGCTTTTGTTGTTCGCCAAGACCCGGTTCAGGGCTTCCCTGTCCGGGCGGCTCCATGTATTCTTCCCCACGTGATACTCCTCATAGCCGCCAGCGGTTCAATGTTATGTTCGCGTTACATTTCATCCGAACGGTGAACCGCTTTGGGCGTCCCTGGCAAAGAACGCCCGCACCTTTCCATGCGACTATGAGATCAGCAGGACAGGACGGCCGCCGGAAATTCCGGCGGCCGGTGCGTGAAATAAGCCCACTGCAGACGTGCCTGCCTTTCGCAGCAAACACTGCATATATTCTTCCCACAGCCCCGCTCCTCTAGGTGCGCGGGGCTATATTGATTTCCCTATGTACCAATAAGATGTCTCACTGAATCTCGCGCTCAGATGCCTTCCAGGCGTCCAGCCCGCGGGCGATCAAGTCCCGAAACATTTCACTCTGCGAATCCTCACTGTAAAGCTCTTCCTTCACAGCCTTGAGGTCTGCATCCATATCCTTTGTCACAGAGATGGAATAGCGTCTCGTGTCCGCTTTCATGCTCTCTCGCCTCTCTTTCGGTTCAGTGATTCAGTGAACCTTTTTGCTTAAATTATAGTGGTTCACTGAACCCGTGTCAAGAATAAGTTAACCTTTACACCAGTGATTCACTGGTTGTATAATGAGTCTCGAGGTGATAATTATGGCAACCAACAGGGCGCGCTACACCGTATCGGTGGACGACGAGATGTTCCAGCGAATCGAGGATTTCCGTTTTGAACGCCGCTTTCAGACGCGCTCGGAAGCAACTGTGGAGCTCATCCGGCTGGGACTGGCGGCCTTGGATGCGGAACAGAAAAAACATCCTGAACAAGCCCCTGTACAGGAGGACGCGGAGACGTAATGGCATCCGGCAGGACGCCAGGTCAATGTGCCCGATCAAGACAGTGCAAAAGCTGCCCCTGACATATAAATCGTTTCGGTCTGCCGCTTTGCAATGGTGCCCAGTGCCATGCCCCTGCCTGGGCGGCAATCCTGTCCTCTTGAAAACATTCGCAGCTCCCGCAACTATATTTGCGCCTTTTGTTGCGGGGTTTTCACTGTTCCGACAGCACCGTGAAAAGACAGGGACGGTTCCTCATCACCGGAACCGCCTCTGTCTTTTTATATTCAACTCTGCCGGGCGCATCGGCCAGCCATCGGGAGTTTCCGGTGATTCCCGCCGGTCTTTTCTTTTTCATCAGTATTTCTCCCCATACTTTTGTGACAGAAAATTTCATTTTAAAAGAAATTGTGAACAATCTTTGCGGATATTATGAATTTTAGCACTCTCTCCTTGACAGTGCTAAAATCAGGATTATAATAAAGCCGAACCTGAGGTTGGAAAGCCCAAGTAGGGTTTTCATTTCAGGCAGACGGTATTTAAAATCATATGGATACAGTCCGGCAGCTATTCTGCGGCGCCGGTCTTTTGAATCGAGGGAGATTCTATGAGCACGGAAAAATACACACAGAAAACGCTGGAGGCCATCCGGGACGCCCAGGCCCTGGCGCAGGAGAAAAGCAACCAGTATCTGACGCCGGAGCACCTGCTGTACGCCCTGCTGAAGCAGGACGGCGGCCTTATCGGCTCCATTTTCAGCCGGATGGGGGTGGACTGCGGTGGACTGCTGGCAGAGCTGGGCACCAAAATTGACGAGCTCCCCAAGGTATCCGGCGGCAGTGGAGAGGTCTATGCCTCGCCCGAGACGGGCAAGGTCCTCACCGTGGCGGAAAAGACAGCGGAGAAGTTACACGACGAATATATCTCCGTGGAGCATCTGATGCTGGGCATCTTCTCTGAGGGCTCCAGCTCTCTCAAGCAGCTCCTGCAGGACCACGGCATCACCCGCAGCCGGTTCAGCGAGGAGCTGTCCAAGGTAAAGTCCAACCCGGTCACCTCCGACAACCCGGAGGACACCTATGATGCCCTGAAAAAGTACGGCACCGACCTGGTGGAGCGGGCCAGAAAGAAGGAGCTGGACCCGGTCATTGGCCGTGACAGTGAAATTCGGAACGTCATCCGCATCCTGTCCCGCAAAACAAAGAACAACCCGGTGCTGATCGGCGAGCCCGGCGTCGGCAAGACCGCCATCGCCGAGGGGCTGGCCCAGCGGATCGTCCGGGGCGACGTGCCCGACGGTCTGAAAGACCGCACCATCTTCTCTCTGGACATGGGCGCCCTGATCGCGGGTGCCAAATACCGGGGCGAGTTTGAGGAGCGGCTGAAGGCGGTCCTGGAGCAGGTCCGCAAGTCCGAGGGCAGGATCATCCTGTTTATCGACGAGCTGCACACCATTGTGGGCGCCGGCAAGACCGAGGGCAGCATGGACGCCGGCAACCTGTTAAAGCCCATGCTGGCCCGGGGCGAGCTGCACTGCATCGGCGCCACCACGCTGGACGAGTACCGCCAGTATATTGAAAAGGACGCCGCTCTGGAGCGCCGGTTCCAGCCGGTGCAGGTGGATGAACCCACGGTGGAGGACACCATCTCCATCCTCCGGGGCCTGAAAGACCGTTACGAAATTTTCCACGGCGTCCGCATCCACGACAACGCTCTGGTGGCCGCCGCCACCCTCTCCAACCGCTATATTACGGACCGCTTTCTCCCGGACAAGGCCATCGACCTGGTGGACGAGGCCTGCGCCATGATCCGGACAGAGATCGACTCCATGCCCGCGTCTCTGGACGACCTGCGCCGGAAAATCATGCAGCAGGAAATCGAGGAGATGGCCCTGAAAAAGGAGGACGACCAGCTTTCCCGGGACCGTCTGGAGGAATTGAAGAAAGAACTGGCCGACGAGAAGGAACAGTTCAACGCCCTGAAATCCCGCTGGGAGGCGGAGAAGCACGGCGTGGACAAGGTCAAGGAGCTGAAAGGCAAGCTGGAGCAGCTCCAAGGCCAGATCGAACAGGCCCAGTCCCGTCTGGAATACGAGAAGGCCGCCAAGCTGAAATACTCCGACCTGCCTGCCCTGGAAAAGGAACTGAAAGAGGCTGAGGCCATCGCCGAGCAGCACACCGGCGAGAACACCATGGTCCACGACACCGTGACGGAGAACGAGATCGCCGACATCGTCGCCAAGTGGACGGGCATCCCCGTCAGCCGCCTGATGGAGGGTGAGCGGGAGAAGCTGCTGCACCTGGATGACGTCATCCACAAGCGGGTGGTGGGCCAGGACGAAGCCGTGCGGCTGGTGACGGAGGCCATCCAGCGCTCCCGGGCCGGCATCGCGGACCCCAACCGGCCCATTGGCAGTTTCCTGTTCCTGGGTCCCACCGGCGTGGGCAAGACGGAGCTGGCCAAGTCTCTGGCGGAGTGTTTGTTTGACGATGAGCACAATCTGGTGCGCATCGACATGACGGAGTATATGGAGAAGTTCTCTGTGTCCCGGCTGATCGGCGCGCCTCCGGGATACGTGGGCTACGACGAGGGTGGCCAGCTGACGGAGGCCGTGCGCCGCAAGCCCTACTCCGTGGTACTGTTCGACGAGGTGGAAAAGGCCCACCCGGATGTGTTCAACATCCTGCTCCAGATTCTGGACGACGGCCGCATCACCGACTCCCAGGGCCGGACAGTGGACTTCAAGAACACCATTATCATCCTGACCTCCAACCTAGGCTCTCAGGAACTGCTGGGCGGCATCCAGCCCGACGGCAGCATTTCCGACGACGCCCGGAACGCCGTCATGGCGGAGCTGCGGGCCTCTTTCCGCCCGGAGTTTTTGAACCGCTTGGATGAGATCATCCTGTTCAAGCCCCTGACCAAGGAGAACCTGAACGGCATCATCGACATCCTGATGAAAGGCCTGAAGCAGCGTCTGGCGGACAAGACGCTGAAACTGGAGGTCACGGACGGCGCCAAGACGCTGCTCATTGACCGGGGCTTCGACCCGGTGTACGGTGCCCGACCCCTGAAGCGGTATCTCCAGAGCAGCGCCGAGACCCTGATCGCCAAAGCCATCCTCCGGGGCGATTTGCCTGTCGGCAGCACCCTGGTGCTGGACGCGGAGAACGGCCAGCTGGTCTGTAGGAAGCGGTAATACCGCTCTTTTGGGTGTCAACCCCAAAATCTGATAGATTTTAAAGTCAAAGCGGACAGCGCCTATCGGTGCTGTCCGCTTTTTCACTCCGTCAAATTATGTGTCCCCAAATGCAGAAAGGTCCCCATCTTCGCAAAAGGCGAACGTTCTGTGGCAAACGGCTTGGATAAGTTTCTTTCTCCGCTGCGCTGTGCTAAACAGTGAGTTTTTGACAAATTCCACAGTGTTTTTGACATTTTTCAGGCAGCGCTCCGTGGTGCCGCCTGTGTTTTTCCGCATGCATTTAGGTTTCCATATTGGAAAAGAAATTCGTCGGGATGGCGTCCGGCAGTTGCTTTCCCATTTGTCTGCTATTATAATAGGAATATTCTGAGGCCATGGCAGGGAGGAACGCCTATGAAACTGGATATCATGGAGGCCCTGCGCTATCTGGGCGCGGGGAGTTCCCCTCCGGAGGTGCTGCGGCGGGACATGGAGCAGATCGCAGACCAACTCACCGCCGCCGTGCGTCCCCGGTATGCCTACCGGGTGTTTTCCACAGTCCATGAGGAACGCGGCGTGCTGCTGCGGGAGGCCGGCATTCTGCTGACCGGCCGCTCCGCCGCTCGGATGCTGGCTCAGTGTGACCAGGCCGTTTTGCTGATCTGCACGCTGGGCGCCGGGTTTGAGACCATGCTCCGGGCGGAGCAGGCCCGAGACATGGCCCGGGCGGTCATGCTGGACGCCTGCGGCAGCGCCTGGGTGGAGAGCGGCTGCAACGCCGCCGAGGAGGAGCTGGCGGCCCGGTTCCCGGGCCGGTACCTGACGGACCGGTTCAGCCCCGGCTACGGCGACCTGCCCCTGGCCCTCCAGCCCGCCATCTGCGCCGCGCTGGACGCCGGACGCCGGGTGGGTGTCCAGGTGACGGACAGCTTTCTTATGAACCCCAGCAAATCCGTCACCGCCGTCATCGGCCTTTCCGACAGACCCCAGCAGGCCCGCATCCGTGGCTGCGCCTACTGCTCCATGCGGGAGACCTGTACACTTCGCAAGGGAGGGAAATCCTGTGCACTCTGATTTCTTGAAAAACGACATTCTGATCCTGGACGGCGCCATGGGCACCGTGCTCCAGCAGCGGGGCCTGCCGCCGGGAGGCCAGCCCGAGCTGCTGAATCTGACGGAGCCGGAGCTGCTGGACTCCGTCTATCAGGAATACGCGGACGCAGGCAGCCAGGTGGTCTACGCCAACACCTTCGGTGCCAACGGCTTGAAACTCCAGCGCACCGGCCACAGCGTGGACGAGATCGTCACCGCCGCCGTCACCATCGCCAAACAGGCGGTGGCGGGGCTGGGCGTCCGGGTGGCCCTGGACATGGGCCCCCTGGGTGAGCTGCTGGAACCCATGGGCAGCCTGCCCTTTGAGCGGGCCTATGAGCTGTTCCGTGAGATGGCCGTGGCCGGAGAGAAGGCCGGGGCGGACCTGGTGGCCATCGAGACCATGACGGACCTGTATGAGGCCAAGGCGGCGCTGCTGGCCGTCAAGGAGAACACAGACCTGCCGGTCCTCGTCACCATGTCCTTTGACGAGACTGGCCGCACCTTCACCGGCTGCACCGTGGCCTCCATGGCCCGGACACTGGAGGGGCTGGGGGCCGACGCCGTGGGTCTGAACTGCTCTCTGGGCCCCGACAAGCTGGCGCCGCTGCTGGCGGAGCTGTGTCGGAACACCCGCCTGCCGGTGGTGGCCAAGCCCAACGCGGGCCTGCCCGACCCGGTGGACGGCCACTACGACATGGGGCCCGAGGCCTTCGTGGAGGCACTGCTGCCCTGTCTCGACGCCGGCGTCACCATCTTCGGCGGCTGCTGCGGCACCTCGCCGGAGTATATCCGCCGGCTGGCCCAGGCGCTGAACGGGAAGAAGCCCGTTCCCCGGACCTACGACGCCGTCAGCTTCGTCTGCTCTCCCGTGACGCCCTGCCGGGTGGACGGCGTGCGGGTGATCGGCGAGCGCATCAATCCCACCGGCAAAAAGCGGTTCCAGCAGGCGCTGCTGGAAAACGATCTGGATTACATTCTGGACGTAGGCGTCCAGCAGGAGGACGCGGGGGCGGACATTCTGGACGTCAATGTGGGCTTCCCCGGCGTCAACGAGGTGGAGATGCTGCCCCGGGTGGTGAAAAAGCTGCAGAGCACCATCTCCCTGCCCCTGCAGCTGGACTCCTCCAACCCCGACGCTCTGGAGGCGGGCCTTCGGGTCTACAACGGTAAGGCGGCGGTGAACTCCGTCAACGGTGAGCCGGAAGTTCTGGACCGCATTCTGCCCATCATCAAAAAATACGGCGCCTCCGTGGTGGGCCTGACGCTGGACAAAAATGGCATCCCCCAGACGGCGGAGGGCCGCGTGGCCATTGCCCGGCGCATTCTGGACGCCGCGCTGTCCTACGGCATCCCCAGAGAGGACCTGTGGATCGACTGCCTGACGCTGACGGTCTCCGCTCAGCAGGACCAGGCGGTGGAGACGCTGAAGGCCGTGGAGACCGTCCACCGGGAGCTGGGGCTCCAGACAGTGCTGGGCGTCTCCAACATCTCCTTCGGCCTGCCCAACCGGCCTCTCATCACCCAGAATTTCCTGATCCAGGCCATGCACGCCGGACTGACTCTGCCCATCATCAACCCCAACCAAAAGGAGATGCTGGACGCGGTGGCCGCCTTCCGGGTGCTCTCCGGCGAGGACAGGGAGTGCCGGACCTATGTGGCCCGCTTCACCGGGGAGCCGGCCCTCGTCCAGGCGGCACCCGCCGCCGGCAACCTGACCCTGGACGACGCCATCATCCGGGGCTTGAAGGCCGAAGCGGGCAAGCTGGCGAAGGCCGCCCTGGAGACGGAGGACGAGCTCTCTCTGGTGGAGGGGCACCTGATCCCCGCCCTGGACAGGGTGGGCGAGGGGTACGAGCAGGGGAAGGTGTTCCTGCCCCAGCTGCTCAGCGCAGCCCAGGCGGCCCAGTCCGTCTTTGAGGTCATCCGGGTCTCCATCGCCCAAAAGGGCGGCGCGCCGGTGAAGAAGGGGCGCTTGGTCATCGCCACTGTCAAAGGCGACATCCACGACATCGGCAAGAACATCGTCAAGACCGTGCTGGAGAACTACGGCTACGAGGTCCTGGACCTGGGCCGGGACGTGTCGCCGGAGACGATTTTGAAAGCCGTGCAGGAGCAGGACATCCGGCTGGTGGGCCTGTCCGCCCTGATGACCACCACCCTTCCGGCAATGGAGGAGACCATCCGGCTCCTGCAGACCCTGCCGGAGCCTCCCATCACCTTTGTGGGCGGCGCCGTGGTGACGCCGGAATACGCCCGGCAGATGGGGGCGGACTACTACGCCAAGGACGCCCGCCAGTCTGTGGAGATCGCAAGAAAGGTTTTCGGATAATCATGGATATCAGAACGGAACTATCCCAGGGCAAGCCGCTGCTGTTCGACGGCGCCATGGGCACCTATTACACCTCTTTCCCCGGCCGGGCGGAAGCCCCCTGCGAGCTGGCCAGCCTCTCCCATCCCGGGGAGATCACGGCCATTCATGAAGCCTATTTGAAGGCAGGCTGCCAGGCCATCAAGACCAACACCTTTGCCGTGGGCGCCCATCTGGCCAGTGGGAAAGAGGACCTGGCTGTCCACCTGACAGAGGCCGCCTGCCGTCTGGCGCTGGAGGCCGCCGCCCCTTACGGCGCCTGCGTGTTCGCGGACCTGGGTCCCGCCCCTGCCGGTACACGCCTGACCCCCGCCGATACTTACCGCCGTCAGGCGGACCTCTTCCTGGCCCAGGGTCTGACCCACTTTCTTGTGGAAACCCTGCCCACCGACGAGGGCATCCCCGAATTTGCCCGTTACCTGAAAGCCCACTGCCCGGAGGCCTTTCTCATCGTCTCCTTCGCCGTTGGCTTCGACGGCGTCACCCGGGACGGCCTGCGGGGCCGGGAGCTGATCCAGCGCACCGCTGCGCTGCCGGAGGTAGACGCGGTGGGCTTTAACTGTATGTCCGGTCCCCGCCATCTGCTGGAGTGCATCCGGGACCTGGACCTGAACGGAAAGCCCCTGTCCGTCATGCCCAACGCCGGCTATCCCACTGTACTGGGCCGCCGGGTAGTCTATCAGGGACAGCCCGCCTATTTCGCCATGCAGATGGCCCAGATCGTCCGGGCGGGCGCCTCCATCGTCGGCGGATGCTGCGGCACGACGCCGGACCACATCGCCAAGGTGGCCGACATGCTTTCAAGGCCTCTGCCGGAGCCTGTGCCTATCCAGCCAAAAGCCGCCGCTCGCCGCAGCATCCCGCCCAACACCAACACCCTGTGGGACAAGCTGGAGAGCGGACAGCGGGTCATCGCTGTGGAGCTGGACCCGCCGGTGGACGACCATGTGGAGTTCTTCCTGGAGGGCGTTCAGCAGCTCCGGGACGCAGGAGCCGACGCGGTGACCATCGCCGACTGTCCCATCGGCCGCCCCCGGGCGGACAGCAGCCTGCTGGCCTGCAAGATACGCCGGGAGCTGGGCGTGGAGCCTCTGCCCCACATGACCTGCCGGGACCGGAACCTGAACGCCACCAAGGCCCTGCTGCTGGGTCTGTCCATTGAGGGCGTCCACAACGTGCTGCTGGTCACCGGCGATCCCATCCCCACGGAGGACCGGGCCGAGGTCAAGACCGTATTCAACTTCAACTCCCGGAAGCTGGCCCGCTATGTGGCTGATCTGAATGAGCACACCCTGTCCACGCCCTTCCGGACCTACGGTGCTCTGAACCTGAACGCCAAAAACTTTGCCATGCAGCTCAAGATGGCCCAGGAGAAGGAGGCCAACGGCATCTCCGGTTTTCTGACCCAGCCGGTGCTCTCCCGGGAGGCGCTGGACAATCTGAAGCTGGCACGGGAGATCCTGCATAGCAAAATTCTGGCCGGCATCTACCCGGTGGTCAGCCATCGAAATGCCTGCTTCCTCAACAACGAGATTGCCGGTATGCGGGTGTGCGACGAGATCATCGCCCTGTATGAGGGCAAGGAGCGGGAGGAGGCCGAAGCCCTGGCCGTCACCATCTCCGCAGAGATTGCCAAGCAGATCGCGCCTTACAGCGACGGCGTCTATCTGATGACCCCCTTCAAGAGGGTAGCTCTGATGATCCGCATTCTGGGAGAAATTCGATAAAACCGTCTAAAGAGAAGTCCGCCCACGACCCATAAGGGCCGTGGGCGGACTTTTTTATGCCTCCGTTGATTCCCGGCGGGTGTCTCCGGCAGCCAAAGCGGCGGGGAAGGGGGTCCCTCACTCGCTGCTCAGGCTCTCCGGCAGGGTGATCTTGATGACCCGGGCGGGACGGCCCTTGCCGGCGGAGCGTTTGCCAACCGTGGTGATGCAGCCCGACTCCTCCATCTGCACAATGATCCGGTTGGCACTGCGGATGGTGATGCCAAGACGTGTGGCCAGTTCCTCGGAGGTCATAGTGTCGCCGTCCTGTTTCAAAACCCGCTGAAGCCGCTCCAGCGTCACGGGGCTGGCGCCAATGTGCCGGGCAAAATAGGCGAAGCTGTGGTCCTCGCCGTCATCAAATCCGATGGAGGCGCTGATCCGGTTCTCGTCCTCTACCAGGTAGGAGCTGCCGGACCGGTCCGCGATTGCGTGGTTCAATGCCATGGTGGACCTGGATTTGGCCTCCAGCATGGTGTTGCCCACGCCCATGCCCACCCAGACTTTATAGGCCGGGCCCCGCTGTCCGAACTGCATCAGATTCCAATGCTCGCCGGTCTTGAGGAACACATTCATCAGCATACTGCGGGTGGTGGTAATGAAAAAATTGTCCACGCCGTCGCCGAACACCGCGGCCTCCATCCGCTGCGCCACGGAATAGACCTTCTCCTTGAACTCATTTTGATACCGCATCTTCTCCCACTCCCGGATGAGCAGATCCTTCTCATCGTCAAAAACATAGTCGAAGTGGATGCCGATAACAGCCAGCTTCCCCTGGTTCTCCCGGGCCGCGAAGTCCTGAACCTGCAGGTGATAGATTTGCTCGCGGATGATCTCCTCCGCCGGATAGGTTCGAATGCAGGGAATTCCCTCCGCCAGCAGTGGGTCCCGAATGTGCTCCATGCTGGTAAAGCGGGCGGAAACCAGGCCACGCTGATAACAGTCCCGGTGAAAATCCTGGAGCTTCTTCTCAAAGCCGATCTCCTCCGGGCTGTACGGCGCCCGGTAGAACTTCGTGCCCTTGATGCCGGCCGCCTCCAGCGATTCCCGCAAGAGTTCCGGATCATACCGGTCCACGCTGATAGCCCTCAGATCACTGCCGTAGACGGCCATGGCCTCCAAAAACGCCTGGAGAGCCGCCGTGCGGCTGTGGGGCAGATAGCTCCAGGGGATCGTCTGCTTCACCCGGCGCATGGCATAGGCGTAGTTGGTGGGGCCGGAGAACAAAATGGCGTCTATGTCCTTCCGCTTTTGCAGTTTTTCCGCAATCACTCCGGATTCTTCGTAAAATTCCGTGTAACAGTAGGCAACCTGTACATCCGGAATGTCTCTTTCCGCTACTCGCTTGATAACTTTTAACGTAATCCCCGGTCCAATTACGCCAATTTTCATCTTCTTTCCGCCCTCTTTTCCAATTAAAGACGTATTTCTCCATTTGGGACATCATTTTACTCCTATTAAAGACATCTTTCAAGTGGTACTTTGATAAAGTGCTAAAAAGACACTTGTCTTCCACTGCACCACAATTTCGCAGGAGGCTCATTATGAAAAACGAAACCATGTACGTAGAACTGATTGAGCTGCTCACCACTGATTCTGCTTCCGGAAAGGAGACCGCCATTGCCGAGCTCCTGGCCGGCAAGCTAAAGGCCCTTGGCTTCACCGTTACTACCGACAACGCCGGTGACACTTTCGGCGGCGAGTGCGGCAACGTGCTGGGCGTTCTGGATGGTCAGCTGGACGGCTCTCTGCTCCTCTGCTCTCATATGGACCGCGTTCCCAATGGTCTGGGCATCCGGCCCGTGGAAAAGGACGGCATCCTGTACTCCGACGGCACCACCATTCTGGCGGCGGACGACATCTCCGGCGTCTGTGCAATTTTGGAGGGTCTACGCCGCGTTCTGGCGTCCGGCCAGCCGCTGCCCCGGCTGGAGGTGTACTTTACCGTGGGCGAGGAGGCCGGTCTGTTCGGTGCCAAGGCCACGGACGTCTCCATCTTTAAATCCCACATGGGCTACATCTTCGACTCTCCCGGCCGGGTAGGCCGTTTCGTCACCGCCGCTCCGGGCCGCTATCAGCTGGGCGCGGAGATCACCGGTCTGGCCGCTCACGCCGGCAATGAGTCGGAAAAGGGCATTGACGCCGCCAAGATCATGTGCGACATGCTCTCTACCCTGCGGCAGGGCCGTCTGGATGAGGTGACCACTTCCAACTTCCCCATGCTCTCCACCGGTACCCATGTCCCCAATGTGGTGTGCGATTTCGCCTCCTTCAGCGGCGAGGCCCGCAGCCGGGACGCCCAAAAGCTGGAGGACTACGTGTCCTACTTTGAAAACCACTGCCGGAAGGTGGCGGAGGAGAAGGGTGCCGGTCTGAAGCTCATCATGAGCCAGGCTTTCCTCCCGTTCCAGATTCCTGAGAGCGACGAGGTGGTGGTAATCGCCAAAGCCGCCTGTGCCAAGGTGGGCTTGACCAGCAGCTTCGAGGCTGGCGGCGGCGGTATGGACGCCAACATCTTCAACGCCCAGGGCATGACCACCATTGGTGTGGCCACCGGTTATACCAAGAATCATACCAAAAACGAGCAACTCATCCTGGAAGACTTCTACAAGTCCGGCGAGCTGGCTCAGGTACTCATTGAGACTTTCGCAGAGCGCTGCGGGTCTAAATAAATCTGTGTGTAGCAAAAATTAGGAGGTAAAATGATGTGGAAATGACTACATATCAGGCAGTATTCGCCGTACTGCTCATTTTCTTCGTGGGCGATCTTGTGGGCGCCTTGACCAAGGCCAAGATCTCCTCCATGTTCGTCATCATGATGGGCTTCCTGGTCCTGTTCCTGTCCGGCATCTATCCGGCCAACATTATGGAGATCTCCGGTTTCGCCGGTCTGGCCAAGCTGGGCCAGTATTTCCTCCTCTTCAACATGGGCACATCCGTTGATGTCAACGCCCTGAAGAGAGAGTGGCGTACCGTGCTCTGCGCTGTCATCGGCATGGCCGCCGCCATTCTGGGCTGCGCCGTGGCAATTCCCCTGATTGGCAAGGAATTCGCCCTGGCCGCCGCCCCTGTCGTCAACGGCGGCATCGTTGCCACCACCACCATGGTGGAGGCCTGCGACAACCTGGGTCTGGACACCGCCGCCGCGCTGGCCACCTTTATCTACGCCGTTCAGAAGTTCATCGGCACCCTGCCCGCCTCCAACTGCGGTCTGAGCGTGGCCAACAAGCTGGTGGAAGAGATCCGCTCCAAGCACGCCGCCGACCCCAATTACAGCTGGTACAATGAACTGGCCGGCTCCAGCGCCGCCGAGAAGAAGACCTACTTCTGGGAGAAGTTCAGAAAGTACTACACCACCTTCATCTGCCTGGCTGTCGCCGCCGCCATCCTGCTGCTGTCCGAGTTCCTGGGCAAGCTCTGCCAGGGCTGGGTCAACATGTCCATCTGGTGCATGGTGCTGGGCATCATCTGCCGCAACACCGGCCTGGTTCCTCCCAACATTCTGCGCGACTTCGCCAAAGCCAACGGCTTCTTCTCCTTCCTGTCCCTGTGCACCATCATCCCCTCTCTGGCCAAGGTGGACCTGAGCCAGCTGCCCACCATCGGCTTTGCCGCCGTGGTCATCTTCGTGGCTGTCATCGCCTTCACCGTTATCATCTTCTGCTTCACCCCCGCCTGGAATGCTCATGTACGGTAAGGAAGCAAGCAACCGAAAACAAGAGATAGACCGCCAGCACTACACTATTCCGAACCAAAGACCAAAAGATAAGCATTGTGGGAAAATCTAAACTTTTGGATTTTCCTACAATGCCAACTACGGCGGAATCCCTCCCACTCCTTATATCTTTCTGTATACATTGAATTTGTA